>CAZGLC010000014.1:29679-34991 GCA_964526235.1 uncultured Bifidobacteriaceae bacterium
ACGCGCCGCCGCTTTCCGGGCACAGGCGACGAGGTGTCGCGATGGACCGTCCGAACCGGCGATGTGCCGGCTGGCGCCGACGCGGTCGTCCTGCTCAGCGTG
Source organism: uncultured Bifidobacteriaceae bacterium (assembly GCA_964526235.1). Classification (GTDB taxonomy): domain Bacteria; phylum Acidobacteriota; class Vicinamibacteria; order Vicinamibacterales; family UBA2999; genus MELF01. The sequence goes on from CAZGLC010000014.1 coordinate 29,782, forward strand.
GAGGAACTGGCCGTCAACGACTTGCGCGAGACCTTTCACCACTGGGTGCGCACGGTTGCGTTCCCGGTGAAGGACGGGACGCTTGGCGCGCCGCTTACGCACGAACCGGCGAGCGTACGTAGCGCCCGGCTTCAGCCGAACCGCAAGGGATCGCCCGCGCTCGGCAGGAGAGTGTTCGAGGACGTCGAGGGGGCGCTGAAGGCATTCGTGACCTCACACGCTGCGTCGCTGACCGAGACGCTGAAAGCACAGGTCGAATCGGAAGGCCTCCGTGCCCGGCAGCAGGAGGAAGAACGCTACCGGAGCCGGCAGGGCGAGGTCTCCACGCTCATCGCGGAAACCACGCTCGCAAAGCTCGAGCGCGAGGTGGAGGAGCTCAAGGTCGAGCGCCGGCAGGGAATGCTCTTCGAGGAGGGCGACCAGCTCGATCGACTCGATCGCTCCATTGAGGAGAAGGAGCTGGAGATCGCACGGCGCCGGCGCCACTACGAGGAGGTGCGCGACCAGCTCGAAAAAGAACGCGAGCGCATCCTGAAGTACCTCCTGCCGAAGCGCTACGCGATGTCGGGCCCCGCGCAGGTGTTCCCGGTCGCGATTGAGATCCGACTGCCCGCCGGAGAACGTGCGTGAGTCCGGCCGAAGCTGCCGACCTTTTCGGCTGGGACCGCCTCCGTCACGGTGGCCTTCTCCTCGACCCTCCCCGCCTCCGCATCGTCTCGGCGAGCCAGCCGGCGAAGCCGCTGTCGCCGCACCTCGAAAAGGAACTGCGCCGGCAGGTAGCGCAGGTGCAGGACGGCACGCTCAAGGCGGCCGAATTCGCCACCTTCGTGCTGCAGGAGATCTGCGGCTTCACCGCCGGCATCGGCACCTGGCACCGCGGCTCGGCGGTGAGCGCGGAATGGGCACGGCCGGTTGTCGGTGGCGGCCTCGTCAAGCCGAATCACCTGTGGCGCGGCGACTTTGGCGCCGTGCTTCCCGTCTTCATCGACACCGAGTCGAGGCTCGGCATCGGGCGGGGCACGAAGGCGGCGAGCCAGACGCTCCAGTGGCTCCGTGGCGGTAAGGAACGACTGGCGATTCTGACCAACGGCCGCCAGTGGCGACTCGTCTTCGCCGGCCTCGATTTCGACGCCTGGTGCCAGTGGGACGTCGATCTCTGGTTCGAGGAAGGCGCCATCGGGCCGCAGGTGGCGGCGCTGCGAACGCTTCTCCAGCCGTCCCTGTGGACACCCGAGAAGAAGGACGCAACGCCCGCGCTGCTGCAGGCCATCCTCGACAGCCGCAAGGGACAGGCCGAGCTCTCGGCGGTGCTCGGCGAGCGCGTGCGCGAAGCGGTGGAGCTGCTCGTCCAGGCGCACGGCGACATCCTGAAGCGTGATTGTGCTGACGTCGATCCCACCGAGATTTACCGCGCGGCCGTCCGCATCGTCATGCGCCTGGTCGTGGTGCTGTTTGCCGAGTCGCGCGAGAAGCTGCTGCCGCGCGACAACGCGTTCTACCACGGCGCCTACGGCTTGACCGGGCTTCGCGAGGAGCTGGACAAGGTGGCGGCGCGCGCGGGCTCCCGGCTGAAACGCTCCTCGAGCGCGTGGCCCCGTGTGCTTGCGCTCTTCAGGCTGATCTTCGACGGCTCACACCATCCGGACCTGCCCGTGCCCGAGTACGGCGGCGAGCTGTTCGAGCCCGGCGACTCGAAGTCGACCGACGGCCTTGCCCGCGCGCTGGCCGTGTTCGAGACCGCCAGCTTCGAGCACGACCTGCTGCTGCCGGACAGCGACGTGCACCGCATGCTGGAACTGCTGACCCGGACGAAGGTGCGCATCAGGCAGGGCCGGACCAGCACCTGGGCGTCCGTGCCGGTGGACTTCTCGGATCTTTCCAGCGAGTACATCGGCATCCTGTACGAGGGGCTCCTCGACTTCGAGCTGAAGACCGCGCCTCCCGGCGACCCCGTCATCTTTCTGGCCGTGGGCAATCAGCCCGCGCTGCCGCTGTCGCGTCTCGAGGGGATGGACGACAAGGCGGTGGCGACCCTTCTGGAGAAGATGAAGGATACGAGCGGCCCGTCGGCTGAAGGCGACGAGTATGTTGCCGACGCTGAAACAGACGACGCGGGCGGCGATGAGGGTAGCGGCGAGGAGCTCGAGGATGACGACGAGGCAGCCGCTCTGCCTGAGGATGCGGTCGCGGACGAGGCTGAGCCTGGTGGGGACGAGCGGTTCATCACGCGCACCCGCGCCGAGGAGTGGGCGCGGCGGGCGGTCCTCGTCGGCAGGCTGATCTCGAAGCCCAGGGGCACGCTGACGGCGCAACGGCAGCGGGAGTGGGACGACACGGTCGGCCGCAAGGCCAGGCAGATTGTCACGCGGGTCATCCTGCCCGGCGAGTGGTATCTCGTCCGGTGGGGCGGGACGCGCAAAGGGTCCGGCACGTTCTACACACGCCCCGGCCTCGCGGTTCCCACCGTGCACCGCACGCTGAGGCCGCTGGCGTACACGCCGCCACAAGGCACGGACGGGCAGCCGAATCTCGACGCGCCCGCCCCTGGGTGGACTCCGCGTACCCCGGAAGAGATCCTGGCACTGAAAGTCTGCGACCCGGCGTGCGGCTCGGGTACCTTCCCAGTGGCGGCCCTGCGGTTCCTGACCGACGCACTCTACGCCTCACTCCATCATCACGGCCGCATCTCGGAAACCGGCGACCGGGCGATCGTGCGGCTGCTCGATCGCGGCGCGGCCTCGGATGCCGAGGAGCTGCTCGGGACCGAGAAGCTCGGGTGCCGCCCCGCCGACGAGACGTTCGAGCCCCGGCTCAAAGCCGTCCTCCGCCGCCACGTCGTCGAGCGCTGCATCTACGGCGTGGATATCGACCCTCTGGCGGTGGAGCTGTGCCGCCTGGCGCTCTGGATCGAGACGATGGACCGGGACCTGCCGTTCTCATTCCTCGATCACAAGATCAAGTGCGGCAACAGCCTGGTTGGGGCGTGGTTCGACACGTTCCAGCACTACCCGGTGATGGCGTGGAAGAACCGGGAAGGGGGCGACAAGGGGCACACCAACGGCGTGCACTTCGAGAAGGAGGCGCGGACCAAGGCGATCAAGGCCTTCGTGCGGGACAGGCTGACGCCGGATCTGCAGACCTTCCTCCGCGGCCGGACGCTGTTCGACGAGGACCTCCAGGAGCGGGCATCTGCGGCGCATGCTGGCGCGCTGGCGGTGCTCTCGCGTTTGCACGACCTCCCGGTGCACGCGGCCGGCGACCGCGCGCGCGTATACCGGGATGAAGTGGAGGGGTCGGCGGAGTACCAGGCACTCAAGCGCGCCATGAACCTCTGGTGTTCCTGCTGGTTCTGGCCGGTCGGCGAGATCGCCGACGCGCCTCTGCCCACAACACTGGTGGCATCGCCAGACAAGACGCTCGACGTGGCCAACCGCGTTTCACGACGAAAGGGATTCTTTCACTGGGAGCTGGAGTTCCCAGACGTCTTCAACGCGGAGCGGTCCGGCTTCGACGCGATTCTCGGCAACCCGCCGTGGGACATCGCGAAGCCGAACTCGAAGGAGTTCTTCTCCAACATCGATCCGCTGTACCGCTCTTATGGCAAGCAGGACGCCATCGGACGTCAGGCCGACTACTTCAGCGATCGCGATGTCGAGGAGCGGTGGCTCGACTACAACGGGGACTTCCGCGCGCAGTCGAACTTCACGGGCGCCGCGGCCGGCCCGTTTGGCGATCCTGCAGCAGACGGCGACACCTTTGCGATTGGCCGCGGGCGGGGCAGCGCGGACCTTCATGATCGCTGGCGTGGTGCGCGTGCGGCCGGCCGGGGATTCGCCGATCCTGCGCATCCATTCCGGCATCAGGGTTCGGCGGATCTCAATCTGTACAAACTCTTTCTCGAGCAGGCGCACGTGCTGCTGCGTCCTGGCGGCCGCCTGGGCTTCATCGTTCCGTCCGGCCTGTACTCCGACCATGGCACGGGTGATCTGCGACGCCTGTTCCTCGATCGGTGCCGGTGGGAGTGGCTCTTCGGGTTCGAGAACCGCGACAAGATCTTCGACATCCATCGCTCCTTCAAGTTCAACCCGGTCATCGTCGAGAAGGGTGGCGCGACGCGAGTCATTCGCACGGCGTTCATGCGCCGGCGTCTGGAGGACTGGGAGTCGGCCGAGGCGCTGGCCACCCCGTACGCGCGCGAGCAAGTCGAGCGCTTCAGCCCCCGATCGAAGGCGATCCTCGAGATCCAGTCCAGGCGCGACCTCGAGATCCTCGAAAAGATCTACGCGAACTCCGTTCTTCTTGGCGACGACGGCCCCGACGGGTGGGGGATCACGTACGCCAGAGAGTTCGACATGACGAACGACTCGAAGCTCTTCCCGCCGCGGCCGAAGTGGGAGGCGGAGGGCTACCGGCCGGACGAGTACAGCCGCTGGATCAAGGGCGACTGGCGGCCAATCGAGGAGCTGTGGCGCGAGCTGGGTGTGGACCCCTCGCGAATCGCGCCTCTCGATCCGGAGTGCGAGCGTCGCATCGCTGCGCCAGACGTGCAGCACACCGAGTGGCGGCTCCGCTGCGCGCAGCCGCCGTACGACAACCTGCCAATTCCGCGGGCCGACATTCCAGCCGGGGTCGTGCTGTCGCGAGAGGGGGATGCCTGGATTAGAGATGCCGGGATCGAGGATGTCGCACTGCCGCTGTACGAGGGCCGCATGATCGGTCAGTTCGACTTTAGCGACAAAGGATGGATCAGCGGCACAGGAAGGAGCGCAAATTGGGATGAGGTTGGTTGGATACGGAAGGATATTCGACCCCAGTACCTCATGCCCCGCGAGACGTACCAGAGTGAAGTCCTTGGTCGGCATCTGAAGGCAATCAAGAAGATCTCGGGACAGGACGAGATGGACCGGGAAGAGCGCCGCTTGTCTGATCCGACGATGTTTCTTCAGTGGTGGAATGGTCGATCGCATCGTACGTCTTTCATGGATGTAACGTCTGCCACCAATACGCGAACGCTGATCGCGACAACCTGCCCGTCGATGCCCAGTGGGAATAAGGTGCCGCTACTGTTGCAGGTCGGACCATCAGAACAGGAACTGTCGCTCTTTCTAAACTCGTTTGCCTTCGACTTCGTCATGCGAAGAAGGCTTTCTGGACTCAGTGTCAACTATTTCATCATTGAGGAGGCACCGCTTCCTCACCGTTCGGCCCAG
>CAZGLC010000015.1:0-12813 GCA_964526235.1 uncultured Bifidobacteriaceae bacterium
TGAGCGTTCGCTGGACGGCGTCGCGCACGTCGGCCAGGTCGTCGAGCGCGGCGACGAGGCTGCGGAGGAGCGGCGCCTGCACCTCCGCCAGGACGCCGCGGATCCGCGGCACGGCCGCCAGCGACAACCGGAGCGAGACGAGATCGCGCGGGCCGGCCGTCCCGAGCGCCACACGCGCGACCAGCCGCTCGAGGTCGTGTACCGCCTTGAGCGTCTCGCGGAACTTGCCGCGGTCGGTCGCGCGAAACGCCAGTTCCTCGACCGCGTCGAGGCGGTCGCGAATCGGCTCCAGCGCGCGCAGCGGCCGGAGAAGCCACGCCCGCAGGAGGCGTCCGCCCATCGAGGTGACCGTGCGGTCGATTTCGTGCAGGAGCGAGTGCGCCGGGTCGCCGTCGCTGCCGCTGACGATCTCGAGATGCCGCAGCGTGATGGCGTCGATGATGAGATGGTCGGTCGTCGCCTTGTGACGGACGCTGCGGACGTGCGCGAGGTCGGCCTTCTGCGTGTCGCGCAGGTAGGCGACCAGGCCGCCGGCGGCCTGCACCGCGGCCTCGTGGCCGTCGAGACCGAAACCCTCGACACCGTGCGCGCGCAACTGGTCGAGCAGCGTGCGCCGCGCCGCCTCGGGCTCGAAGCTCCAGGGCTCGACGGTCGTGGTCGGCAACTGCAGGCGTGCGACGTCGGGAAGGCGCTCGCCGACCGGACTGTCCGCAGGCAGCACCAGCTCGCGCGGCCGGATCACGGCAATGTCGTCCGACAGCGCCTGCGCCCCTTCAGCGCCGTCATACTCGGCGGTGGTGAACTCGCCGGTGGAGAGATCCATGAGCGCGACGCCGAACTGATCCGCGCGATCGACGATCGCCATCAGGTACGCGGGCTCGCGCGCGTTCAGGTACGTCGAGTCGGTCAGCGTGCCGGGGGAGACGACGCGGACGACCTCGCGGCGGACGAGGCCCTTGGCCTTTTTCGGGTCCTCGACCTGTTCGCAGATCGCGACGCGGAAGCCCTTGGTGACGAGCCGCGCCAGGTAGCCGTCGAGGGCGTGAAACGGCACGCCGCACATCGGAATGGCGCCGCCGCCGGCATCCTTCGACCGCGACGTCAGCGTCAGGTCGAGCGCGCGCGCGGCCACAAGGGCGTCTTCATAGAACATCTCGTAGAAGTCGCCCATCCGGAAGAAGACGATCGCGTCGCGGTGCTGCCGCTTGGCGTCGAGGTACTGACGCATCACGGGAGTCACGGGCGCGGTGGAGGACATCGGGCGAAGTTATTATCTGTCAGGCGGATGCTGATCCTGGCCCTTGACACGACGACCAGCGCGGGCAGCTGCGCGCTCGTGCGCGACGGCCGCCTCGTCCGCGAGGCGGCGAGCGATCGCGCGCGTGCGCAGGCGGCGCGCCTGCCCGGCGAACTGGCGGCGCTCGTCGAGCGGGAGGGCGTGGCGCTGGCCGAGATCGACGCGTATGCGGTCGGCGCCGGGCCGGGCTCGTTCACAGGCCTGCGCGTCGGCATCGCGACGATGCAGGGTCTGGCGATGACGATGGGGAAGCCGCTCTTCGGCGTCTCGGCGCTCGACGCGCTCGCCCGCATCGCCGCCGCGCCTCGCGTGGCGACCTGGGTGGACGCCTGGCGCGGCGAAGTGTGCGCGGCGCTCTACGAGAACGGCCGCGAGGTGGAGGCCCCGACGGTGACGCGGCCCGAGGCCGTGCTCGGGCGGCTGGCTGAGGGCCAGACGCTGTTCACGGGCGACGGCGCCGCGCTCCGCGAGGAGGTGATCCGCAGCGTCCTCGGCGATCGCGCGCGCTTCACCGAGCCGGTCGCGCCGCTGCTCGCAGGGGCGATGGGGGAGATCGCGGCAGAGGCATGGGAGGCGGGCCACCGTCCCGGCCCCGACGCCATCCAGCCGCTCTACGTGCGCCGCTCCGACGCGGAACTGGCGAGGGACCGAATCTAATGGCATGTATCAACTGATGCACTACCGCCCACGACAGCCCGGCGACAGCGGTTGCGCTGGCCGCGACAACGGCGCGGCCAGCCCCACTGTGGGAAGGACGGGCCAGTAGATGGGCGAGTACAGGATCGAGCCGCTTCGCGACGACGGGGATCTCGAGGGCGTGCTCGAAGTCGAAGCCGAGTCGTTCAGCAATCCATGGACGCGCGACATGTATTCGTGGGAGCTGCAGAACCGCTCGGTGTGCCACATCGTCCTCGTCCGTACGGGCGACTGCGCGGTCGCCGGGTTCTGCGCATTCTGGCTGGTGTTCGACGAGGTCCACATCAACAACGTGGCGATGCGCCCGCGGTTCCGGGCGCAGGGCATCGGCACGGCGCTGCTGCGGCACGTGCTGGCGGAAGCCCGCCGGCTCGGCGCACGCCGAGCCACGCTCGAAGTGCGTGCGTCGAACGAACGCGCGCGGCGGCTGTACGAACGGCTCGGCTTCTACGTCGCCGGCGTGCGGCGCAACTACTACACCGATCCGGTGGAGGACGCGCTGATTCTGTGGCGCGACGAAGAAGAGCTAGCCGGGTAGCGGTCGAATGTGCTACCTTCCAGCCAGATGAACCCGGCGAACCCACTTCGTCCGTAGGAGGGGCGGCCTATGAATGCAGCGGAAGCACAGGACGTCAAGGGCCTGTTGCTGCAGCAACACGACGATTACCGCCAGCTTGCCGAACAGCACCACCAGCTGGACAACCGACTGCACGAACTCACCGACAAGCCTTACCTCTCACCCTCCGAACAACTCGAAGAAGTTACCATCAAGAAGCGGAAGCTCGTGTTGAAGGACCGCATGGAGACGATCGTGCGCGAGCATCTCCAGGCTCACAGCAGCGCCTGAGCGGTGCGCATCGATCCGGCCGGATGGCCCTTCGTGGGCGGCGCGGTCGTGTTGGCGATCGCGGCCTGGTTTCTCGTCAACACCGCCCTCGGCGTGGCGCTGCTCGTCGTCGCCGGATTCCTGCTGTTTTTCTTCCGCGACCCGGATCGCGCGGTCACGCAGGAGCCGGGCGCGGTGCTCGCGCCGGCCGACGGCCGCGTGATCGTGGCCGGCCGCTCGACCGTACGCGAGTTTCCCGCCGGGAGCTGGCAGCAAATCAGCATCTTTCTGTCGCCGATGGACGTCCACGTGAACCGGATGCCCGTCGGGGGCACTGTCGTCAAGCTGAGGTATCATCCGGGCCGTTTCCTTCCTGCTTATCGGGCGGATGCCGGCGACCTCAACGAGTACACAGAGGTCTGGATTGACCACGGCGGGCAGCCGATCGTGGTGCGGCAGATCGTCGGCGTGCTCGCGCGCCGGATCGTGTGCCGCACGAGCGAAGGGGCGGAGGTGGCGGCGGGCGAACGGTTCGGCGTGATGAAATTCGGGTCTCGGATGGACGTCTTCGTGCCCGCGAGCGCCCGGCTGACCGTGAAGGTGGGAGACCATGTCGTCGCGGCGGTGACCGTCGTGGCGATGTTGGGAGAGTGATGGACGAGCAGCACGGCGAGTTCCGACCGTCCCGGATCCGGATGCTGAGACCGCTCCGGCGGCGCGGCGACGTGCCGCAGGGGCGCTTCCGCCGGGGTGCGTATCTGCTGCCGAGCCTGTTCACCCTCGGCAACATGTTCTGCGGCTACGCCTGCATCGTCTATGCGATGCGCGGCGAGTTCATCACGGCCGCGCCCTTCATCGGCCTCGCCATCGTCATCGACATGCTCGACGGCCGCATCGCGCGGATGACCGGCACGACGAGCGCGTTCGGCATCGAATTGGACTCGCTGGCCGACGTCATCTCGTTTGGCGTGGCGCCCGCCATCCTGGCGTTCACGTGGGGCCTCCAGCCGCTCGGGCGGCTCGGGTGGGCCGCCGGGTTCATCCTGGTGGCGGCGGCGGCCGTACGGCTGGCGCGCTTCAACATCCAGACCGCGACGCATCACGACAAGCGCTATTTCGTCGGGATGCCGAGCCCGGCAGCCGCCGGTGTGCCCGCGGCCACCGTCTACGCCTACCCGTGGGGCGTGCAGACCTACCCCGAGGCGCTGCCGGTGCTCGCGATGGTGATCGTGCCGGCGCTGCTCATGGTGAGCACCATCCGGTTCCGCAGCTTCAAGAACATCGACTTCCGGGCGCGCCGCAGCTACGCGGTGCTGCTCGTCGTGGCCATCGGCCTGGCGCTGCTCGCGGCGCACCCTGAGCTCGTGCTCCTGGTGCTCGCCTACGGGTATCTGGCGTCGGCATTCGTCGAGATGGGGTGGCACCGCGCCCGCCGGCGGCACGGCCACGAAGAGCACGGAGACGAAACAGCCACGAAGACCACAAAGGACACAAAGGCCCTATAATCCACCCCAGCCGGGAGGTTATGTATGCGCTTGAGCCTCGTCGCTGCGGCGGCGTTCGTCCTGTCTCTTTCGACATCGGCATTTGCGCAGGAATGGATTGAGTACACGAGTCGGGAAGACCTCTTCACGGTGAATTTTCCCGATCAACCGACGGTACGGGACGTCACGTATCCGACCGAATATGGGATCACGCTGCCAGGCCGCGTCCACAGCTCCGAGAACGGTCCGTCGCGGTACTCGGCGACCGTGATCGATTATTCGAACACCCAGAAGATCCATGCCGCACGGCTCGAGGACTGCAAGAAGTACCCGAACCTGTGCAACAACCCGTACGTCGGCGAGTTGCGCGGCGCGATGGACCACGCGGCGTACAATTTCATGAAGCGAGCGACGAAGGTCCTTCATTACGCCTACTACAACAGCGACCGCATCGAAGGACGGCGGCTCCAGCTCGCGAACCCGGACGGCACACAGACATTCGCGGCGATCCACATGCACCAGAACCGCCTCTATATCCTCGAGGGCACCGTGCCCGCGAGCTACCCGCCGCCTGCCCACTTCCAGCAGTCGCTCGGGTTCATCGACCGGGAGGGGTTCCGGGTGCGGTACGACACCATTTACTCGAACATGTACCCGCCGCCGTCTCGCGTGCAGTACCAGACCCCTCAGGTTCCGCCGGCCAGGTGAGAGGACGAGGGAGCGACCGGGAGCACCAGCTCCACGGTCGTTCCCCGATCCCGCTCGCTCGTCACGCTGATCGTTCCGCCGCTCAGCTCAACGTTCCGCTTCGCAAGCGGCAGCCCGAGCCCCGTCCCGGTCGTCTTGGTCGAGAAGTACGGCTCGAAGGCGCGGGCGAGCGCCTCGGCGTCCATGCCGACGCCCGTGTCGGTCACCCGGATGCGCACCACGGCATCGGTGGCGCGCGCGGCGATCGTCAGTGCGCCCGTCCCGGGCATCGCATGAATCGCGTTCTCGACGATGTTCGTGAGCGACCGGGCAATGAGCGTGCGATCGACGAAGACCCTCGGGAGGCCGGGCGGCACGTCGACGTCGACGCGGATGCGATCCGCGAGGCCGACCCGGTACGGATCGACCGCATCGTGCACGAGCTCGGGAACGGCGACGGGTGCCGGGCGCGCGGTGGGCGACGACGCGAAGCTCGAGAACTCTGACGCAATCTGCCGCAGCAGCCGGACCTGGGCGAGGATCGTGTTGACGCACTCCTCGAGCACGGGGCTGAGCGGCCGGCCGCGGTCGGCGTGCACGCGGCGCAGGTGCTCGGCGTTCAGCTGGATCGGTGTCAGCGGGTTCTTGATGTCGTGCGCCACCTGGCGCGCCATCTCGGCCCATGCCTCGAGCCGGTGCGTCCGCTCGAGCTCCTTCTGCTGCCGCTGCAGCTCGCCAGCCATGTGGTTGAAGTCGTCGACGAGGCGGCGTAACTCGTCGGAGGAGCGCGCGACGATGCGCGCGTCGAGATTGCCGCGGGCGATGCGGCGCGTCGCGCGTGTCAGGCGGTTGACCGGATCGGCGATGCGCTCGGCCAGCCAGTAGCCGATCGCGGCGCCCGCGAACATGAAGAGCAGCGCGCCCAGCAGCACGCGCCGATCGAGCGTGTCGATCTGGCTCTCGATCTGCAGCTCGCGCGACGTGAGCGGCACCGTGAGCATCGCGTCGAGCTCCTGCGTCTGGACCGAGGTGCCGGCCACCAGATAGTCGAGCGTGCCAATCTGCTCGCGCACCACGGTGGCGGCATCGTTACGCAGCTGCAGCGTCCGGTACACGCCGGCCGGCGTGCGCGTCGGCAGCAGCCCCGAGGCGAAGAGGTTGCGCTCGCTCGTCGCGAGCAGCCGCGGCCCGACGAAGATGTTCACGTCCTGATCGATCAGCCGGCTGACCCACACCATGAGGTTGTCGTCGACGGCGACTCCTTGCTGGACCGCGCGGGGGGCCACCAGGTCTTCGACCACGCGCCGGGCCGCCGACGCCGTGCGGATCGCCTCCTGCTCGACGTTGGCGCGCATCTGATCCGCGACGTAGGTGCGCGTCGCCACGGCGAGCGCCGTCACCGGGACGACGATCGCCGCCATGAAGGCGAGGAGCAGCTTGCGGTAGAAGCTGGCCCGCACCTCGCGCAGCAGGGCGCGGGCCGTGGTGCCTCGGCGGTGGATCACGCCGTGCACCGCCGTCGCCGCCAGCAGCAGGAGGTAGGTGCCGAAGGCGAGGACCGTGATCTCCGCCAGGTTGACGAGGTGATCGAGCGGCGAGGGGACCGGAAAGCCGAGCGCGTAGATGCCGCCGCGATCGTTGAGCAGGTAGACGGCGTACTCGACGTCGCCGCGCCGGAGTCGGCCCCAGATCGGCTGCCGCGACTCCTCGACGCGCGCAAAGACCGCATCGTCGAGCGGCCAGGCGGTGACCCCCGAGGCGTACAGCGGCGTGCGGCTCCAGCCGTAGACCGCGAACTCGACGTCCCGTCCGGACACCCCCTCGCCGTGCGCCGGGTCCCGCCGCATCAGTTCGAGGTACGGGCTCTGCGAGCCGATGAACGGCAGGTTCGCGAAGTCGGCGGGCATGGCGTGCACGACGATCGACCCGGACGGCACGCCGTCCGGCCGGCAGATGGCCCGTCCCGCGTAGAGCAGCCGCCGCTCCTCGGCAAAGAACGGCGACACCTCCTCGAACACGCCCCACGTGCAGTCGCGTTCGTCCGATCGCGGCACGGCCGTGAGGTCTGCCGGCAGGTTGAACGCAAACCGGCTGACGAGGACGCCGCTCGCGTCGTACAGCTCCACGGCCGACGTCACCGGATACATGGCGAGACTGGTGAGCCGCCAGACCTGGAACGCCCGGTCGGTCGGCGCCTCGGTCCCCGCCGCGGCCGGGACGGTCACGAGGTCGGCGAGTTCCGGAAACCGATCGATCTGGACGAGGCCGTCCTGCAGCAGCTGCTGGATCGTCTGACGGTGATTGATTGCCTGCGGCGCGAAGCGCGTTTCGACGACCAGCGACTTGGCTTCCCAGCCGAGCTCGAACACGGATGGATAGAATGCGATCGCCGGAACCACCAGCGCGAGCGTCATCAGGTTGAGGCGGAACGACTGCGAGCCGTGGCGGTAGCGCGCCTCGACCCGCGTGGCGAGCATGACGAGCGTGATGACGACCGCCAGCGCGATGAGGAGCACCAGGCCCTGCGCCGCGGTGACGTTGGTGACGAGCTGCCAGACGAGCAGCGGGAGCGCCCAGAAGCCGATTGTGCCGATGCGGATGTGCCAGTCGGGCCGCGGCACCGACCAGGGGACGAGCGCCAGCCGCAGCAGGAGCACGCCGGCGGCGAGGACCGTGGCGTGCCACACGATCAACGCGACCTGGAGCGCGAGGCGCGCCGTGCTCCAGGGGTGCAGCGAGTAATGCAGCAGATCCAGCGTCGTGTTGGCGACCGTGTCACGGAGGAAGGCGTCATACGCGATGAGGAGCGCGGCGACGGCGGTGCCGGCGGCGAGCTGCGCTCCCGCGAACGCCAGAATTCCCCGCGTCGTCTCGACGCGACGACGCCGATGCCACCGTGTGATTCGCCATGCCTCGACCGCGTACAGCAGGAGCGCGACGAGGCTCCCCGCGGCCACCGCGGTCAGCAGGAAGTCGAATGGCGAGGTCAGGAGAGGCCGCAGCAGCGTCGAGGCGTATTCGGTGCCCGCGAACACTGACGCATCGGACCAGTCGGCGGGCGAGGCGACGCGGAACAGCAGGCGAGCGAGCGCGATGGTGGCCGCGATGAGTGCGATCGCGACGACGTACGGGCGCGGACGCGTGAGGCGGTTGCGCCAATCGAGGAGCGGCCCGCACAGCAGGGCGAGCGTCAGGGCCAGGGTGACGAGCGCGAGGGACCGCGACGCGCGCCGCCAGCGGTCCCGCGTCCGAGCCAAATCGGCCGGCTCGAGCGTCGCGGTGAGCAGACGCGCGCCCGACGGCGCGGTGACGTCGAAGGTGAAGCCGGCGGGCGAGGCGCGCGGGCCCTCGAACCGCAGCTCGAGAGACACGGGCGCACGGGGGCTGGGGTACCGCAGGGCGCCGGTCTCGGCGGGTCCCGGCGCGGCGAGGTCGACCGAGCGCTCCGCGGCAACGCTGCCGACGCGCTCGCCGGTGGCCGTCACGACCGGCGTGACGTAGACGAGCCGCAGCCCGAGGGCGCCGCGCGTGAAGAACCAGGCCTCGTCGCCCTGCAGCCGGTCGGGCGGCAGATCCGAGGGACGGCCGTCCCAGGCGAGCGGCCGGCCGTCGGCCCCGTAGGCGGTGACGGCGTACTGCGCTCCCTGTGCGAGCGCCGCGCCGGCCGCTTCGAACAGGCGCCTCGCCGCCGTGTCGTCGCCGCCGCCGGCAGCGGAGACCGACGCCGGATCGGCCATCGCGAGCGCCATGAGCCGCAGGGCGCTCGCCATGGCGTCGAACGAGGCGATGACGTCCGCCTCGACGCGCGCCCGGGCGGCCTCTTCATCCGCACCCAGGACGAGCATCTCCGCGCCGCGCCCGAGCAATAGCACCAGCAGCGTCGCCGCGCCGCCGATGGCGGCGATCCGCATGAGCGGCCGCGTCGGCAGCGGCGGCGTGGGCGCTCCGCGATCGGGAAGCCTCACAGGATGATTGTAGGGGCGGACGTAAAATGAGGGCGGTTCATGACGCACCCACTCCTCAAGGCGGCTCTCAAGCGCGGCGCGCTCATCGCGGCGGCCAACTGGCCGGTCACGCTCATCCAGGCCTCCGCCGATTCGCTGTTCAAGCTGCTGCTGGCGGCGCCGCTCATCGGCGGCGTCTTCCTCGTGACGCTGGCCGTCGGCAGCGAACCGGGGGCGCTCATCGCGCTGGAAACGCGCGACATGATGGCGACGATTACCGCAGCCCTCCTGGCGCAGCCGGTCGTGCTCACGGCGTTTCTGCTCGCCGTCGCCATCGTGGCCGTCGGCGGGTCGCTCTTCGTCTTCCTCATCAAGGGCGGGACGGTGGCGACCCTCGTCACGAGCGATCGGGAGACCGGACCGATCGAGGAGCCGCCGCTCCACGTCGGCGCCGTGGCGCGGGCATCGCGGTTTTCCGTCGATGGATTCGTCGACGAGGCGTGGCGCCTCTTTCCGCGCTACGCGCGGCTGGGGGTCGTGCTCATGGGCGTCTACCTCGTCTCGGCGGCCGTGTATCTGCTGGTGGTCGGCACGCGCGACGGCCGGGCGGGCTGGGGCGTCACGGCTGCTGTCACGGTCGTCTTCGCGTTGTGGATCACGATCGCCAATCTGCTGTACCTGCTCGTGCAGATCGTCATCGCGGCCGACGACTGCAGCGTGGCGACCGCCGCGCGCCGCGTCGCGGCGTTCCTGCGCCACGAGCGCCGCCACGTCGCAGCCATCTTCGGGCTGGTGCTCGTCATCGTCCTTGCGGCCACCGGGGCGTCGGTCCTGGCGACGGCCGCGCTCGGGCTGGTGGCCTTCGTGCCGTTCTTCGGGCTCGCCGCGCTGCCGCTGCAGCTGCTGGCGTGGCTCCTGCGCGGGCTCGTCTTCCAGTATCTCGGCCTGGCGTCGGTGGGAGCCTACCTGAAGCTGTACCGAGGGTTCTCGGGTGCGCAGGTGCAGAGGTTCTCGGGTTCCGGTTCACCGGTTCCGGTTCATGGGTAACGGTTCGCCGCGATGACCGACTACTCCCGGTTCCTGTCGCCGACGGGCCGTCATCTGCACGAGTCGGCGATCCGGCGCATGGGCACCAGGGCCGCACGGGTGACGGACATGGTGTCGTTCGCCGCCGGCTACCCGGACCCGGCGTCGTTTCCGTGGAGCGAGCTGCGGGAGCTGGCGGCGGAGCTGCTGTCGGGCGCCGATCCAACGGTGCTGCAGTACGGGCCGACGCGCGGCCACGAGCCGCTCATCGAAGCGATTGTCGAGATGCTCGCCGCGCGCCATGTCGTCGTCACGCCGGCGGAGGTGACCATCACCACAGGGTCGCAGCAGGGCATCGATCTGATCGGGCGCGTCTTCGTGACGCCGGGCGACGTGGTGCTCGTGGAGCTCCCGGCCTACACGGGCGCGATCGCCGCGTTCAAAAACGCGCAGGCGCAGCTCGCGGGCGTCCGGCAGGACGAGGACGGCATCGACCTCGACGATCTCGACGCGGCCTGTCTGCGCGAGCGCCGCGGCGGCCGCCGCGTGCACCTGTTGTATCTCGTCCCGAATTTTCAGAACCCGACGGGTCAGCTCCTGAGTCTCGAGAAGCGGCGGCGACTCGTCGAATGGGCAGAGCGCCGCGACGTGCTGATCGTCGAGGACGACCCGTACGGGGCGTTGTACTTTGACGACGCCGCCGGCCTGGCGGATACGCGGCCGATGCGCGCCGGCGACGACAGCCGCGGGCGCGTGATCTACCTGAGCACCTTCTCGAAGACCCTGGCGCCCGGGTTCCGCGTCGGGTGGATCGTGGCGCCCGCCGCCCTCATCGAACGGTTCGAGACCGCCAAACAGTCGATCGATCTGATGACCGGCAGCTTCGATCAGCGCATCGTCCACGAGGCGGTGCGCCGCGGCGTGCTCGATCGGCTCGCGCCGGAGCTCCGGCGTCTGTATCGCGGCAAGCGCGACGCGATGGAGCAGGCGCTCGGCGAGGAGCTTGGCGGGCGGCTGCGCTGGCCGGCGCCGAAAGGCGGGTTCTTCCTCTGGGCAACGCTCCCCGACGGCGTGGACGACGAGACGCTGCTCGCGCGGGCGCTGGAGGAGCGCGTCGTCTTCGTCCCCGGCAGTCCGTTCTTCGTCGACGGCACCGGTCAGAACCGCATCCGGCTGTCGTTCTCGGCGCCGTCCGTTCAGCGGATTCGGGAAGGCGCCCGCCGCCTGGCGGTCGCGATGGATCGGGCTACTCGATCCGCTCCCGCACTAGCCCACGGCCCGGGAGCGCCGTGACCGGTACTGCCGCGGTCTCGCGGAACATCAGCCCCGCGGGACGGAAGGCATCGACGACCCCCTCGCGCGTCACGGTAATGAGCGAGACCAGAAACGGCCTGACCGCCGGATCGACGAGCGGCGGACCGGCAAGATCGCCGGTCGCCGCATGCGTGCCCATGACGGCGCCCGTCGCGCCCACGAAGACTGTGACGGCAGGCATCAGCCCGGGCACCACCACGACACCGCGGAAGGCGAGCGGCGGCAGCACCGGACGCGTGCCGGTGGGCTTGCGCCACCGCTGGTTGCCGTTGCCGCGGTTGACGGCACGCAGAATGTTGTCGAGCGAGGCGAAGTAGACGATCTCGTCGTCGACGGCCGCGCCGACGACGTCGCCGCCGTTGCGCCAGCGCCATTCGTCGCGGCCCGTGGCGCCGTTGAGCGCGTAGAAGAAGTTGTCGGTCGAGCCGACGAAGACACGATCGCGGGTCGCCGCCGGTGGGCTCAATGTGCCGCCCAGCGTTCGCTCCCACATCCGCGCGCCGGTCTCGAGCGCGAGCGCCGCAAGTCGGCCGTCAGCCAACGACACGAACACCGCGCCCGATCCGCCGAAGGCCGGAGGAGACGTGGTGAGCGCGCCGAGAGGCTGCCGCCAGACGAGCTGACCGTCGCTCGCGCGGACGCCGAGCAGTTCGCCCGGCTCCACCGCAAGGACGATCCAGCCTTGTTCCCACACGATCGGCGCAGTGACGCGGGCGCCAATCGGCACGGTCCAGCGCTCGTAGCCGGTGGCCGCGTCGATGGCACGCAGGCCGCCGTCGGTGACGAGAAAGAGCTCCTCGTCGCCCGTTGCCATCGACGAGACGATGTCGCCCGCCCACGTCCAGGCGATGACGCCGCTTTCGCGATGCAGCGCCGCAAGCGTGTACTCGCGCAGCGCGACGTAGACGTGGGCATCATCCATGACAGCCGGGGCGACGACGGACGAGCCGAGCTTGATCGACCAGGCGGGTTCGGCGGGAAGAAGTGAGGCCGGCGGCGGCTTTTTCGCCAGGTCGCGAAAGCTTCGCGCGATCTCCTCGTAACGCTGTCGCGCGGTCGCTTGCGCGGCGATGCTCGCATCAGGGCAGAAGCCCCAAGCGACGAGCACCAGAAGCGCGGCAACCGCGCGCTGAACGCAAGATGTCGCGGTGACGCGTGCGAGCACCACGATATAATACCGTTCGTTACACCCCCACCGTGTCCCATCAAACCATTCTCGTGCTCGATTTCGGCTCGCAGTACACGCAGTTGATCGCGCGCCGCCTGCGCGAGCTGTCGGTGTTCTCCGAAGTGGTGCCGTTCAACACGCCGATCGAGACGCTGCGTGCCAGGCAGCCGGCCGGACTCATCCTGTCGGGCGGACCGCGCAGCGTGTCGGAAGCGGGCGCGCCGAAGTGCGTGCCGGAGGTGTTCGACTTCGGGCGGCCGGTGCTCGGCATCTGCTACGGCATGCAGCTCATGACCGACGCGCTCGGGGGCGAAGTGCGCCGATCCGGCCACCGCGAGTTCGGCCACGCGCTCGTGCGCGTCTCAGCCAAC
>CAZGLC010000015.1:12913-34839 GCA_964526235.1 uncultured Bifidobacteriaceae bacterium
GCGCCGATCCGGCCACCGCGAGTTCGGCCACGCGCTCGTGCGCGTCTCAGCCAACGGCGCACCGGGGCCGAGGCTTTTCACGAAGGTCCCGGGAGAGTTGCGGGTGTGGGCGAGCCACGGCGACGACGTGGCCGCGGTGCCGCCGGGGTTCCGGGTGGCGGCGACGAGCGCCACGGCGCCGATCGCGGCGATGGAAGCGCCCGACCGGGATCTGTATGCGCTGCTGTTCCACCCCGAGGTCGCGCACACCGATCACGGCGCCGACATTCTGAAGACGTTCGCGTTCGACATTTGCGGGTGCGCGGGCGACTGGACGATCGCGTCGTTCATCGAGGAGGCGACCGCGCGCATCCGCCAGCAGGTCGGCCAGGGGCGCGTCGTCTGCGGCCTGTCGGGCGGCGTCGATTCGACGGTGGCGGCACTCCTCATCCATCGCGCGGTCGGCGATCGGCTGAGGTGCATCTTCGTCGACAACGGGCTGCTGCGGTACGAGGAGGCGACGCAGATCCGGCATCGGTTCGCGGAGAAGATGCAGCTGCCGCTCGACTTCGTCGACGCCTCCGAGCTCTTTCTCGATCGCCTGACGGGCGTCACCGATCCCGAGCAGAAACGAAAGATCATCGGCGCCTCCTTTATCGACGTCTTCGAGCGGCGCGCGAAGGAACTGGGCGGCTTCGAGTTCCTCGGGCAGGGCACCCTCTACCCTGACGTGATCGAGTCGGCGTCGGTGCTCGGGCCGGCCGTCGTCATCAAGAGTCATCACAACGTGGGCGGGCTCCCCGAGCGGATGACATTCAAGCTGGTCGAGCCGCTGCGCGATCTGTTCAAGGACGAGGTCCGGCGCGTGGGACGCGATCTGGGTCTCGACCGCGAGTTCGTCGTCCGGCAGCCGTTTCCCGGCCCAGGCCTGGCGGTCCGGATCCTCGGCGAGATCACGCGCGAGCGGCTGGAGCTGCTGCGGCTGGCCGACCGGATCGTCGCCGAGGAGATCCGCAAAGCGGCGTGGTACGAGCGCCTGTGGCAAAGCTTTGCCGTGCTGCTGCCCGTGCAGAGCGTCGGCGTGATGGGCGACGCGCGGACCTATGAGTACACTGTGGCGATTCGCGCGGTGGAGAGCCTCGACGGGATGACGGCCGACTGGGCGCGGCTGCCGCACGATCTGCTCGCCGCCATCTCCTCGCGCATCGTCAACGAGGTGCGCGGCATCAACCGCGTCGTCTACGACATCTCGTCGAAACCGCCGTCGACGATCGAATGGGAATGAGCGAATTCGTTCATCTGCACCTGCACACGGAGTTCTCGCTGCTCGACGGCGCGTGCCGGATCGACGAGCTGCTCGACGAGGCCGTGAAGCTGAAGATGCCGGCGATCGCGGTGACCGAGCACGGGAATCTCTTCTCGTCGGTCATCTTCCACGATCACGCGCGCGACCGCGGGCTGAAGCCGATTCTCGGCTGCGAGGTGTATGTCGCCGGCGGCAGCCGGTTCGACAAGACCGGGCCGCAGAGCGACACGAACCACCTGGTGCTGCTCGCGGAAACCGACGAAGGGTACCGGAACCTGATTCGGCTCGTGTCGGCGGGCTACACCGAGGGCTTCTACTACCGGCCGCGCATCGACAAGGAGCTGCTGGCGCAGCACGCGACAGGGCTGATCGGGCTGAGCAGCTGCCTCAAGGGCGAGGTGGCGAGTGCGCTCAAGGTCGAGCAGGCGCGGCCCGCGCTCGAGGCGGCGGCGCGGCTGCGCGACATTCTCGGTCCCGACAACTTCTTCCTCGAGATGCAGTACCAGGGCATCGAGGACCAGAAGATCGTGAACACCGGGCTCGTGCCGCTGGCGCGGGATCTGAGCCTGCCGCTCGTCGCTACCAACGACGTGCACTACCTGCGGCAGGGCGACCATCAGCCGCACGACGTGCTCCTGTGCATCGGCACCGGCAAGACGGTGAACGACGCCCAGCGGCTGCGCTATCACGGCGATCAGTTCTTCCTGAAGACCGCGGCGCAGATGGCAGCCGTCTTCGGCGACCATCCCGACGCCCTGCGCAACACGCTCGCCATCGCCGAGCGCTGCAACGTCACGATTCCGAAGGGGCAGAACCACCTGCCGTCGTTCGGCGTGCCGGACGGGTTCACGCTGGAGGCGTACTTCGAGCACATCGCGCGCGAGGGATTTGCCCAGCGGCTCGCCCGTTTGCGGCCGCTCGCCGCGGCCGGCCGGCTGCGCCACACGAGCGACGAGTACGCCAGCCGTCTCGAGTACGAGATCGAGATGATCAAGAAGATGGGCTATTGCGGCTACTTCCTGATCGTCTGGGACTTCATCCGCTACGCCCGCGAACAGGACATCCCGGTGGGACCGGGGCGCGGATCGGCCGCAGGCTCGCTCGTCGCGTGGGCCATGCGGATCACGGACGTCGACCCGCTGGACTTCGACCTCATTTTCGAGCGCTTCCTCAATCCCGAGCGCGTCTCGCTGCCCGACATCGACGTGGACTTCTGCGAGCGCCGTCGCGGCGAGGTCATCGAGTATGTGACGCGCAAGTACGGGCGCGAAAACGTCGCGCAGATCATCACCTTCGGGACGATGAAGGCGAAGGCGGTGGTGCGCGACGTGGGGCGTGCGCTCGACATGCCGTACGCCGACGTCGATCGCATTGCCAAGCAGATTCCGCCCGCGCTCGACATGACGCTGGACAAGGCGCTGGCCGAGAACCCCGCGCTCGCCGACATGGCGGCGAAGGATCCCAAGGTGAAGGAGGTCCTCGAGATCGGCAAGCGTCTCGAAGGGCTGTCGCGCCATGCCTCGGTCCATGCGGCGGGGGTCGTCATCGCGCCCGGGCCGGTCACCGACTACGCGCCGCTCTACAAGGGGGCGCGCGACGAAATCACCACGCAGTGGAGCATGAAGGAGGTCGAGCGGGTCGGTCTCCTCAAGATGGACTTCCTCGGCCTCAGCACGCTGACCCTGATCCGCGATGCGCTGACCGAGATCAAGCGGACCGAGCGCGTCGACCTCGACATCGACGCCATCCCGCTCGACGATGGGAAGACCTACAAGATCTTCGGCGACGGTCAGACCTACGGCATTTTCCAGTTCGAGAGCTCCGGCATGCGCGAGCTGCTGCGGAAGGCCCGCCCGGAGCGGCTCGACGACCTCATCGCGCTGAACGCGCTCTATCGTCCGGGCCCGCTCAAGTCGGGCATGGTGGACGACTACATTGCGCGGAAGCAGGGAAAGACGGAGATCCGGTACGAGCTGCCGCAGCTCGAGCCGATCCTCGCCGACACTTACGGCGTCATCGCCTATCAGGAGCAGGTGATGCGCATCGCGCAGGCGCTTGGCGGCTTCACGATGGGCCAGGCCGACGTGCTCCGCAAGGCGATGGGCAAGAAGGACCCGAAGGTGATGGCGCTCCAGCGCGACCAGTTCATCGCGGGCGCGCGCAAGCAGGGCATTCCCGCCAAGTCGGCCACCAGGATCTTCGAGCTGATGGAGCACTTCGCCGGGTACGGGTTCAACAAATCGCACTCCACCGCCTACGCGCTCCTCGCCTACCAGACGGCGTACCTGAAAGCGAACTATCCGTGGCACTTCGCGGCGGCGCTCCTCACGATCGAGGCGCAGAACACGGACAAGCTCGCGCTCTACCTGGCCGACTGCCGGGAGCGCGGTGTGCCGGTGCTGCCGCCGGACATCAACGAGAGTCAGTTGAGCTTCTCGGTGGAGCCGGGCAAGGGCGTGCGGTTCGCGCTGGCCGCGATCAAGGGCATCGGCGAGACGGCGGTCACCGCGATTGTGGCGGCGCGCGCGCAGCTCGGGGGCCGGATTCCGTCGCTCCACGCGCTCTGCGAAGTCGTGGATCTGCGCATCGTCAACAAGCGCGTGCTCGAGGCGCTCGTCAAGGGCGGGGCCTGCGACGCGCTCGTCGGCGGAGATGCCCGGTCGGCGCGCGCACGGCTCTGTGCGTCGGTCGACGCCGCGGTCGATCACGGCACGCGCATGCAGCGCGATCGCACGCTCGGTCAGACGCAGCTGTTCGAGGGCGACGAACCGGACCGGCCCGGGCAGGGGAGTGCGGCGGCCCTTCCGGCGGCCGCGCCGTGGACGGACATCGAGCAGCTGCACTTCGAGAAGGAGGCGCTCGGCCTGTACTGGAGCGGCCACCCGATCGACGGGTATGCCGCGGCGCTGCGCGATTTCGGGGCGAAGGCGACGGGCGAGCTGGCCGTCAAGCGCGACGACATGGAAAGTGGAGCCAGCCTGCCAGGGTCGCCGGGCGAGCCCGAAGGGTTCGCCCCACATGCCGGCAATGGGCGCAACGGCCATCGGCCCGCGGAGGACATCAGCATCGGCGGGATCGTGGCGGCCACGCGCCCGCTCAAGACGCGCAAGGGCGACCGGATGTGCGTCTTCACGCTGGAGGACGCGCAGGGCAGCGTCGAGGTCGTGGTGTTCCCGGACGCGTTCAGGCAGAACGGCCAGCTCGTGGAAGAAGGCCGGATGGTGCTCGTGAAGGGCCGCTGCGAGCGCGACGAGGACACGGCGCGGATCCTGGCGGCCGAGATTGCGCCGATCGAGATCGTCCGCGAGCGGCTGGCCTCGTCGGTGGCGATCACGCTGTCGGCGCCGCGGCACGACCGCGAGACGTTCATGCGCCTCTGGGACGTGCTGATGCAGCACAAAGGCGACCGGCGGGTGGCGATCGAGCTGCTCGACCCGGAACGCCACCTGCGCGTGAAGGTCGACGTGAACGCCCAGATCCGCGTGCGGCCGTCGGAGCGGCTGGTCTCGGAGGTCGAAAAGATCTGCGGCGCCGGCACGGTGACGCTGCGCCCTTCGACTGTCGCTCAGGGCGCCCCGAGCAAGGTCGAGGGGCGGTGAGCCTGTGACCTGCCCTGTCACGCACGGATCGGACAATGCCTCCTGATCTGCTGGAGTTCGAGGAGCCGATCGGCGTGCTGCTGAAGGAGATCGAGGCGCTCTCGATGCTCCCGGAGACACCCGACCGCCAGCACGCGATCGAGCGGCTGCAGCAGCGCGTCACGTCGATCCGCGCCGACCTCTACACCAGGCTGACGGCGTGGCAGCGCGTGCTGGTGGCGCGCCACCCGAACCGGCCGACCGTGCTCGACTACGTGGCGCGGCTGTTCACGGAGTTCACCGAGATCAGCGGCGACCGCCGGTTCGGCGACGACCACGCCGTCGTCGCCGGCTTCGCGCGCTACAAGGGCGAGCCGGTGATGGTGATCGGGCACCACAAGGGGAGCGGCGGCGATACGAAGGAGAAGGTGTATCGCAACTTCGGCTACGCGAAGCCGGAAGGCTACCGGAAGGCGCTGCGGGCGATGAAGCTGGCCGAGAAGTTCGAGCGCCCGGTGCTGGCCTTCATCGACACGCCCGCGGCCTACCCCGGCGTCGAGTCGGAAGAGCGCGGCATCGCGGAGGCGATTGCCGTCAATCTCCGCGAAATGGCGGCGCTCGAGACGCCGATTATCGTCGCCGTGCATGGGGAAGGCGGCAGCGGCGGGGCCCTCGGCATCGCCATCGGCGACCACATCCTGATGCACGAGTTCGCCATCTACAGCGTCATTCCGCCCGAGGGCTGTGCGGCAATCCTCTGGCGCGATGCGAACCGGAAAATCGAGGCGGCCGAGGCGCTGAAGCTGACGGCCCCCGACCTGCTGGCGTTCGGCGTGATCGACGAGATCGTGCCCGAGCCGGTCGGCGGGGCGCACACGGATCACGATCGCGCCGCGGCGCTGCTGGACGGTCCGCTGGCCCTGGCGCTTGCCGCGGTCGCCGCCATGGACCCGGCGGGACGTCTGGAGGCGCGCTACGAGAAGTTCCGGGCCATGGGCAATGTCGGGTTCGTGGAGCCATGAAACCCGATCGCATCTGGGCCGCCCGGGCGTGCGACGAAAGCCGCGTCGAACCGCTGGCGCGCGACCTGGCGGTCTCGCCGATCATGGCGCGGCTGCTGTGTATCCGGGGGCTGGACGAAGGCGACCGGGCGCGGCGGTTCCTCTCGCCGTCGCTCGACGATCTTCACGATCCGTTCCGGCTCACCGACATGATGCCGGCGGTCGACCGTATCCTGGCCGCTATCGCGCGTGGCGAGCGGATCGCCATCCACGGCGACTACGACGTGGACGGCGTCACCTCCACGGTCATCCTCCGCCGCGCGCTGGAGCTGCTCGGCGCCGACGTCATCCATTTCATTCCCGAACGGCTCCGCGACGGATACGGGCTGCAGCCGGCGGCGCTCGATCGGCTGCAGGCCGACGGCGTCCGGCTGGTGATCTCGGTCGACTGCGGCATTCGCGCCGACGAGGCGGCGCGGCGCGCCGCGGCGCTCGGCCTCGAGCTGATCATCACCGACCACCACGAGCCGGGTACGACGCTGCCGCGCGCGCTCGCCGTGATCAATCCGAAACGCCATGACTGCCCGTACCCCGACAAGAACCTGGCCGGAGTCGGCGTTGCGCTGAAACTCGTGCACGCGCTCTGCCTGCGGACGGGGCGCACCGCCTGGCTGCCGGCCTTCGTCAAGATTGCCGCCATCGGCACGCTCGCCGACGTCGTGCCGCTCGTGGGCGAGAACCGCGTGATCGCGAAGCTGGGGCTCGGCATGCTGTCGGCCGGCCCCCACAAGGTCGGCCTGCGGGCGTTGCTCGACGTCTGCGGGCTGACGGGGAAGGAGATCGACAGCTATCACATTGGCTTCGTGGTCGGTCCGCGCGTGAACGCCGCCGGCCGGATGAGCACCCCCGACATCGCCGCGCGGCTGCTGCTGGCGGCCGACGAGGCGATGGCCGACGAGGCGCGCGCGCTGGCCGAGCAGCTCGACGCCGAGAACCTGCGGCGGCAGAAGGAGGAGGCGGGCATCCTCGCCGCGGCGCGCAAGGGTGTGGAGACCGATCTGGAGATCGGCTCGCGGCCGGTCATCGTCGTCGGCGGCGAGGGATGGCACCGCGGGGTGATCGGCATCGTGGCGTCGAAGCTGGTGGATGCGTTTCACCGCCCCGCGATCGTGCTGTCGATCGAGGGCGACGTCGCGCACGGATCGTGCCGCAGCATCCCGTGCTTCGACATGCTGGGCGCGCTCGAGTCGTGCGCTGACGTGATGACCCGGTTCGGCGGACACCGGCAGGCCGCGGGGCTGACCATCGAGGCGTCGCGCGTCCGGGAGCTGCGCGCGCGCGTCAACGAGTACGCCGACGCGCATCTGCACCCTGACGACCTGCGGCCGCGGCTCTGGATCGACGGCGCGCTCGGCTTTCGCGGCATCACGGCGCAGGTCGTGTCGGAGCTCGCCGCGCTGGCGCCGTTCGGCGCCGGCAATCCGAGTCCGCTCTTTCGCACCGGCGGCGTCGAGATCATCGACGGCCCACGCCTGCTCAAGGAGCGGCACCTGAAGATGGCCTTCCGCCAGGACGGCCGCGTCATGCGCGGCATCGCCTGGCGCGCGGCCGAGCGCGAGCCGTTCGTGGCCGAGCATCGCGCGGCCATCGACCTGGCCTACTCGCTCGAGCAGGACACCTGGAACGGCGAGCGCTACCTGCAGCTCTCAGTTGCCGACTTCCGCGCCCCGGAGAGCTGAGGCGCCGCGTCTGCGGCGCGTGGCGACGTCGCGCCGCGAGACCCGGCCTATGTACGTTGAGAGAACCGCGTACGTAGGGCGGGTCTGGCGAGGCCCAGCGAAGAGACGCCGAGCAGACCCGCCGGGTTAAGATCAACGGCAATGGCCAGATGGCAGAAGCGCGCCCGGGTCGGGCTCGGCCTGTTCGGGATCGCCTTTGCCATCGTCGTGTACGCCGCGATCGGCGAGCGGCAGACCGCCGCGCCCATCGACCGTCCCACGCGGCTCGACCCCCGCGCCATCCTCGAGAGCGTCGGCGCCGTGCTCCAGCAGTTCCGCGAAACCAGGAAGGACTACGTCGTCAAGGCCGAGCGGCAGCTCCGCTACGAGGACGGCACGACGAAGTCGTTCGGCGTCACGATCGAGGTGAAAAACCGCGGCGGCCGCGACTTCGTCGTGTCGGGCCGCGAGATGCAGGGCGACGAGACGAAGAAGCTGCTCGACATCATCGGCGGGGTGACGCTGACGGCCAACGACGGGTTCACGGTCGAGGCCGAGCACGCGACGTTCAACGAAGCGGACGCGACCGTCGCCGCGCCCGGCGCGGTCACGTTCGGCAAGGGACGGATGTCGGGCACCGGCGTCGGGATGACGTACAACCAGACGACCGACGTCCTCTCGCTCTCCGGCGAGGCGCGCGTCACGGTCGTCAACGATGCCCGGGAGACGGTCACCGAGTTCACGGCCGATCGGGCCGTCCTGTCGCGGCAGGAGAACTACCTGGCGCTCGACGGCGGCGTGCGGGCGCTGCGCTCTGCGCAGGTGCTCGAGTCGGACCGTGGGCTGGCGCGCCTGTCCGACGACGACGAGTTCATCACGTTTATCGAGCTGCGGGGCAGCGCGCGCGTCACCGGGGGCGACGCCTTCGAGGCGATGAGCGCGCGTGACATCGATCTCGACTACACCGACGACGGCGCCACGCTCGAGCGCGTGGGGCTGCGGGGCGAGGGTCGGATCGCCATGCGCGGCGGCGAGGGCGCCTCGGGCCGTCAGTTCGCAGGCGACACCCTCGATCTGACGCTCGCTTCTGACTCCTCCCTGACTGCCGCCACCGGCCGCGGGAGCGTGCGCGTCGACCTGCCCGCGGGGCAGGGGACGCCCGCCCGCAGTATTCGGGCGGAGGCGTTCGACGGAACCGGAGCGGCGGGCCAGGGACTGACCTCGGCGCGCTTTACCGGCGGCGTGGAATATCGCGAGGATGCGCAGGCGGGACGGCGGACGCGAGTGGCGCGTTCGACCGCGCTCGGCGTCGGTCTGGCCGAAGACGTCGTGACGACGGCCGCGTTCAGCGGCCGGGTGCGCTTCGAGGACGGGGATCTCCGTGCGTCGGCCGCCGGGGCCGACTACGACCCGGCCGCCGGGGCGCTCCGGCTGAAGGGCGCGGACGAGGGCGGCGGCCCGCGCGTGGCCGACGCGCAGATTCAGATCGAGGCCGAGGCGATCGACGTGACGCTCGAGGGGCCGGCGATGCGCGCCACGGGGACGGTGAAGACCGTGCTGCAGGCGACCGCGTCGGGGCGGATGCCTGGCCTGCTGGAACGGAAGAACCCCGTCAACGCGAACGCCGACGCGCTCGCGTATCAAGGCCCTGCCGGCGCCGCCGTCTACGGCGGCAACGCCATGCTCTGGCAGGGCGAGACGGCGGTGCGCGGCGACAGCATCACGCTCGATCGCACGCGCGGCGACCTCGTCGTCTCGGGTGCGGCCCGGTCGAACCTCGTCTTCGATACCGGAGCGTCGGTCGGCCGCGGCGTGGAAATCCGCTACGACGATGCCGGGCGCCGGCTGATCTACGGCCCGCCCGCCGCGGCGCCCGCCGCGCCGGCGCCGTCGCAGCTGAGCGGCCCACAAGGTGACCTCCGTGCGGGGCGGATCGAGGTGCAGCTCGCCCCTACCGAGGCGCGGATCGAGCGGCTCGAGGCGTTTACCGACGTGACCATTCGCCTGGACCGGCGGCTCGCGACGGGCGATCGCCTGACGTACCACGCTGACGAGGAGCGCTACGTGATGATCGGCATCGCCACGGTGCCGGTGAAGATCGTCGAAGAATGCCGTGAGACGATCGGCCGCACGGTCGTCTTCTTCAAGTCGGCCGACCGCATCATCGTGGACGGCAACGAGGAGGTCCGCACGCAGTCGAGCCGCAGTGGCGGTCCGTGTCCGGCGCCCGCCCGTTGATGTCCACGCTGCGCACGCACGAGCTCACGAAATCCTACAGCGGCCGTACGGTGGTCCGGGGCGTCAGCCTGGAAGTCGGCTCCGGCGAGGTCGTCGGCCTGCTCGGTCCGAACGGCGCCGGCAAGACGACGACGTTCTATATGGTGGTCGGCCTCACGGCGCCCGACGCCGGGCGCGTGGTGCTCGACGGCGAAGACCTGACCGACGACCCGATGTACGTGCGCGCGCGCAAGGGCATCGGATATCTGCCGCAGGAGCCGTCGATCTTCCGCGGGCTCACGGTCGAACAGAACATCCTCGCGATCCTCGAGACGCTGGAGCTGCCGAAAGCGGAGCGGCGCGAGCGGCTCGAGACCCTGCTGGCCGAGCTCAGCCTGACGCCGCTCGCGAAGGCGGCGGCGCACACGCTCTCGGGCGGCGAGCGCCGGCGGGTGGAAATCACGCGCGCACTCGCCGTGTCGCCGCGCTTCATGCTGCTCGACGAGCCGTTCGCGGGGATCGACCCGATCGCCGTCACCGACATTCAGAAGATCATCTTCCACCTGCGCGAGCGGGGCATCGGCCTGCTCGTGACCGATCACAACGTCCGCGAGACGCTGCGCATCACCGACCGGGCATACATCGTGCACGACGGTGCGATCTTCCGCAGCGGCACGCCGGGTTCGCTCGCGGCCGACGAGGAGGTCCGCCGCATCTATCTGGGGGCCGACTTCCGTCTGGACTGAAGACCGCGACAGCCGGTCGCTGCGTGTAAGATGTCTCTTAGGCCTGAGATGAACGTGACCGTCTGACGTCATGGCGATCTCGCAGAAGCTTCACACCAAGCTCGTCCAGAAGCTGATTCTGACGCCCTCGCTGCAGCAGGCGATCAAGCTGCTGCCGATGTCGACGCTCGAGCTGTCGGAGCTTCTGAACCAGGAGATGGTCGAGAACCCGCTGCTGGAGGAGGTGCCGACGGAAGAGCTTCAGCCGGTCGAGGCGGCGCAGGACAAGCAGGAGGAGAAGGAAAAAGAGAAGACCGACACCTGGGACGATCAGGACTACGAGTATTTCTTCGGCGACTATCTCGACGACGGCTACCGGCCGCATACGCCGACCGAGGTGAAGGAGCTGCCGCCGATCGAGAACACGCTCTCCAGCAGCACCTCGCTCGCCGACCACCTCCTCTGGCAGCTCTCGATGCAGACCGACGACCCGCTGATGCGCGAAATCGGCGAGGCGATCATCGGCAATCTGGACGACGACGGCCAGCTGGTGGCGACGGTCGAGGAGCTGGGCGCCATGGGGCCGTGGCCGATCGAGGACGTCGAGCGCGCGCTGAAGCTCGTGCAGAGCTTCGATCCGATCGGCGTCGCGGCGCGCGACCTCCAGGAATGCCTGCTCCTGCAGCTGCGGCATCTGGGGCTGGCCGGATCGCCCGCCGAGAAGATCGTCACCGAGCACATGCGGCTGCTGCAGAACCATCAGGTCCCCGAACTGGCGCGCAAACTGGGGATGTCGATCGACGACCTGAAGCAGCACATCGAATTGATCCGGCACCTCGATCCGAAGCCGGGGAGCCGCTACAACCCGTCGCAGTCGCAGTACGTCATTCCCGACGTCTACGTGGTGAAGGTCGAGGACCAGTACGTCGCCGTCCTCAACGAGGAAGGGCTGCCGCAGCTGCGCATCAGCCCCGTGTACCGGCGTCTGCTCGACAAGAGCGCCACCGACAACACCGACGAGACGCGCGCCTACGTCAAGGACAAGTTCCGTTCGGCGCTCTGGCTGATCAAGTCGGTCGAGCAGCGGCAGAAGACGATCCACAAGGTCGCGACGAGCATCATCAACTTCCAGCGCGACTTCCTCGACCACGGCATCGAGTACCTGCGGCCGCTCGTGCTGCGCGATGTGGCGAACGACATCGGCATGCACGAGTCCACCGTCAGCCGCGTGGTCACGAACAAGTACATGCACACACCGCAGGGTGTGTTCGAAATGAAGTACTTCTTCCACAGCGGGATCGCGAGCGCGTACGGCGAGGCGGTCTCGTCGGTGACGATCAAGCAGCGCATCCGGAAGATCATCGAGCAGGAAGACCCGCGGAAGCCGCTCAGCGACTCGAAGATCGTCAGCATTCTCCAGCGCGAGGGGCTCGAGCTCGCCCGCCGGACGATCGCCAAGTACCGCGAAGAGCTGAAGATTCCGACATCGAACCAGCGAAAGGTCCTGTACTAGGGTCGTATCATGCGTCTTGAGCTCACCGGACGACACGTGACCATCACGCCCACCGTCCGCAAGGCGGTGGAGCGGAGCCTCGCGCGGATGGCGCGGATGCTGAACGACAGCATCGTCTCCGTGCAGGTCGTCATCACGCGCGAGAAGTCGCGCCACCACGTGGAGATGACGCTGCACGCGCGCGGCGAGCACTTCATGCACGCCGCCGCGACGGGCCGCGATCTGCCCGCAGCGCTCAGCGCCGCGGCCGAGAAGCTCGAACACCAGGCGCAGAAGCTGAAGAGCCGGTGGACCGAGGGGAAGCGGCAGGGGGTGTCGGCCGCCAAGGCGGGATCCGCCGCGCCGCGCCCCGAGCGCGCGCGCCGTGTGTTCAGCACCGGCCTGGCGGTCGCCGAGCCCGACGGCGATGCCGCGGTGCGCATCATCCGCGCCCGCCGCTATGCCGTGAAGCCGATGGCGGTCGACGAGGCGGCGCTCGAAATCGGCGCCGGGCGGGGCGCCTTCCTCGTCTTCCGCAACGCGATCACCGACTCGGTGAACGTGCTCTTCCGCCGTCCCGACGGCCATCTCGGGCTCATCGAACCGGAAGCCTGATACGCTTGCCCGCATGGGCGCGGTCCTGACGGTGAGCGGCCTGCTCGGACGCCGGTCCGAGCACGTCGGCCTGCCGCTCGAACTGGTGAGCGGCGCCGCGGGCCTCGAGCGCCGCATCGGCAGCCCCCACATCCAGAAAACCGGCCTGGCACTGGCGGGGTTCGACGAATACCTGCAGCCGGGACGTGTGCTCGTGTTCGGCGAGAGCGAAATCCGCTTCCTCGACACCCTGGCGCGCGGCGGCCGGGAGCAGGCGCTGGCAGCCGCGTTCGCCCGCGACATTCCCTGCGTGCTCGTCACGGGCGGGTTCGAGCCGTCGGCCGATTTGCGCGCGGCCGCCGATCGCCATCGGGTGCCGCTGCTCCGGACGCACGTGCCCACTCCCTTCGCCATCGCCAAGTTGACGACGCTGCTCGAAGATGCCCTCGCGGTCCGGGAGGTCGTCCACGGCGTCCTGATGGACATCCTCGGCCTGGGGGTGCTCATCGTGGGGGAGAGCGGGATCGGCAAGAGCGAGTGCGCCCTCGACCTGGTGGTGCGCGGCCACCGGCTTGTCGCCGACGACGTGGTGGAGCTGCGGCGCCGGGGCGACACGGCGGTGATCGGCGCGTGCCCCGAGCTCACGCGGCACCACATGGAAGTGCGCGGCCTCGGCGTCATCAACATCCGCGACCTGTTCGGCGTGGCCTCGACCCGCGCCTCGAAGCGCATCGAGTTCGTGGTGCAGCTCGAGCGCTGGCACGACGGCGAGGGTGGCGGGGACGCCCGCGACGGCGACCGGCTCGGCCTCGATGACGCGTTCTACGACCTCCTCGGGTTGAAGGTGCCGCTCGTGCGGATGCCGGTGGCGGCGGGGCGGAGCCTGGGCATCCTGGTCGAGGTCGCGGCGCGGAATCAGATGCTGCGCGCGCGGGGGCGGCACGCCGCCCGCGATCTGGCCGCCCGCCTCGAGCGGGCGCTGGAGAAGGGGGAGCCGTGACGCGGCCGCCGCAGCCGCGCGGCACGCGCCGGTTCGTCATCCTGACGGGGCTCTCGGGCGCGGGCAAGACGCAGGCGATCCGCGCGCTCGAGGATCTCGGCTACTTCTGCATCGACAACCTGCCGACGCAGCTGATCCCCACCATGGCCGATCTGTCGAGCCGTGAGGACGCCGGCATCGACAAGGTCGCGATCGTCGTCGACGTGCGCGAGGGCGGATTCGTGGCGCAGTTCCCGCGGGTGTTCCGGCGGCTGAAAAGCCACACCGTGAAACCGATGCTCATCTTTCTCGAGGCGAGCGATACGGCGCTCGTCCGCCGCTTCAGCGAGACGCGGCGCCCGCATCCGCTCGCCGCGGACCGTTCGGTGGCCGAGGGAATTACCGAGGAGCGCCGCAAGCTCGGCGGCATCCGCGCGCTGGCGGATCTCATCGTCGACACGTCGAACCTGACGGTGCACGAACTGCGCGACCGGTTCATGCAGCTCTCGCGCGACGGCCGCGCCCGCGCCGAGATGGTGGTCAACGTGGTGAGCTTCGGGTACAAGCACGGCGTGCCGGTGGATGCCGACCTCGTGTTCGACGTGCGGTGTCTGCCGAACCCGCACTTCGTCGATCGACTGCGGCCCCTGACGGGCCGCGATCCCGCCGTCGTGCGGTACATGCGCCGCAGCCCGGCCACGCAGGAATTTCTCGAGCGGCTCTCGTCGTTCCTGCGCTTCGCGCTGCCGCAGTACGTGCAAGAGGGGAAGAGCTACCTCACGGTGGCGATCGGCTGCACCGGCGGACGGCACCGATCGGTGATGATTGCAGAGGCGCTCCGGAAGACACTCGCGGAGGTCACGGGCGTGCGGCTGCGCGTCCGGCATCGAGACTCATGATCGGCATCGTGGTGGTGACGCACGGCCAGCTCGCGACCGAGCTGCTCAACGCGGCCGAGACGATCGTCGGCGAGCTCCCGCGGTTTGCGGCCGTGTCGATCGGCTGGCACGAGGACGCGGGCGACGCCCACGAAGAGATCGCGCAGGCGATCGCGCGCGTCCAGCAGGGCGACGGCGTGCTCGTGCTGACCGACATGTTCGGCGGCACCCCCTCGAACCTGGCGATGTCGTTTCTCGGCAGCGACCATGTGGAGGTGGTGACGGGCGTGAACCTGCCGATGCTGATCAAGCTCGCGGGCCTGCGATCGCAGGCCGCGCTCGTCGACGCGGCGCGGGAGATCCGCGAACACGGCCGGAACGCGATCTGGGTGGCGTCCGACCTCCTGCGGGGGGACAAGGCGTCATGACCTCGCGCGCTGTCGTCGTCTCCAACGAGCTCGGACTGCACGCGCGCGCGGCAGCGCGCTTCGTGCAGCTGGCCGCGCGGTTCGAGTCGCAGATCCGCGTCGGCCGCGACGGCAAGATGATGGACGGAAAGAGCATTCTGGGCATTCTGCTCCTCGCCGCCGCGCAAGGAACCACGCTGACCATCACCGCCCAGGGAGCGGACGAGGAGCGCGCCGTCGACGCGCTCGTCCGGCTCGTCGAATCCGGGTTTGCCGAATCGGCGGCGGCGGTCGGGCCAGGGGAATCGTGGACCGTCTGAAGGGCATCGGCGTCTCGGGGGGCCTGGTCGTGGGACCCGCGCTCGTGGCGATTCAACGGACGCAGGTGATCAGGTTTCCGGTCGCGCCGGGGCGCGTCGGGCGCGAGCTGGCCGTGCTGGAGCAGGCGCGCGACCGGTCGCGCGAGCAGCTCCGGCAGATCCGCGATCGGATCGCCCAGCGGAAGGGCACAGACCTGGCCGCCATCTTCGACGCACAGCTCCTGCTGCTCGACGATCCGCTGCTCGTCGGCCGCGCGGTCGCCCTCATCCGCGACGAGCGCGTCAACGCCGAATGGGCGGTGCAGCGCGCGCTCGACGAAGTGGCCGAGGTCTTCAACGATCTGGCCGATCCGTACCTGCGCGAGCGGAAGGGCGATCTGCAGGACGTGGCCGGCCGGCTGCGCCTGAACCTGCGCGGCGAGAAGGGCGGGGCGCGCGACCTGCTCCGCGACCTCGATGCGCCGTGCGTGCTGGTGGCCGACGAACTCGCGCCGTCGGTCGTCGCGCAGCTCGACTGGGAGTTGATTCGCGGGTTTGCGACCGACGCCGGCAGCCGCACGTATCACACCGCGATCCTCGCCCGGTCGCTCGGCGTCGCCGCCGTCGTCGGGCTGCGCGACATCAGCGGCCGCGTGCCCCCTGGTGCGTCGGTGTTGATCGACGGCGACACGGGCGAGGTGGTCATCGATCCCGACCCGGCGCTCTCCCGCGAGGCGGAGACACGCGGCCGGCTGGCGCGTGCCCGGCCGAGGGCGCCTGAGCCGGCACACGCGCCCGCGCGCACGCGCGACGGCGTCGCCGTGTCGCTCCAGGCCAACATCGAGCGTTCGGACGATGTGGCGGCGGCGCTCGGGTCGGGCGCGGAGGGCATCGGCCTCTATCGATCCGAGTTCCTGCTCGCGGGCGCGCCCCCGGACATGGCGGGCGAGGACGAGCAGTACGAGGAGTACCGGCAGGTGGCCGAGCAGATGGCGCCGCGGCCGGTCACGATCAGGACTTTCGACGTCGACGAGCGGCAGCTCGCGCACCCGCTGGTCGATGCCGCGCTCGACGCGCGCTGGTTCCCGCAAGGGGAGCGCGCCGGACGCGCCGGGCTGCGCGGCATCCGGTTCGGCCTGGCCCATCCGCCCATCTTCAAGACGCAGCTCCGTGCGCTGCTGCGGGCGGCGGCGCACGGCTCGCTTCGCATCCTGTTTCCGTTCGTCTCTTCGGTGCAGGAGGTCCGCGTCGCCAGGACGCTCCTCGCCGAGGCGCGGGCCGAGCTCGACGCGCGCGGCGGACGGTACGGGACCGCCGCGGTCGGGGTCATGATCGAGGTCCCGTCGGCCGCCTTCACCGCCTCGATGCTGGCGCGCGAAGCCGACTTCTTCACGATCGGCACCAACGATCTGATCCAGTACTCGCTCGCCGACGATCGCACGGACGAGCGCGTGTCGGACCGGTACGAGCCGCTGCATCCGGCCGTGCTGCGGCTGATCCGTCAGGTGCGCCGCGGTGCCGCCCGGCGCGGCATTCCCGTCTCGGTCTGCGGCGAGATGGCGTCGGACCCGGTGCTGCTGCCGCTGCTCGTCGGGTGCGGCCTCACCGAATTCAGCATGACGCCGGGCGCGCTCTCGATGGCGCGCCGGGTGGTCGAAGACACGCGCGCGGCGGACATGGCGCGCATCGCGGCGCGCGTGCTGACGCTCGGCACGGTCGACGAGATCGAGCAGTACCTGCTCGACAGCTTCGGCCGCCACAGCGTGTACGATGGGGCGCACTCATGAGCGATGGATCCGTCACCCGCGTCGAGAAGCCCTGGGGCTACGAGCTCCACTGGGCCAAGACCGACCGCTACGTCGGCAAGGTGCTGCACGTCAACGCGGGGCACGCCCTCAGCCTGCAGTACCACAACCGCAAGGACGAGACGATCTACCTGTACTCGGGCCGGATGGTGTTCGAGATCGAGCGTGACGGACAGCTCGCGAAGCAGGACATGCGCCCCGGCGATTCGGTGCACGTGGCGCCGAAGACGGTCCACCGCATGACCGCCATCGACGACTGCGACATCCTGGAGGTCTCGACGCCGGAACTGGACGACGTGGTGCGATTGGAAGACCGGTACGGACGCGTGGACGACACCGGGACGCGGGATCCGGGCCCCGGGATCCGGGATCCGGGATCCGGGATCCGAAAGGCCTGAACCTCGAACCTCCGGATCCCCGATCCCGAATCCCGGATCCCGGCTCTGTGAGCGTCAGAAGGGAATATCGTCGTCGGTAATCGGATCCATCGGCGGCTCCTCGCCGCCGCCGGCCGGCTGCGAGGCCGCGCCGCGATCCACGCTCGCGCCGCCGCGTCCGCCACCGCCACCGCCGCCGAGCAGCGTGATCCGATCGGCCTTGATCTCCGTGGTGTAGCGCTTGTTGCCGTCCTTGTCGTCCCACTGCCGCGTCTGCAGCCGCCCCTCCACGTAGATCTGCTTTCCCTTGACGAGGTACTCCTGCAGCGTCTCGGCCTGCTTGCCCCAGACCACGATGCGGTGCCACTCGGTCTTCTCCTGCCGCTGGCCCTGCTTGTCGTTCCACACTTCGGTGGTCGCCAGGTTCAGCGTGGCGACGGCGGCGCCGCCAGGCGTGTAGCGCAGCTCGGCATCGCGGCCGAGATTGCCGACCAGAATGACTTTGTTCACGCTTCCCATCGTCTGCCTTTCGGGCGGGGCTGAAGCCCAGCGCCTACATTCTTTCTGGTGTGTGGGCCCAGTTTATCCCGGAGCGCGTGACAGAGGAGGTCAGGGCTTGGGCTGTGAGGCGAGCCGATCGAGGCTCTGCTTCGCCAGGCGCCCGGCGTCGCTGTCGGGAAACATCTTGGCGGCCGCTTCCCAGGACGTGCGCGCCGCGTCGATCTGACCCAACTGCTGCTGCGCGAGGCCGCGCTTGTAATAGGCGATCGGCACGGAATTCGTACCAGGGTACGACTCGATCGCCTGGGTGTAGGCCATGACGGCCTGCGGCCACTGGTTCTGCGCGTAATAGGTTTCCCCGATATAGAGCTGCGCGTCGTCGGCTTGTTCCGAGCGGGGAAACGCCCGCAGAAACGCCTCGAAGCCGCTGATCGCGCTGTTCCACTGTCCCGCGAAATAGTCGGCGCGCGCGGTTTCGTAGAGCCGCGCCGGCGAGAGGCCCGCGGTCGGCGGCAGCGCCACCGGCGGCGGGACGGGCGCAGGCGCCGGGGCGTTCGGATCCACGGGCGCCGCCGGATCGACCGGCGCGGGCGGCGGCGCCAGCGCGATCTGCTGCAGCGCCTGCACCGTCGTCCGCAGCGCCTCCAGCTCCTCGCGCAGCGAGGCGATGCGCACGTTGCTGTCGTCGGTGCGCTCGCGGATGACACGCACCCCCTCGGCGATGTTGTCGATGAGCACTTTCTGGTCGGCGAACATCTTTCGCGTGACGTTGTTCGACTCGTCGATTCGCCCGCCGACCGCCGCAATCGCCTTCATCGACTCGGCCAGCGTCTGGTTGAGCGCCGCCAGCGTCAGCGCGAGCTGCTG
Source organism: uncultured Bifidobacteriaceae bacterium (assembly GCA_964526235.1). Classification (GTDB taxonomy): domain Bacteria; phylum Acidobacteriota; class Vicinamibacteria; order Vicinamibacterales; family UBA2999; genus MELF01. The sequence continues at coordinate 31,637 of CAZGLC010000015.1, forward strand.
CGCCTGTTCCTGCAGCATCCGCAGCTCGGCCGCCATCTGCTGGTGCTCGCGGTTCTGCGCGGCCGCCGGGGCGGCCAGCGACACCGCGAGCGCTGCGACGGCGAGCCGCGTGCGTGGCCTCATCGTGGAGCTCTCATCTTACTTCGACGTAATCACGAAATGCGCCCGCCGGTTCTTGGTCCACGCCGCTTGGTCGTGGCCTGGATCGAACGGGAACTCCTTGCCGTAGCTGACGGTCCGGATCCGGTCGGGCGAGATCCCGACGGAGACAAGGTACGTCTTCACCTCCACGGCCCGGCGCTCGCCGAGCGCGATGTTGTACTCGGCCGTTCCGCGCTCGTCGCAGTGGCCTTCAATCGTGATGACCCACGCGGGATACTTCCGCAGCAGTTGCGCGTTGGCCGTCGCGACCGCCCGGCCCGCATCGTCGAGTTCGGCGCTGTCGAGCGCGAAGAAGAGCGGCTTGAACGGCGAGTCGCGGTTGAGGTCGTCGAGCGAGCGGTTCGCGATGGCGTCCTCCGCGAGCGGCTCGGACGGAACCGGAAGGGACTCCTCAACGCGCACCGGCGGCGGCGGAGGCGGCGCCGAGGCGGTCGGCGGCGGCGCGGTCGCGGGCGGTGGAGGAGCGGGCGTGGCGGCAGGGGGCTGCCGGCGTCCGCAGCCGGCGATACACGCCAGCGCCAGAAGCACGACCACAGAGGGCGCGGCTTTACGCATCATCAATTCGACCATGAAGGTGTGACGTTGTTGCCGTCCCGGGTGATCTGCTTCGGGCCGCGGCCGTCGCGGCCGATCGTGAAGATCTGCGGACGCCCGGTGCGCGTCGACGTGAAGGCGAGATGCCGGCCGTTCGGCGCATAGGCCGGGCTCTCGTTGCTGCCTTCACCGAAGGTGATCTGCCGCGTCGTCCCGGTCGCCAGGTCGTAAATTCTGATGTCGTAGCCCGGGCCCGAGCGCGCGGCGAAGGCAATCTCGTTGAACGGCGCCGGCGACCACGTCGGCCGATCGGCGTACGATTCGATGGTCGTGAGCCGGCGCAGGTTCAGGCCGTCGGCGCCGACGATATAGATCTGCGGCGAGCCGGCGCGATCCGAGGTGAAGGCGACCTGCGTGCCGGTGGGCGACCAGGTGGGCGTCGTGTCGATCGCCGGATGATTCGTCAGCCGCCGCAGGCCGGAGCCGTCGCGATTGATGATGTAGAGCTCGGGATTGCCTTCGCGGCTCGACGTGAAGACAATGCGCTTGCCGTCGGGCGAGAACATCGGCAGCCAGTTCTGCGTGCCGCCCTTCGTCGGCTCCTCCTGCACGCCCTGGTAGATGAGCGCGACGAACAGATCCGGATAGCCGCGGCGGTACGAGGTGTAGGCGATCGCCCGCGCGTCGGGCGACCAGACCGGCGTGAGGTTCAGCTGCCGGTTCGTCGTGATCCGCCGCACGCTGGCGCCGTCGTAGTCGGAGATGTAGACCTCCTTCACGTCGCGGTTCTGGACCGTGCCGACGATGCGCTCGCGGTTGCGGTCGGAGGTGAAGGCGAGCTTGGTGCGCGCCACGCCGCGCAGCGCGCGCTGCTGCTGGTGGATCTCGTCGGCGATCGTGTGCGCGTAGAGGCGCGGGTTGCCGGCCGAGCCGGTGTACTCCTTGCCGAAGACCGACTGCCGGGTGCGCACGTTGAACAGACGCACCTCGATACGCACGCTGTCGCCGGTGCGCGCCACGGTGCCGAACATCACCGCGTCGGCGCCGAGCTCGCGCCAGGCGTTGAACGGCACCTGGTCGGGCGACCGCGCCACGGGGATGGTGGCGTAGGTGTCGCGCGGAATCAGATAGAACTCGCGCTCGAAGGCGAGGTCGTCCCACAGCACCTGCGCGACGGTCTTGGCAATCTCGGCCGCATCGGGCGTGAGCGGAATGAAGTCCGGTACGGCGTAGCGCGGCGGCGTCCCCGGATCGCCGGTGATCACGATCGCGACCTCGGAGGGCTGCTGTGGGGAGGGCGGCGGCTCCTGTCCGAAGGCCTGCCCTTCGACTGCGCTCAGGGCACCCCGAGCGAAAGTCGAGGGGTGCACGCCTCCGGCGACCGCCATCAAAATCACGAGGACATGTCTCATCGTCATCATCGCCGGTACTCGAAGGTGAGGTGGACGGTCAGCGTCGGATTCGGGAACTGCACCGGCAGCTCCGGCAGCCGCGTGAGCAGCAGCGCGCGCTCGGCCGCCAGATCGAGCGCCACGAAGCCGCTCGGCCGCTCGAGCCGGATTGCCTGAATCGATCCGCCGCGCGTGATGGTGAACTGCACGACGCTGGACCCCGCGACGCCCTGATTCGACTGCCAGTTGCGCTGAATCAGCGTCACCATCTGCTCGATATATTCGGGGCAGCAGAAGTTGGCGACGTCGAGCTGCACGCCGCTGCCTCCGGATCCGCCGGTCGCCAGCCCGAACCCCTGGCCGCGCGCTCCGGTGTCCGTCCGCGTGACGCCCGGCTGCGGCTCTTCCTCCGGCACCGGCTTGGGCTGCGGCTGCGGACGGCGGACCGGCGCGGTGGGGGAGGGCATCGCCCGCGGCCTGGGCGGCGGCGGCGGGACGGCACGCGGCTTCTCGGGCGTCGGCGCCGGCACGGCGCGGCCGCCCGTCGGCGTCATGCCCCCGGCGCGCGGCCCTGGCGCGCCGGCCAGACTGATGGTCATCACCGTCCGCGGCGGCTCGTCGGCGACGAGCTGCCAGTCGAAGGGGCCAAAGAGGAGCAGCGCGACGGCGCCGGCGTGAACCGCCACCGACCAGGCGACCATCCGGCCGAATTTCTCGGGCCGCTGCCGGCGCTCGCTGAGCACGTCGGTCACGTCGGGCAGCTGCATATCACTGCTCGCCCGGCAGCCTGGAGATGATCCCGACATTCTGGATCCCCCCTTCCTTCAGCCGGTCGAACACCTCCATCAGCTCCTGCAGGTTCACCTCGCCGTCGCCGCGGAGGTAGACCAGCTTGTCGCTGCGGTTGAGCATGATCTGCTTCACGCGCTCGGCCAGAAAGTCGAGCCGGACCGGCTCCTTGTCGATGAAGACGCGCCGATCCTCCCGGTAGGAGACCGGCAGGTCGACGAAGACGCGGTCGCTCGCAATCTCCTGCGCGCGGCTCGCCACCGGCAGGTTCACCTCGACGCCTCGCTGCAGCATCGGCGCCGCCACCATGAAGATGATGAGCAGCAC
>CAZGLC010000016.1:0-25105 GCA_964526235.1 uncultured Bifidobacteriaceae bacterium
AGACGAGGCCGTACGGCTTGATGTCGAGGCCGTGCCCCTGCGTCACGTCGCGAATGCCGGTCAGCAGCCCGGCGTTCGTCATGCGCCGCACCCCCTGGTTGCGGGCCCAGCCCATCCAGATCGACTGCTCATTCTTGCGGCTGACCACGCGCTGAAAGTTGATGCCCCAGGTGTCGTTGTCCGGGTTGAAGTTGAACGTGCGGAACGGAATCTCGATCTCCAGAGTCCAGCCGATCTCGCTGCGTCGCGCGCGCGCGTTCCAGATGCCGTCCCACTCGCGGTTGTCGCCGTTCAGCCCCATCAGCGCGTCGGCCATCAGGCCGGACGGGTTCATCTCGAAGAAGTACCCGGTCCGGCCGTCGAGGAACGTGTCAATCGTCCACATGAAACCGTCGTCGGAGGCGAGCCGCTCGTCGCGCCGGAGCTGCCACCCGATCCACCGGTCGGGTTCGGAGTCGAAGCACGTCACCCCGAGGTACAGCGCGTCGCGGGTGAAGACGACGCGCACCTCCGTCGGCTCGGTGGCAGGGCGGCCGTTGGCCGGATCGATCTGCACGAAATCGGCAGCGGGAACGGCTCTCGACCAGAACGGCTCATCGAGACGGCCGTCGAGCGCGATCGCCTCGCCGTCGGCGAGGCGAACCGCGGTGACGGTCCGCCGGCCGCTGTTGTCCTGCCCTCCGGGGCTGTTCGCCGGCCCGACCTGCGCGAGCGCAGTGGATGCGCATGCGCATGGCACGACGGAGAGCAGCAAGAGTCTTCTGACGCTCCTCCGTAGCATGCTCAGGTACCCAAGCCACGAGGATATCTGATTCGCCTCGAACGCGATCTCGGTTCAACGAGCTCGTTCGGCTCCTCGAGAGACACGGCTTCACCCTTGTTAAGGAGAAGGGTTCGATCCGGCACGTGCCAAGCGATCCTGAAGGCAGCCGGGCTGAAGGAGTCAGGGTGTGATTGACCTCAGGTACTCGCTGATGCTTGAGGCAACGGACGACCCGGCGTTTCTTGGGTTCTATTCGCCGGATCTCGACGGATTTACGGGAATCGGGCATTCCATTGAAGACTGCCTGTACCAAGCGCGCTGCGGGATGCAGGAGCACGTCGAAGTGTTGAAGGAGCGCGGGTTGTCGATTCCCCCCGCGAATCCCAACCCGACGGTGGTCATTCAGAATCAGCAGTCCACAACGGCAGCGCGTTAGCGGCGTCGGCGCAGATGAACCTGCGGTGCGAAGGTGCGAGGGTGGGTTACATTCCCGATTCTGCGAGGAGCCGTTGAATGAGAGGTTCGTCGGCGCGGAAGTTCGTGAGTCGAAGGCGATCCAACGCCACGCGAAGATCCGCGAAGCCGTGCTCCGCGGCATCCGCCAGCACGCGAAGTGTTCCCAGAACAGCCAAGTTCCTTTTCTCCGCTTCGCGACGGCCGTCACGGTCGTCCATTAGAAGCACATCGGCGGAGAGTTCCGCGGCGAGTGCAATGGCCTCGCGCTCGCCGGGGCCGAGGACACCCCGCAGCGATGTCAATGGCTACCGCGGCGCCCGAACGTGCAACCATTCTGGACTGTTGGAAAGCCAGTGTCGGACCGGATCCGGCGTCCGCTCTTGACTCAGTTCGGACACGACCGCGGGTGGGACGACGACACGCCCGTACAAGGCTGGCACCACGTGCACGTGTTCGATCAGAATCAGATAGCGAAGCGGACTTGCATCAGCGACGACAATCACTCGAGTCGTCGTGCACGGTCGCTCTCAGCCGCCAGTTCCCGTTGTCGCTTCTGCCACAGGCGGGCGCTGGTTGCGCCCTCGCGCTCGAAGTCTTTCATGGTGTACTCGAGCGGCACGCCGTGATGCTTGAGGAAGCCGTCGAGTTCGTCACGCGAAGGGATCTCCAACAACTGACCCAACTGGTAGCCGGTCATCCGGTTCATTCGGTACGCGTCGACTGCGAGCGCTTCCAGCGCCGCCCGGGACAGATCCTGCCCCTTTTCGGCGAGCTGCTCGACCACGTCGTCCGGGAGATCCAGCCAGATCCTCACGACTCCAGTATAGGGCACCGGGAGGACGAAGCCGCAGTATGAGGCCGGCCGCCGGAGTTCCGGGCGCAGATACACCGGGCGTGTCGAGCATCCGTCCCGCGAGGGCGTCCGCGGCGCACGCACAGAGCACGACGGACAGCAGGGTGAGCCTTCGCACGTCCAGAACACGTCGGTGTCGATCAATCCGACTTGCACCTCGCACGCGCCACGAGCCGCAACCGCTACTTGAACGGCAACTCGTTCACCACGTGGCATGTCCCGCAGGAGGACGTGTACGGAATGGGCATGGCCTGCCCGGGAGGCACGCCGCGGACGGCCACATTCGTCTTCAGGGGCACGTCGAACACATGTGACTTCAACGGGCTTTGCCAGTAGGCGTTCGCCTCTTCCTCCTGCGCGGTGGCATACGGGGGCGTTCGCACCATCCGGCCGAATTCGCCCGCAATCCCCCCGGTGTTGGCCGTTCCCGGCATGTGGCAGTCGATGCAGCGTGTGAGCTGCCCTTTCATCCTGGCATTCAACTTCGCGTCCATGTGGGACAGCACATCCACGGTATGGCACCGCTGGCACAACGGCGAGGCGGAGTTGTCGGGGTCGTGGAGGAGAAAGCGCGCATACGGCGAGCCGCCGTGCATGTCGTGGCAATCCGAGCAGGCGACCAGCAGCCGCTGGTTTCTGTACAACTTCGACTTCAGGAAATCCGCGTACTGCTGGTGGGGCTTGTTCGAGTGGACGTCATCGGGCCAGATATTGTCCTCGCGCCCCGGTCCCCGCACTGTCGGCCCCTTCTTGATCGGGTCCGTATACGCGGTAATCAGCGCATGGCGGCTGATGCCGGGCCGCGCGAGATCGCCGGACTTGCTTATCGCCTGCGTATAGCCGTCGATCGGACCGCCGTATCCCTGTCGCCGGTCGTGGCACCGGCCGCACACGACGCTCGACCGCTCCGCCGAGAGATATTTCGGGTTGACGATGAAACGGGAGCGCCCGGCGTTGGCCACATGCTCCGACCCTGGACCATGACAGCTTTCGCAGCCGATGTTGATCTCGTCCGGCTCCGGATCGTCGTCGATATTCAGCTCGCCGCCGGGATCGTTGACGGCCCGCACGAGAAACTCCCCCGTCGCGGTGTCCTTGTATCGTTCCCAGCCGGTCAGATGGCAGCCGGCACACATGGTCTGCACGGCATTGTTGTTAATCGGCGGGGCCGCCAGCACGTCGTCCGACGTTCCGTGCCTGGTGTCGGCACCGGCGGACCACCACATATAGAACTTGTAGTCCTGCCAGACACGGCGTTCGCGGTGCAGCCGGTTGTCGCGCCCGGTCATGTTGTATCGCAGCACCGTGTACCACCCGTGACGAGTGGCCAGTCCCGGCGGAACCGACACGATGTAGCGCTGATCGTGCACGGCGCCGCCGTAGAGGAGTTTGATCTCGAGATGCGCGGGGCTGTTCCGGTCCTGCGGGTTCAACCGATTGACCATCGTGATGACGTATTTCCCGCTGGCCGCGTTCCTCCACAGGTACACGTCCGCATACACCGCGTCGATCGGTACCCGGGCGTCGCCAAACAGCCGCAGCTTGAACTTGTCGTCACCCCGGGCCGCGTCGTAATCGCCCAGTTCGAGGCGCGTCCCGCGCGCATAGCTGTCGACCCGTGGGAAAAACTCGAGCGCGGCGAAATACTGCGGGTGCCTCGAGAAATCCTGCATCTTCCCTGGCGCGTCCGGCACGGTCCATCCGAGCTTGTGCGCCGTCCGCCGCCAGTGCTCCCTGTCCTTGTGGCACGCGAGACAGCTCGAGCTGCCGGAGTATCGCGCGGCCGGGGAAGGGCTGCTCGACAGCTTGATGGTCATCGATTGACCACGTAACTTTTCGGCCGGGTAGCTCTGCCGGCTGTGATCCCCGCCGGGCAGGTGCTCGGTGTCGCCGGCGGCCGGTGTCACGTGGACGAAAAACCGGCCGTCCGGCACCGTCGGAATGACGAAGGCGCCTCGCGCGTCGGTCGTCGCCTGCGGAAATCCTGCCCCTCGCGCTCGGATCGCGTCTTCGAGCGGTTCATCGTAGGCTTCCGCCGGATACGGGGGCGCATAAATCGCGCTGGCCGTCATCCGTGTGGTGACGTCGATGGCCGTCACCGGGACGAGTTGAACCGTCGCGCCCGCGACCGGATGCCCCGGGTTGATGGGCGGACCGCCCACGACGGACGCGCCTGACGCGCTCGAGACGCGGCCCGTGAACTGACCGGCTCGACCGGCCGGCGGGTCGGCCTGATTCGCTGCAGCCTGCGCTCGCAGAATGACCTGCGCGAGCAGCATCACGCCGAGCACCGATACCGCGAGCCAGAAACGCCTCGTCACCATGTTCTGCGGCATCTCAGCTTCATCTCCCACGGCTCACGGATTCAACGGGGCGAGCGGGAACACGAAGACGAACGACAGCGACCACGGGCTCGCCTTGTCGATGTACCGCTCGCCGCCGACGACGTCGCCTGCCTTCGGGAGGCCGGTCGCCAGATAGTCGAGCGACAGCTCGACTTCCACGTTGCGGAGCCAGGGAGCCCGCGGCACCCGACTGAACAGATGGAACGCGGTGTCCCACTCGAAGTTGAGCTTATGCGTATACACGCTGCCGGCGCGCGGCGTTTCCCCCGGACTGAACTTGTCGACGATGTCGAAGTGCGACGAGACCCACCCGCCGGTCTGTTCCTCGTCGAAGAGACCGATGTTCAGCTCCGATTCGATCTCGACGCCGTTGTCGCGAATCGACCGTCCCTCTGCCGCCCGCGCCCCCGTGAACGGATGCACCGACGTGTCGCCGAACGGGATGAGGATCGCTTCGAGTGTCAGTCCGATCCGCGGTATCGTCGTCGGCACATCGAGAGCGAAGATCAGCTCGAAGGTCCTTTCCCGTCCCACGCGCTCGACCTTGCCGTCCGCCGCAACGCGGTGCCGCTGGGCGAGGTGCTCGATCGTAAACGTCGGCTCGATCTTCAGCTCCGGAGCGCAGAGGACGACACATGGCCGCTCGTCCGCGGTCTGCGCCGCAACCGGCGCCGCCACAAACGACCCGGCGGCGCCCGCCAGTGCGGCGGCGCGCACGATCATCTCGCGGTGAAGACCCATGTGACGCCGTTCAGAGTACCCTAAGATCGCAGCGTGAGCACGTCGGTCCTTTCGGGCATCACCGTGGTCGACCTCACGCGCGTCATGTCGGGTCCCTACTGCACGCTCATGCTCGCCGACATGGGCGCGCGCGTCATCAAGATCGAGCACCCCGCGCGCGGCGACGACACGCGCGCGTGGGGGCCGCCGTTCGTGAAGGGCGAAAGCCTCTACTTCCTGAGCGTCAACCGGAACAAGGAGAGCCTCACGCTCGACTTCAAGCAGCCGGAGGGACGCCGGATTCTCGATGCGCTCCTCGAGCGGGCCGACGTGCTGGTGGAGAACTTCAGGCCGGGCACGCTCGCGCGCGTCGGACTCGACTACCCGGCGCTCGCCGCGCAGCACCCGCGGCTCATCTATGCGTCGATCTCCGGATACGGACACACCGGGCCGCTCCAGGATCTCGCCGGGTACGACGCGGTGGCGCAGGCGGAAAGCGGCCTGATGAGCATCACCGGCGACCCCGAGGGACCGCCATTCCGTCTGGGACTGCCGGTCGTCGATCTTGTCTCGGGTCTGTTCGCGGCGCAGGGCATCCTGCTCGCGCTGCTCTCACGCGCGATGAGCGGGCGCGGGCAGCATCTCGATATCGCGATGCACGATTCGGCGGCGGCCCTGCTCACCTATCAGGCCGCAGGCGCTCTCGCCACCGGCAGGAATCCGCCCCGCATGGGCAATGCCCACGAAAGCATCGTCCCGTACGGCGCCTTCGACGTCCGCGACGGATTGCTGATGCTCGCCGTCGGCAACGACGACCAGTTCCGCCGCTTCTGCGAGGCCGCCGGGCTCCCGGCGCTCGCCGATGACCCGCGCTTCGCCACCAATCCGCAGCGGGTCGCGCATCGCGGCGTCCTGCTGCCGCTCCTCGCGCGTCCCCTGGCGACCCGCACGCGTGACGAGTGGGTCGGTCTGCTGCGCGGCGCAGGCGTCCCCTGCGGCGCGGTGCGGACGATCGGCGAGATGATGGCCGACGCGCAGCTCGCCGCGCGCGACATGATCTCGACTGTTTCGCATCCGAAGGCCGGCGAGCTGCACCTGGTCGGCAATCCCGTCAAGCTGTCGGACGTATCGCAACACGCCGACCGCCCGGCGCCGGCGCTCGGCGAGCACAGCGACGCGATTCTGACGCGGGAGCTTGGCCTGAGCGTGGAGGACGTGCAGGACCTTCGCCGCCGCGGCGTCGTCTGACGTGTTACATCGAATCTTGCGATCGCGAAACACGGAAGCACAGAGACACAGAGGCCGAGTACCTGCGGTACAATCCAGCGCGTCTCCATGAACCAGCTTTACTACGGCGACAACCTCGACGTGCTGAAGCGCCACGCAGACGACGAGTCGGTGGATCTCGTCTACCTCGATCCGCCGTTCAACTCGAATGCAACCTACAACGTGCTGTTCGCAGAGCGCGACGGCGCGCAGGCGGTGTCCCAGATCAAAGCTTTCGAGGACACATGGAAGTGGGATACGAGCGCGGCACGTGCATATCAGGAGGTCGTCGAAGGCGGCGGCCGCGTCTCACAGGCGATGCAAGCGTTTCGGACGCTCCTCGGCGACAGCAACATGCTCGCGTATCTCGCGATGATGGCTCCACGTTTAGTCGAATTGCGTCGGGTTCTCAAACGGACCGGAAGCATTTACCTGCATTGCGATCCAACAGCCAGCCATTATTTGAAACTGTTGATGGATGCCGTGTTCGGTCCGGACAGGTTTCTCAGCGAGATCATTTGGAAACGCACCAGCGCTCATAGCAGCGCCAAGAGGTATGGCCCGGTGCACGATGTGTTGCTCTTGTATGGCAAGACACAGGAGTACAAGTGGAATCGCTTGTTCCAGCCCTACGATCCTGAGTACCTGGAGACGTTCTTCGATCAGCAGGACGAGGACGGCCGACGTTGGAAGCGCATGGATCTGACGGGCGCCGGTATTCGTCATGGCGAGACGGGCACAAAGTGGAAGGGACTCGACGTCACGGCCAAAGGTCGGCATTGGGCGTATCCGCCTGCAGGGCTCGACGAACTGGACGCGAAGGGACGCATTCACTGGCCAGCAAAACCCGGGGGCATGCCGCGATTAAAGCAGTATCCGGAAGATCTCCCGGGAGTGCCGTTGCAAGATGTGTGGACCGATATCCGGCCTCTCCATAATCTCGCTGCCGAACGTCTTGGCTATCCAACGCAGAAGCCAGAACATCTGTTGGAGCGCATTCTTCAGGCCAGTAGCGATGAGGGCGACACGGTCTTGGATCCGTTCTGCGGATGCGGGACGACAATCACCGCGGCTCAGAAACTGAACCGCCGGTGGATCGGAATCGACATCACGCATCTGGCGATCACGTTGATTCGCAGCCGACTCGCCGACACGTTCGGCAGTTCCATCGCGTACGAAGTCATCGGCGAGCCCGTATCACTGCCGGACGCAGCCAAATTGGCCGCCGATGATCCCTATCAATTTCAGTGGTGGGCGCTGGGCCTCGTGGGTGCGCGGCCCGTGGACGAGAAGAAAGGTGCTGACAAGGGAATCGACGGCAGAATCTACTTCCACGCCGGCGATGACCGTACGCACCAGATCGTCCTGTCGGTCAAGGCAGGACACGTCAACGTGTCGCACGTTCGCGACTTGCGTGGAGTCATGGAGCGCGAACGTGCCGAAATGGGCGTGCTGATCAGTCTCGAAGAGCCTACGGCTGCAATGCGAAAGGAGGCGGCGAGCGCTGGTTTCTATTCGTCCCCGTGGGGTAAACACGCACGACTTCAGCTCATCACCGTCGAAGAGTTTCTTACCGGCAAGACCATCAATCGCCCGCCTGCTCAAACGAGCGTGACGTTCAAACGCGCCCCGAAAGCCACGCCGAGAGTGCGCGAAACGAGGCTGCTCGGCTTCGGTGCGCCCGACCCAGACCAGGCTTTCTAGAGTCACGCTTTCGCGCGCAGAACAGCGAGCGCCTCGGTCCAGCGCAGCAGCTCGTCGAGCATCGCGGCAGCTGACTTGTCGTGCGTGTCGTTTGCCTTGAAGACGCCCGTCTCGCGGTCGATCGCCTGCGCGACGAACGGGATCACGACGGCTTCGACGATCGGCACCATCTTGATCGTGGTGAGCGTCTGCTTGGTCATCTGCACGCCGCGGATGCCCCCCGAGATGCCGCCGTAGCTGACGAAGGCGGCCGGCTTGTAGTGCCACTCGACGAACAGGTAGTCGAGTGCGTTGAGCAGCGCCGGCGACGGCCCGTAGTTGTACTCCGGCGTCACGAGGACGAACGCGTCGAGGCCGGCGACGCGGGCGCTCCAGGCCTTCTGCTTCTCGTTCTCGTACTTCTGCAGCCGCGGATGATTGCGCTCGGCAAACACCGGCAGGTCGACCTCCTTGAGATCCACCACGTCGATCTCAAAGCGTCCGTGCTGCCGCGCGCGCTCGATGAACCACTGCGCCACCGGATACCCGACGCGGCCCTCGCGCACGCTGGCAATGACGATCCCCAGACGAGGCATCCCGCGAGTATAGGCGGATATGATGGGACGAGGTCTACCGGCTCCCGCACATGAGAGCGCTCGTCCTCCGCAGCGCCGGCACGCTCGTCGCCGCCGACGTCGACACGCCGTCGCCTCGGCCGGACGAGGTCCTCGTGCGCGTGACGCATACCGGCATCTGCGGCACCGACCTCAAAATCTTCACCGGCGCCATGCCGGCCGCCTGCCCCGTCATCATGGGGCACGAGATCGCGGGCGAGATCGTCGGACGCGCGGACGCCGGGCGCGTGCTGATCGACCCTGTGCTGTACTGCGGCCGCTGCCGTGACTGTGCAGCGGGACGCACGAACCTCTGTCAGCACGGCGGCATCATCGGACGCGAAATCAACGGTGGCTTCGCCGAGTACGTCGTCGCGCCGCGCAGCCATGTCTACCCGCTGCCCGATGCGCTCGACAGCCGCCACGCGCCCCTCATCCAGGTGCTGACCACCTGCGTGCACGCGCAGCGGCGCGCGGGGGTGGGCACGGGCCACGCAGTGGCGGTACTCGGCCTCGGCGTCTCGGGCCAGCTCCACGTACAGCTCGCAAAAGCACGCGGCGCGGCACAGGTCATCGGCATCACGCGAAGCGGATGGAAGCGCGCGCTGGCCGGCGACCTTGGCGCCGATCTGACGGCGGCGAGCGGCGACGAGGCGGTGCGGGCCGTCCGCGCCGCCACCGACGGCGATGGCGCCGATGTCGTCATCGAATCGACCGGCCAGGTGACGTCGCTCGCCGATGCGATGGCGATGGTGCGCCCGGGCGGTACGATCGTGCTCTTCGGCATCTTTACGGCACGCGAGGCCGCGCTGCCCTTCTACGACCTGTATTACAAGGAGCCGACGATCGTGGGCTCCCGCGCGGCCACGGGCGGGGATTTCCCGGAATCGATCGATCTCGTCGCCCGCGGCCGCGTCCGGCTCGAGCCGCTGGTCACACAGGTGCTCCCGCTCGCCGCGCTGCGCGCCGCGCTCGCGCTCGTCGAGGAGGATGTCGACGGCCGCATGAAAATCATCCTGGAGCATTGACGTGACGCCGTACGGCCTCTGGATCGACGGCAGTGAAACCGCGGCAGCCGCCGGCGGCACCTTCGAGGTGGACAACCCGGCCACCCGGCAGATCGTCGCGCGCGTCGCCGAAGGGCGTGCCGAGGACGTCGACCGCGCCGTGGCGGCAGCCGCGCGCGCCTTCCCCTGCTGGAGCCGGATGCCCGCGGCGGACCGGTTTCATCGGCTGTGTCGGCTGGCCGAGCTGATTCGCACGCACGCCGCCGACCTCGCGCGATGGGAGACACTGGCCACCGGCCGGCCCATTCGCGAAATGACGGCGCAGGTCGGCCGGCTCAGCGACTTCTTCGAGTATTTCGCCGCCGCGGCGCGCACCGCCGAAGGCGAGGTGACCCCCTTCGCCGGCCCGTACCTCAACTACACGCGGCACGTGCCGCTCGGTGTGGTCGGCCTCATCACGCCCTGGAATCACCCGCTCCTCATCCTGACCAAGAAGCTCGCCCCGGCGCTCGCCGCCGGCAATACCGTCGTCATCAAGCCGTCGGAGCTGACGCCGACGACCACGATCGACCTGGCGCGGCTCTGCAAGGAGGCCGGTATCCCGGACGGAGTCGTGAATGTCGTTCCGGGATACGGGCCGGACGCCGGCCGGCGCGTCGCCTCGCATCCCGCGATCCAGAAAGTGGATCTCACGGGAGGCGGAGCATCGGGCGCAAGCGTCGCCGCCGACGCGGGCTCCCATTTCGCGCTCGTCTCGCTGGAGCTGGGCGGCAGCACGCCGATCCTCGTCTTCGACGATGCGGATCTCGAGCAGGCGGCGGCGGGGGCGGCGTTTGCGGCGTACATCGCGGCCGGCCAGAGCTGCGTCGCCGGCGCCCGCCTGATCGTCCACGCGTCGATCCACGACGCGTTTGCCGACGCACTGGTGCGCCGCGCCGGGCGCATCCGCCTCGGCGATCCGCTCGATCCGGGCACGCAGATGGGCCCGGTCGCCTCGTCGCGCCAATTCGATCGCGTGCTCGGGGCGATCCGCACAGCCGAGGCGGCGGGTGCGCGCGTGCTGACGGGCGGGCGGCCGTTGACCGACCCGCCGCTCGACGCGGGCTACTTCATCGCGCCGACGATCTTCGCCGAGGTGACGCCCGCCATGGCGATCGCGCAGGAGGAGATCTTCGGACCGGTCACGACGATCCAGCGATTTCGCTCCGAGGAGGAGGCGGTCGCGATCGCCAACGGCAGCCGCTTCGGGCTCGGCGCGGCCGTCTGGACGCGCGACGTCGCGCGCGCGCACCGCGTCGCGCACGCGCTCGAGTCAGGGGTCGTCTGGATCAACGATCATCACCGCATCGATCCGGCGATGCCGTGGGGCGGCTTCAAGGAGAGCAGTATCGGACGCGAGGCCGGCCTGCAGGCCTATCGCGCGTACACCCAGACACAGACAGTGGTCGTGCGGATCACGAACGAGCCATTTGATTGGTACTCGGGCGAAGGACGCTACTCGTGATGGATCAGACCGACTTGCACACTCGCCGCGCGGCGGCGGCACCGGCTGTCGAAGCCGCGCGCCAGTTCGTCGCCGACGTCGTGGCACCGGTGGCGGCTGCCCTCGATCGCCAGCCGAATCCGGAAGACTGCTTCTCGTGGGACATCGTCGAGCAAGGGAGCGCGCGCGGCCTGCGGACGCTGACGCTGCTCCCCGAGTACGGCGGCGGCGGCGCCGACTGCGTGACCACGGCGCTCGTCGTCGAGGCGCTGGCGAAGGGCGACATGGGGGTGTCGGTCGTCTTCGCGCAGACGCTGAAGCTGATCCAGTCGCTGCAGGCGGCGGCCACCGACGATCAGCGCGCCCGTTTCCTGCCGACGCTGCGCGACGATCCGCGCGCGCTGATGGCCATCGGGATGACCGAGCCGCAGACCGCGTCGAACTACATCATTCCGTATGGGCCGGCCGCCTTCGTGACGCGGGCGGTGCGCAAGGGCGACGGCTGGGCGATCAACGGCCGGAAGCGGTTCATCTCGAACGGCAACCGGGCACGCCTGTATCTGCTGTTCGCGCAGACCGATCCCGCCAGGGGGCTGAACGAAGGGAGCACCTGCTTCATCATCGAGCGCGGCACGCCGGGGTTCACGACCGGACACGTCGAGGACAAGATGGGCGAGCGGCTCGCCAATAACGCCGAGCTCGTCTTCAACGACTGCTTCGTGCCCGACGCCGACGTGCTCGGCGAGGTCGACCGCGGATTCGACGTGATCTCGCAGTTCTTCCCCGCGAGCAACGCCTATGCGGCCGCGAGCGTCCTGGGGGTGGCCGGCGCGGCGTACGAGCGGTCGCTCCGGTGGACGCGGGAACGCGTCCAGGGTGGGAAGCCGCTCATCGAGCACGATATCATCGCCGCGCAGCTCGCCGAGATGCACATGCAGATTGACGCGGCGCGGGCCTATCTGCTGCACGCCGCCTGGAAAGCGGACAACAGGCACACCGGCTGGGATCCGACACTCGGCGCGCTGCCCAAGGTGTTTGCGTCGGAGGTGGCCCTGAAGGTGGTGACCGGGGCGCTGGAGCTCCACGGCGCCTACGGCTACATGCGCGATCTCGGCTTCGAGAAGCTCGTGCGCGACGCGGCGTGCTTCGTCCATTCCGACGGCGTCAACCGGACGCTGCTCCTCAAGGCGGCGCAGTTCATCAGGGCCGGCCTCGCATCGTGACGGTCGACGTTCACACCCACTTCATTCCGCCGGAGTTCGTCGCGGACATCCGCGCCGGCCGCGCGCTCGACCGCATCGCGTCCGAGCGGCGCGACGGCGTCGAGTCGATCGTCCATCCACAGGGCTACCGGTATCCGCTCGTGGCCGAATTCTTCGATGCCGGCGCAAAGCTCGAGCAGATGGACGCGCTCGGCATCCAGGCCTCCGTGCTGTCGCTGAGCCCAACGCTGTTCTTCTACTGGCTCGACGCGGCGGCGGCCGGCGACTTCTGCCGCCAGGCGAACGATTCGCTCGCCCGGTTCGTCGCCGGCTCCGATCGTCTCCACGGCATGGCCGTGGTGCCGCTGCAGGACCCGGTGGCGGCGGCCGCCGAGCTGCGCCGCGCCGTCACGACGCTCGGCCTGCGCGGCGTGGAGATCGGCACCACCATGGAGGACGTTCCTCTCGACGATCGACGGTTCGATCCGTTCTTTGCCGCCGCCGCCGAGCTCGACGTGCCGGTCATGCTCCACCCCTACTACGTGGGCACGCGGCCGCACCTCGCCGACTTCTACATGACGAATCTCACGGGGAATCCGATGGAGACGTGCATCGCGGCCACGCGGCTCATCCTCTCGGGGTTTCTCGACCGCCACCCCGCCCTGAAGCTCGTGCTCGTCCACGCCGGCGGCTTCCTGCCGTACCAGATCGGCCGGCTCGACCACGGGTTCCGCGTCCGCGCCGAGACGCGCGTGGCGGTCGCCTCGCCGCCCTCCACATACCTGCGGCGGTTCTGGTACGACACGATCACCCATGCCGACAAGCCGTTCGAGTTCCTGATCGACCTCGTGGGCGCCGACCGGATCATGGTCGGCACCGACCTGCCGTTCGACATGGCCGACCAGCGCTTTCGCACGTATCTCGCGACCGGTGCCTACGCGCTCGCGCCCGCGACGCGCGCGACGGTCAGCGCCCGCAACGCCATCAACCTGTTCGGCCTGCCGCTCGCCCACGCATGAAGGTCACGGGCTACCGCATTCACGAGTGGGGCGGCCCGCTGCGGTGGGAGTCGTTCGACGTGCCCGAGCCGCAGGCGAACGAGGTGCGCATCCAGGTTGAGGCGTGCGGCATCGGCCTCACGGTGCTCAACTGCATCCGAGGCGATCTCGCCAACGACACCGCCCGGCTCCCGCGTGTGCCGGGACACGAGATCGTCGGCCGGATCGAGGCCGTCGGTCCCGGCGTCAGCTCGCCCGGCGTCGGGCAGCGCGTCATGGCCTACTTCTATCTCGTCTGCGGGCGCTGCGAGGCGTGCCGTGCCGGAGACGATTCGCTCTGCCGCAATCTCGCCGGATGGGTGGGCGTTCATCGGGACGGCGGGTACGCGCCGTGCACGGTGCTCCCCGCCGGCAACGCGGTGCCGCTCCCCGACTCGATTCCCGCAGCCGCGGCCACCGCCATTCCGGATGCGATTGCAACCCCGCTGCACGTCTGCAGGACGCGCGCGCACGTGCGGGCCGGCGACCGGGTGGCCGTCGTCGGTGCCGGCGGCGGCGTCGGCATTCACATGGTCGAAATGGCGGCGCTCTTCGGCGCCCGCGTCGCCGGGCTCGATGCCCAGGAGGCGAAGTTCGACACGATCCGGCGCATGGGCGGCGTCCCGGTGCTCTCGCGCTCCTTCGACGATGTGGATCTGCGTGCCGCGTTCGACGACGCGCCGCCGACCGTGGTCATCGATCTGCTCGGATCGCGCGCCAGCCTGACGTGGGCGCTGCATGTGCTTCCGCTCGGCGGCCGCCTCGTCGTGCTGACGACGTTTCGCGACGTCGACCTCCCGGTCAGCCCGCGCGACCTCGTGCTGCGGGAGCTGACGGTCTACGGATCGCGGTACGCGTCGAAAGCGGAGCTGCGGGAATCGGCGGAACTGGTCGCGGCGGGCCGCATTCATCCCGTGGTGTCGCAGGTCGTACCGCCGTCGCAGGTTGAAGACGTGCATCGCGCCCTGCGCGACGGCACGCTCATCGGCCGCGGCGCGCTCGACTGGACGGCTGCTACACTGCACGCGTGAACGCCCGGCTGCGCCTCGCTGCTCTGCCGGTCGTCGCCGCGCTCCTGCTCGGGTTCGAAGGCGCAGCCGCGCAGGCGCCGGCGGTCCGCGAGGCGGCCGCGCGTCACGTCGATCGCGCGCAGATCATGCGCGACGTCGCCTCACTCGCAGGAGCCGACTTCGAGGGACGAGGCACCGGGACGCCGGGCGGCCTGCGTGTGCGGAGATGGATTGCCGAGCAATTCCGCGCGATAGGCCTCATGGCGGCCGGCACCGACGGCTTTACGCAGCCGTTTACCGTGACGTCGCGCAGCGTGCGCCGCATCCTGCCGGGCGGCCGGCCGTTCCAGACGCGGCTCGACGCGGCCAACGTCGTTGGCCGTCTCACCGGCCGCGATCCGCGGGCCCGCACCATCGTCGTCACCGCCCATTACGACCACCTTGGCGTGCGCGACGGCGTGGTGTACCCCGGGGCCGACGACAACGCCTCGGGGGTCGCCGTGCTCCTCGCGGCCGCGCGCCGGTTCAGGGAGAGCCCGCCGCAGCACGCGATGGTGTTTGCGGCGCTCGATGCTGAGGAACTCGGGCTGCACGGGGCGAAAGCGCTCGTCGGCTCCGCGCTTCTCCCCCGCGGACAGGTCGCACTGAACATCAACCTCGACATGGTGGCGCGCAGCGCCGCCAACGAGATCTACGCGGCCGGCCCCTCCCACTCGCGCGCGCTGATGCCGATCCTGCTCGACGTCCAGAACCGCGCGGCGGTCCGGATTCGCTTCGGCCACGATCGACCGGAGGCGGCCGGCGGCGGCCTGGAGGACTGGACCGATGCGTCGGATCACGGCGCGTTCCATGACGCCGGCATCCCCTTCGTGTACTTCGGCGTCGAGGACCATCCCGACTACCACACGCCGACCGATACGGTGGACCGCATCGATCCGCGGTTTTTCGGCGATGCGGCGGACATGATCGTCGAAGCGATCCGAACGTTTGACGCCACGCTCCCGTAGAGAAGCAAGTGAGCTCAGAGCTCGACTTCGATCTGGAGGAAATGAAGCGGCGCCTGCTGGGCTAAAACAGCAGGCGCGCGTCGGTGAGATACCGCCGGTAGCCGGAGAGGCGCTGGCTGATCCGGTAGCGGCGGACGGCCGTGCCGCGCCAGACGGCCACCGTATCGATCGCCTCCGGCAGCGTCAGCACCTCGCGTGGATCGTCGAACTGCACGTGGCGGTAGCGGATGGTCGATTCCGCCCGCTCGATGATCATCATGGGCGCCGCGCCCCGCCGCACCAGCTCCCGCGGGACGTCGAACTCGAAGGTGCCGACGAGCCGATCGGTCACGCGCAGCACGTCGTAGGTCTCGGCATCGACCCAGATGCGGCCCCTCGATCGCCCGTGCAGGGCCACGCTCACGCACTCGCCGTTCCACTGAATGTCGGGCGGGACGGTGCTGAGACCGCGGTAGTCGATCACGAGCGCGGGCCGGTCGTTCAGCCGGGCCGTGCCGCCCAGGGTGAACTCGGATTCGGCGCGGCGGGCGGGCAGCAGAATCCCGAGCGGCTCGGGCGAGACCGGCTTCGGGTCGACACAGCCGGGGTCGCGGCGCTCCGCGCGGTCGACGTCGAGCGCCTGGCGCAGCACGCTCGCCTCGGGCTGCCCCGCCGCACCGGTGCGGGCCGGGTCCCAGTCGAGGCGCAGCTCGAAGGCGAGCCGGCGCGGCACATCGAGCGGGGACATGTCGGCGCGCAGCGGCTGAATCCACACGGTTTCCCGGGAGACGACCGTCTGCGCCCGCGAATACCACTGTTCCAGCCGCCGGCCCACGCGGAGCAGCGTCTGGTCCAGATCGGCGTCGGCGCCCTGCTGGGGTGTCTGCGCCACCGGGACGACGCCCGCGGCGGCCGCCAGGACGGCCGCCCAGACGAGCCGTGGGAGCCGCCGGGGCTCAGAGAGCCGAAAAATACTCTGCATGAGGAGCCGAGCCATTCTATACGGCATCGTGCTTGCCTCTATTTTCGGCTGGGGGCTCGCCGAACGTGATACGTGCGTTCCGCGTCAGCCGGACCATTCCTGACGAAAACTTCAGAACTTTTTTTCCACCTTGGCGCTCCCGCGCCGGCTGAGTAGACTGACGGCACAGCGCTATTTCACCTGGGGCCTTTTTTCGAAAGGGACCGGAAATGCGAAGTTTCGGCTGGCTCGTTCTTCTCGGCATGATTGCTCTGGCGGCAGCCTGCCGCACCCAACCTCAGGAGCAACAGGCGGCTGCGCCGGCGGGGCCGGGTCCCGTCACCCCGATTCGCGACGTCATGCACATGATCGTCGAGGCGCATGCGCAGGTCATCTTTGATTCGGTCGCGATCACGGTCACGGAAAAGGGCACGGACGAGAAGCAGCCGCAGACCGAGGAAGACTGGGACGCGGTGCTGCACAGCGCCGTCACGCTGGCCGAATCCGCCAATCTCCTCACGACGCCTGGGCGGCCGGTCGCGCGCCCGGAAGACATGAACACGTCGGCGGATCCGGTGGAGCTCACGCCGGCGCAGGTCCAGGAAAAGATCACGGCGAACCCGGAATCGTGGGTGAAACACGCCAAGAGCCTCCAGGACGTCGCGATGCGCGCGGTCAAGGCGGCCACCGACAAGAACGTGCAGGAGCTCTGGAACATCGGTGAGCCGATCGACATGGTCTGCGAGAACTGCCATCTCGAGTTCTGGTATCCGAACGACGTGCGGCCGCCGCCGCCGCAGTGAGGCCGGCATGACGCATCGTGCGGCCGCGCTGGCACTGGTGTGCGCGGCGGTGACCATCGGGGCGGGCGTGCCCTCCGCGGCGCGTCTCCCGGCTCAGGGCGCGGCCACGGGCACGATCGCCGGGCGCGTCCGCCTCGCGGGCCCGGCGCCCGCGAATCCACTCCTCCGCATGGGCGCCGATCCGCGCTGCAGCCGTGCGACCCGCGGCCAGCGGCTCACGCAGGAGGTCGTCCTCCGGAGCGCCGACGGCGGCCTCGCCAACGCGTTCGTGCACGCGCAGGGACAGTTCGCCGCCTCGCCGCCGCCCGCCGAGGCGGTGACGATCGATCAGCGCAACTGCATGTTCGTCCCGCGCGTCGTCGGCGCGCGCGTCGGGCAGACGCTCCGGATCACGAACAGCGACGCCACCGCGCACAACCTGCACAGTGTGTCGAAGGCCAACCTCCTCAACACGAGCCAACCGAAGCAGGGGATGGTGTACACGTTTCAGCCGAAGACGGACGAGGTCATGATGCGCATCCGGTGCGACATCCATTCGTGGATGACGACCTACGTCGGCGTGACGTCGCATCCGTACTTCGCCGTGAGCGGGACCGACGGCGCCTTCACGATCCCGCGCGTGCCGGCCGGCCGCCACACGATTCAGGTCTGGCACGAGCAGTACGGCACGCTCACACGGACGGTCGACGTGAAACCCGGCGCCACCGCGACCGTGGAGTTGTCGTATACCGGCAAGGAGAAGCCTGGGAGGACCTCATGAGAGTGGCTCTTTCGATCCTGGCGGCGATCATCGGTGGGTCGTCTGTGCTGGCGGCGCAGTCGCCGACCCACTGGGACACGCTCGCCAAATGGCCGTGGTCCATCTCGGTGCAGCCGGGACCGTTCCGGCAGCACACGGTGCAGCTGAAGCTCGCACCCAAGGAAGGGATGGAGTTCAAGTACCGGCTCGACCAGGGCGGCGGGATGCTCTTCTCATGGACGGCCACGAGCGAGCTGTACTGGGAGCTGCACAGCCAGCCGGACAACGGGCCGCGCGGCTACGCGGATTTCTTCGACATCAACCAGGGCACCGGATCACACGGCGTCTATAACGCGCCGTTCACCGGCATCCACGGCTGGTGGTGGGAGAACCGGAGCGACCGCGAGGTCACCATCACGCTGACCACCTCGGGCTTCTACAGCGAGACGCACGAGTTCCGGAAGGGCGTGCAAGTGAAGGTCACGCCGCTGCCGTAGTCGAGGGCTCCGCGCTCGCGCGCACCTTTCCGCGCAGGACGCGCCACGCCACGATGAGCGACGTCAGGCTGAGCGCCACGCCGCCCAGACTCAGACCGACGATCACGACGTACCAGGCCCACGGGGCCGTATACAGCCACGGAAAGTCGAGGCTGTGCAGGCCCTGGTACAGCCACCGTTCCGCTCGGCTCCCCCGCACCTCCGCCAGCGCGATCGATCCTTCCGCCGCGTCGAGATAGAGCCACGTCTCCTCGGGATCGTTGAACTTCACGCGGAGCGCCGGAAGGCGCCGTCCGCCGGTGCGGTCGTAGTAGTAGGCGTCGTGCGCGTCCAGCCACGTCACCTCGGCCGGCTCGTACCCGACCATCGCGACGCGTGCGGCCGTCAGCAGCTCGTCGCGCGTGAACGCGTCACGGACGCCGGGAGGCCCGCTCCCCGCCGACACGAACGCGCGCTGTGGGCGCTGATCCTCCGGCGCATATCGCGCCGCATCCTGATGCGGACGGCCGGAGACGCCGGCCCGCGCGTACGCGGCATACAACGGTGTTCCCATGAACTGGACGAGCTCTAGCTCTTTCGGAGCGAACCGCTTCTGCAGCTCGGCGATCGCGTCGGCGGGCGGCAGCTGGAATCTCGCCACGTCCACGCCGTCGCCGCGAATCGCCTGCACCTGCTCGCGTGACGGCCCCGCCGGCGGAAAGAGGTTCCACGGGGTCATCGTCAGCAGCCCGCTGAAGGTCCACGTGAGCGTGATGACGCCGAAGAGGAGCCCCGCGTAGTGATGCCACCCCAGCCAGCCGACGTACGGCGTTGCCGACGTGCCGCGCATGAACCGCCGGGTGATCGAGAAGCGATACACGCCGATCACCAGCCCGAGGACACACAGGATGCAGCCGACGAGCGATCCGTACACGACCAGATCGTTCCAGAGCGGCGCGCGATCCCAGCGCAGCGGCGTGAAGTAGAACCAGTGCACCACCGGACCGAGATAGCCCCAGAACCGGCTCGCGCGATCCGTCTTCATGACGATCTCGGCCGTCGCCTCGGCGACGTAGACCACCGTGCCCGCCGCGTCACCCAGCCCGATTCGATGAAGCGTGCCGGTCGTATTGAACCGATTCCCGATCGTCCACTGATCCGGCTCGGTCTTCGAGTCGAGGTGGCGCACGGTCTGGCGATGCTCGGGGAACAGACGGCCGGCAATCGCCACCGCACCCTCCGGCGTCACCCCTTCGAGCCACGCGCCCTCGTCTGCGAACACCGTAATCGAGCCGAACTCGAGGCCGAACCGGTAGACGGGCCGATTGCCATACGACGTGAGGAGCACGCGCTGCGGCGCGCTCTCCAGCATCGCCGCCTCGAGCGCCTGCGCCGGCGTCAGCCGGATCGCGGATGCGTCGAGCGCCGGCAGTCGCGCGAGCCGCTCCTCCTGCGAGTACTCCGGCAGCCGCTTGAACACCATGACGATGCCCGACGCGAACCAGATGAGGAAGATGAGGCAGAAGCCGACGCCGAGGTACCGGTGCACGACGATCAGGCCTGCAATGACGCGCTTCATGATGTCTCCCGCTCGTTTCATCTGTCGGCGAGCTTCGCGACGGAGGCTCGTTCCGCCGCGCGGCTGGAAGGATATCGCGTTCCACGTCGCGTTCAAGCCGGGGCCCCCGCCGCGCCTGCGCGGTGGGGTGGCCGTGCGGGTTATAGGGCACCTGGATGGCGCCGACCGATCCCTGCTCCGTTGTTCCATTCGTACGTAGGCCGGGTCTCGCACCCTCGCGCGAGGCGCAGGGCGCAGACCCGGCGGTCATGGCGGGCTCAGATCGTATTCGTCTTTCGGAAACAGATCCGTGTTCACGTCGACGAGCGTCGTGCGATCGAACTCGGGGCCGAACCGCGCCGACGGCCCGTCGAGATACTGCCGGGCGAGCGCCTCGATATCGACGCCGGCCCGGTGAAAATACTCGCGCACGCGCGGATCCGCGGCGCGGGCAGCCACCCTCGCGCGGTCGATCTCGAACGGCTCGCGGCTGCCGAGCAGGATGCCCGGCACGCTGATCACGTGCGGAAACACGCGCACGAACGTGTTGTGCACCCGCTGCGTGGGCGCCCATGTGGCGGCGAGCCCGTTCGGCTTCAGCCGGTTTTTCACCAGCGTGAAATACGCATCCGAGTAAAGGTTGCCCGAGTAGGCGCTGGTCGGACGGAGCGCGTCGGCCTCGATGATGTCGAACCGCCGCGGCGTGCGCAGCAGAAACGCCCGGCCGTCGCCCGACACGTGCGTGATCCGCGGGTCGGCGAGCAGCGCGCGCAGCCCCGCGTACGCGTCGCGGCCGGCCAGCTCGTGCAGCGTCGCCAGCTGCGGCCGAATGATCTCGATGCTCGTGACGTGCGCCGTCTCCGGCCGCGCCGCCGCGGCGTACACGGTGTCTCCCGATCCGAGTCCGATGATCGCGACATCGCGCGGATCCGGGTGCACGAGCGCCGGCAGGGCGCCGAGCGCGGTGTGGATGTCGCCGTACGGGATGACGCTCTGCCCCACGCCGTTCACGAACACGATCTTCCGGCCGGTGAAGCGCTCGCCCTCCGCCTTGATGACCGAGACGCCCGAATTGTCCTCCGCGACAATCAGCCGATCGACCGTCGTGCCGTGCAGCCGCGCCCACAGCGGCGCGGCGCCCGGCAAGGTCGCAATCAGGAGCACCACCGCCGCGGCCAGTCCGAGGCGCGGCGCGAGTCGTACCGAAGGGGCGCCGCGCCATGCGCCGAGCAGGAACAGGCTGCTCAGCGCCGTCAGCAGCTTCAACGTGGCCGCCGTCCCGAGGAGGCCGAGGAACAGCCATCCCGTCACGACCGTGCCGAGCATGCTGCCCAGGATGTTCGCGAGCAGCAGCGCCCCGACACGGCGGCCGACGCGGCGGACGTCGGTCTGCACGACGCGCTGCAGGTACGGAAACGCGCAGCCCATGAAGAACGTCGGCGGGACGACGAGCACCAGCGGCACCAGGACGTAGAGCCGCAGGAAGTTCGCAGGCAGCTCGACGGCCGCGTCGGGCCCGGGCAGCGCGTTCAGCACCAGCATCCGGAGCGCATGGACACTGTCGCGGACGCTGAGCGGCTCGTACCCGTCGAAGTATTCGCGCAGGGCGCGCGCGTCGTCGGCCACGACGACAAACAGCGCAAGCAGGAGGCCCGCCGACAGGCCGCCTGCCGCCTGCAGCAGGAAGAACGTGCGAGCCGGCTGACGCGCGCGCGGCGCGCGCGCGCTGCCAACCAGCGCCCCGAGCCCGATGCCCGCCAGGTACAGCGTCAGCAGCGTGCCGAACGTAAAGGCCGTCGACTTCGCCACCACCCCGAGCAGCCGGAACCAGACGATCTCGTACGAGAGCGCCACGAACCCGGCGAACGCGTAGATGAGCCCCCACACCCAGAACCGCATCTGGCGGTCGGGATCCGGGATCGGGGATTTGGGAGCCGGAGGTTCCTGGTTCGAGGTTCCTGCCCCGAACCTCGGATCCCGGATCCCGGATCCCGGATCCCGTCTCAACGCTATTGGAAGCATCACCAGCGCGCAGGCGGCGTTGAGCGCGGCGCCGATCCGGAGGCTTCCGCCGAGCCCGAACGCGGGCAGCAGCAGCCACGTCGCCATCACCGCGCCCGCGGCCGCGCCGAGCGTGTTGATCCCGTACAGCGCGCCGACGGCCGATGCCGCGCGGTCGAGTCGATCCGTCAGCGCACGCGCCAGCAGCGGCAGCGACGCGCCCATGAAGAAGGTGGGCCACAGGAGGCTGGCGAACAGGAGCGCCGCCGTGACCTCGCGCCCCAGATCCAGCGCACCCAGACGCTCGTACAGCACGTCGTAGTAGAGCGTCCCGCTGAACAGGCCGAACACGCCCACCGCGAGCTCGGCGACGCCGAAGAGGATCAGGCTCGCGCGCCTCGACACGCGGTCGGCCGCGTGGCCCCCCGCGATGTTGCCGATGCCGAGCCCGCCCATGAACGCGGCCACGATCACCGTCGCCGAGAAGACGTCCGCGCCAGAGAAGATGGCGAGCATGCGCTGCCAGATCACCTGGTACAGCAGCGCCGCAAAGCCGGACGCACAGAAGACGACGAGCGCAAGAGGGAACACTACTGGTTATGTCCTTCGCGCAACAGGACCGGCCGCTCCGCTCCCACCCCACCGCGCAGGGCGCGGCGGGGGCCCCGGGTTGTCGCGGCCGGCCGTATCGCCCTCCCTAGGATGTCGCAGGGGGTAGTGCACCTGTTGAAACGGGCCATTAGAGGTCGACGTCGAGTTCGGTCAGCAGCGGAAAGTGATCGGACGCCTCGGGTGCCGGAGCCGTGGTCACCACAGTACACGACCGGACGTTCGCGGCGTCATCGGCGGGCACGAACAGATAGTCGAGGCGAACGTGGGGGCCCGAGGTCGGGAACGTATTGCCCACCTGGTCGTCAACTCACGAGCCGGCTGCGTCGTAATAAGGGTGATGCGGTTGGTATTCGTCACGGCGGCGGCTATTGTTCTCCTTTACACCACTCCCGGCATAGAGGCTCAGAACGGATCGTCCTCCCCGCGCGTCGAGCTGCGCTCGGCGCCGCTGCTCTCCCTGCCGGGCGCGGTCGACAGCAACAGTCCTGCCGTCTGGGAGCGCGCCGGCGGACGCAACCTCCTGTTCGTGATGACGTCGGACTCGGGCCAGCCGCACCGCGCGTTTGGCCGCGACCTGGTGAATCTGGGCGCCGCGCGGCAGGTGGCGGTCGCGCCGTGGCCGGGCGGCGGCGTGTGGATGGAGTCGATCATTCGCGACGTCGACGGCACCTGGTACGGCTTCTATCACAACGAGATTCCGGCGGAGGTGTGCGGGCGCACCGACAAGATGATCCCGCGGATGGGCGCCACGCGATCGCGCGATCGCGGCGCCAGCTGGGAGGATCTCGGCATCGTGCTCGAGGCGCCGCCGCGCTCGTTCACCTGCAGCACCCAGAACGCGTATTTCGTCGGCGGCGTCGGCGACTTCAGCGTGCAGCTCGACGCCGACTCGCGCGACCTGTACTTCTTCTACTCGTTGTACCTCCGCACGGCGATGTCGCAGGGCATCGGCGTCGCGCGCCTCGCGTGGGCCGATCGCGACGCGCCGGCCGGCAAGATCACCGTCTGGCGCAACGGCACCTGGACGCCCGGCACGCCGATCCGCGGCGACGAGACCGAGCGCTGGTTCTATCCGGCCGCCTCGCCGATCTTCCCGGCCGCCGAATCGTGGCACGACGCCGATCGCGTGGTGGACGCGTTCTGGGGGCCGTCGGTGCACTGGAACACCCACGTCGGGCACTACGTGATGCTCTTCAACCGCGCGAAAGACGTCGAATGGGAGCAGGAGGGCGTGTACGTGTCGTTTGCGAAGTCGCTCCAGGACCCGCACGCCTGGTCGGCGCCGACGCGGATCCTGAGAGGCGGCACGTGGTACCCGCAGGTGCTGGGCCTCGACGAGGGCGCGGGCACGGACAAGACCGCCGGCGAGTGGGCGCGCTTCTTCATGCTCGGCGAGTCGCGGCATCTGCTTCGCTTCCTGCCTGGCGCGCCGTAGCGCGACGCCGAGAGGCGGCCCTGTTTTCAAACCGGCCGGATTTGTGTAAGCTTCAGCCCCATGGCCTTCGTAATCACCGATCCGTGTATTGGTACCAAGGACGCCGCGTGCATCGACGTCTGTCCGGTCGATTGCATCCATCCGCGGAAGGATGAACCGGAATTCGCGACCACCAGCATGCTGTTCATCCACCCCGACGAATGCATCGACTGCGGGGCGTGCGTGCCGGCCTGCCCGGTCGCCGCGATCTACGACAGCCCCGAGTCGACGCCGGCCAGCCAGAAAGAGCTGATCGAGGCGAACTCCGCGTACCGCCCGGGCGATGCCGCCGCGGTGGCCAAGGCCGAAGCGAGCGTCAAGGCGCACATGACGGCGCACGGGGAGTTGATGGGCATCGCGCCCGCCGAGCGCGCCGCCGCGCACGCCAAATAACACGGTTCGTGGTGGCGGCGTGCGGATGAGATTCGCGCCGGACGAGCGGTGGTAAGCTCGCGTCATGGCGGCAGGCGGGCCGTAAAGACCCGCCCTACGATTCCCTACACCCTCATCAACACGGCGCGGGCGGGACGCCCGAGCGCGGCGCTCACGGCAGCCGCGTAGATTTGCACCTGCCGCCGGTACTGGTCCAGTGCCCCGTCGAGTTCGCGGTCTGTCTTGAAGTCGACGACGACCGCCTCGTCGTCGGTGAGATACGCGAGGTCGACATGCCCCTCGACGAGCCGGCCGTCAGGCAAGGACCACGTGATGGCCGTCTCGCGGTAGCAGCGATCCTCACCGGCCGCACGCGCGGCAGCGCGCAGCACCGGGTGCCGCAGCACCACGGCTGCGGCGCGCGCCGCTGCCGCGACCTCGTCGGGCGTGGCACCGAGCATCCGGCCGTGTGCCTCGGCCAGCCGGCTGATCGGCTCCTCGTCGCCCGAGAGCGGCGCATCGGCGAGCAGCGCATGGACGAGCGTACCGAACCGCGCGCCGCCCGGTCGCGGACCCTGCGACGCAACGGTTTCGATCGTGACGTCCGGATCTCCGCCCGGATCCCGGATCCCGGATCCCGGATCCCGGGCCTCCTCGGCCAGCGCCGTCGCGGTGATCACATTG
>CAZGLC010000016.1:25205-33557 GCA_964526235.1 uncultured Bifidobacteriaceae bacterium
CCCGGATCCCGGATCCCGGGCCTCCTCGGCCAGCGCCGTCGCGGTGATCACATTGATGGACGGCTTCTCTGCCGCGGCAATCGCCTCCGTCCGAGCGCGGCGCCATGACTCATAGGCGGCCAGACCCTGCTGTAGAATCGCGGGCGCCACGTCGCGCACGATGAGGTCGTCGCGCCGCAGACCAAACGGCGGCTGCGCGCCCAGCGCGAGCGCGTCGGGTGCCCACCAGACGACCGTGACGTCCTCGATGCGATGCTCGCCGGGACAGACGGTGAGGAACGACGCGGGATCGCCGTCGGGCCGCTTCAAGACCGTATCCCGACTCGTGAAGGCGGGGCAGCCCTGCGCGGGTGTCTGGTTCCGCCGCGCGTCTTCCGGCGGGTAGATCGCACGGTTCAGCGGCGCCACCCACCCCTCCGCATACGGTTCGTCGCCAACCGCGGGCACCACCAGGAGATCGCGGGCGCGCGTCGCGGCGACGTACGCCACACGCTCACCCTCCGCGCGTTCGCGCTCGAGCTCCAGGTCCTTGTGGTCGTTGAGGTCCTTGGGCGACCAGCCGCCGATGCGCAGCGCGCACACCTCACGGCGGCCGTCCAGATGGCGCGATGCGTCGTACGGCGTCAGCCGCGCCGTCAGGTCGGCGAGGATGACCACCGGGAATTCGAGTCCCTTGGCCTTGTGGACGGTCATCAGGCGCACGCCGTCGCTTCCCTCTTCGAGGATTGGCGCCTCGGCGGGCTGCCGTCCCGCCGCCTCCGCGTGCAGCGATTCGACGAAGCCCCGGAACGACATGCCGCCGTTCATCTCGTATTGCCGCGCCAGCTCGGCCACGTGCAGCACGTTGGCGAGCGCCTGCTCGCCGCCCGGCCGCAGCACGAACCCGACGTGCGCGCGCGTCCCGGCCAGCAGCGTCGCGATTGTCTCGGCCACGGGCCGCCGGTTGCGCGCCCGGTGCAGCGCTGCCAGGCACGCCAGCGCGTCGCGAACCGGGTGCAGGTGTGTCGGGAGGGATTCCGGCACGCGGAACGGATGAAAGCTGCGGCTCGACTGGTAGTACTCGAGCAGTTCCTCGTCGCCAATCGCAAACAGCGCGCCGCGCAGCGTCGCGAAGACCGACAGCTGATCGTCGGGCCACTCGATCGCCATGAGCGCCGCCCTGAGCGTCTCGATTTCATCGCGATCCTGAAACGTCTTGCCGCCGACCAGCAGGTGGCGGACACCGCGCGCCTCGAGCGCCTCCACGTACGGACGTGTCACGTCCTCGCCGAAGCTGAGGAACCGCCGGAAAAGAATGCAGATGTGCCGCGCCTGAATCGGCACGCGCGTCTTCGGGGCGCGCCGCTCGGTCACCGTCCACCCGCTCTGACTCACGAGCCACTCGACGTAGGCGCCGATCGCGTCTGGCAACGACTCCTCGATCTTTCGGGCGGCAATGAAACGCTGCGCGTACGGCTCTGGCACCGGCAGGATGACGAGGGACGGCTGCCCCGCATGATCGGGGCGCGCCTGCTCGAGCGGCACGTAGGTGGCCTGCAAAGCCTCGGGATCGCCATCCATGACCGGCCGGAACGCCGCATTCACCGCGCGCTGGAGGTTTGGCACGCTGCGGAAGCTCTTGCGCAGCTCGACGTGCCGCGCGCCCGCCTGCGTCAGCTGCGCACAGACGCGCATGTAGGTATCCACGTCGGCGCGACGGAAGCGGTAGATCGACTGCTTCGGGTCGCCGACGATGAACAGCTTGCCCGGCACCGGAACGACCCGCTCCCAGTTGGTCTCGTGCGGATCGGCGGAGGCGAGGAGGAGCAGCAACTCCGCCTGCAGTGGATCGGTGTCCTGGAACTCGTCGACGAACAGATGCGTGAACCGCGCCTGGAAGTGCGCGCGCACATCCGCGCGCTCGCGCACCAGGTCGCGCGCCCGCAGGAGCAGGTCCAGGAAATCCATCACGCCCTCGCGGACCTTCAGGCGCCCGTACTCGTCGACGCACGCGAGCAGCTCGCCGTGCAGGAGCGCCGCGAGATCGGCGTCCGCCCGCCGCTGCAGCTCGTCGAGCGCCGCCGTCAGCGCGTCGCGGGCGTCGAGCACCTGCGCCCGCGTCATGCCCTTGCGGTAGGTCGGCCCGCTCCCCTTGCGCGCTCTCTTGAAGTCGCGGTTGCGCCGCAGCTCGACGAGCCGCGCCTCGAGATCGTCCAGGGCCTCCGGATCCCGGCTCCCGGATCCCGGCTCCCGGCGTCGAAGGTCCTCGCTGAGCCGCCGGACCGGTGCCGTGTCGACGTAGAGGTTGTCACCCGCGTACGAGGGATGCGTCGAGAGGTCGGCGCAGGCATGCACCAACTCGATCAGGCGCGCCACCTCGGACGCACGATCGAACGGCTCGCGCGTCCACGCGCCGCGGAAATCGCGCCACTCGGCCAGGTCCCACGCCGCGCGGCGCAGCCGCTGGATCGGGCCGTCCTCGTCGGCCGCGCCGGGCCGGAATCCGCGGCTCGCGCGCCTCAGCGACCGCCGGACGCCCTCCGACGGCTGCTCGAGCTGCCGCTGCATCCATCCGTCGAATGCCTGGTCGAAGAGCCGCTGCGCCTGGGCCTCGGTCAGCACCCGGAACAGCGGGTCGATGCCCGCTTCGACGGGCCGCTCGCGCAGCAGATCCGCGCAGAAGCCGTGGATGGTGCTGACGTGCGCCTCTTCCAGATTCTGCACCGCGGCCGACAGCCGCAACGCGGCTTCCGCATCGCGCGTCTGCTGCCGCTCCTCCTCGAGCCGCTGCCGCAGCCGCAGCTTCAGCTCGCCGGCCGCCTTCTCGGTGAAGGTCACGGCCACGACCCCGCGCACGTCGGCGCGCCCGTCGGCAATCACGCGCACGATGCGCCCGACCAGCTCGGTCGTCTTGCCGGTGCCTGCGGCCGCCTCGACGACGAGCGTCTCGTCGAGCGCGGTCGCGATCAGCGCGCGGGCGTCATCATCGGAGGGGGTCACGGGCGGCTCCTCAGCGCCAGCAGATCGGCGACCCGATCCTGCGGCTTCCGGCCGACGCGGCGGAACACGTCGGATCCGCAGACCGGGCGGAAATCGCAGCGGCCGCACGCCTCTTCAGCAGGCGCGGCGGCCAGAAAGCCCGCTTCGATCGCCCGATCGATGACCTGGAGCACCTCGAGGCCGGCGGCGCGCGTCCGTTCGTTGACGGGAATGGGATGTTCGGTGTAGCTGCCTGCCGCCGTGCAGTAGAAGAGCCGGCCGATGGACACCGATCGGCCGAGCGCCGCTTCGACGGCCATGCCGTACAGCACCGGCTGCAGTACCGCGCCACCGCCCACGATGACCCGGTCGAGCCGGTCGGGCCGGCGGCCCGTCTTGTGATCGGTGACGCGCAGCGTGCCGGTCGGCGGGTGCTCCTCGATCAGATCGACCGCGCCGCGCAGCCGGAACCCACCCTCGATCGTCACCTCCTCACGCACGCTCCGCGTGTCGCGTTCGCCCGGCACCTCACCGAACGCGAACTCGAAGTGCCGCGGATGCCATTCCCCGCCGTCACGCGCCAGATACGGCAGCCAGCCGTGGAGGTCCCGTCTGATGGCCGCAATCTCGTCGTGCCAGACGCGGTCCACGGCGGGCGCCAGCTCGTCGTACGCGCGACCCGCCACCAGATCGATGGCCGCGTCGAGCGCCTGCCGCGCCTCGTCGATGGTCTCTTCGGTGACCGGGAGACGTCCCTGCTCGTCGAGCGTGCGCAGGAAGCGCGCCTGGATCTCGTGAAAGAGGCTCCCGCGCGTCAACGGATCCATCCGCTGCAGCGGCTCCGGCTGCTCGAGCGGCTGGAGTCTGTACACAGCCGCCAGCAGAAACTGGTATGGACAGGCGCTGAACCGCTGGAGGGCCGAGAGCGAATACGGACGCGCGGTGAGGCGCTGCGACGCGAGCATCGCCTTCGTGTCGTCCGCGACGCGGATCAGGCCGTCGTGGACGGACCAGCGCGTCTCGCCGCGCGCCCAGCGATCGATGACCGAGCGGCGGAGACATTCGTTCAGCTTCAGCAGGTAGTGCGCGTGCCCTTTCACGCGGTCGCGGTCGCGCTCGTCGAGCAGCTGCCGCAGCACGGCGAGGTCATGCTCCAGGTCGTCGATCGCCTCGTCGGCACGCGCCGGTGCGGGCCATGCGAGGGTCGCGCTCCCCGCGTCGCGCGCGCGCTCCTCCAGCCATTCGTAGTCCGGAATGCGGCCGGTGGCAGCGCGCATGACGTCGAGCGCGTAGAACGACGGGACTCGGGCCCGCGCCTCCGCCAGCTCGATGCGGGGGTACGACACGTAGACACGCTCGGACGCCGCGCCCACCGCGAGATGCAGGAGGAGCCGTTCGCCGGCGAGGCGGTGCGGCTGCGTGCGCAGCGACGCGTCGGCCGAGGTCCGCAGCTCGTCGAGCAGGAGCGGGTCCTCGAGCGGCTTCTGGGGAAACATCCGTTCGGCAAGGCCGGGGACGAACACCACCCGGAAACTGCGGCCCCTGGCCTGCAGCGGCGTGCCGACGAACACGCGGCCGAAGCGGCGCGCCGGCGGCTCCGATTCGAGCGTCAACAGGCGCTCGGCGAGCACGCGCCGCGCTTCGTCCAGCTCGATCGGCCCGACGAGGGCCATCGGCCGAAGGTCGGCCAGCACGCGCAGGACCTGCGCCGGCGCCCGCAGCACCCGCGGCGCGAGATTCGTGAACGCATCGAGCCACGCGCCCCACGTGGCCGCGCGCGGCCACCCGGCGATCTCCTCGACCACAGGCAGGGCGAAGCGGCGCAGATGCTCGAGCTGCTCGCGCACCTGCCGCAGCGCCTCCACGCGGCCGCTCTCGGGCCCGTACTCGTCTTCGGCTTCCCGGATCTGGCGAATCAGCTCCGAGTCCTTGCCGGCGAGCCGCCGCTCCCAGCGCGCGGCGTCGCGCCCGATGACGGCGGCCTCGACGAGCAGCTTCTCCCAGCGCCAGGGCGCACTCCATCGGGGATCCGGGATCCGGGATCCGGGATCGGGTGGTTCGTCGTCGGGCGGCGGCTGCGCGCTGTCAGGCAAGCCGAGCGCGTCGTCTCCGGACGGTACGTAGGGCGGGTCCGGCCGAGCAGATGGGTCATGCGAGGCGGACCCGCCGCCATCCGGGACCTGGCCGAGCGACAGGTATTCGGCAAACCGGGCGGCCGACAGCTGCTCCGCCGCGCACGCGAGCAGCGCCAGGAAGGCGCGGCCGGCCGGATGCGGGCGGCGCGTGCCGCGATCGAACCACGCGGGCACGCCGGCGCGCGCCAGCGCATGCTGGACGAGGCCGAAGTAGCTGGCGGGCGACCGCACGACGATCGCCATCTCGTCGAAGCGGACGCCCCGGCGCGCCTCGGCGAGCATCCGGCGCGCGATTTCGACCGACTCGCGTCCTTCGCCCGGCGCAGAAAAGAACTGCACCGAGTCGTCTAGCGACTCGTAATGTGGCGGTACCTCGTCGGTCGCGAACAAGTATCGCCGCAGCCGCGCGAGGCCGGTCGATCCAGTCTCGGTCGCTGTTTCGACGAGGGCGTCGAGCGCGGCGAGGTGATCCAGCGTGTCGGCATCGCCGCGCGGCACGGTAGCGAGCGCGGCGGCGGCGTGCGCAACGAGGGCGGCGACAAACTCCCGCTCCGCGAGGTGGTCGATCCCAACGTCGAGCAGAATCAATCCGTCGTACGTAGGGCGGGTCTCGCCACGCGCGGGATCCAGGCGCGGCAGACCCGCCGGCGACCTCTCCAGCGACCGGGCGGCCGCCCGGAACAGCTCCGCGCGATCGACCGCGCTGGCTTCCGCGAAGCACGCGTCGAACCGCTCGAGCAGCCACGCGAGGTCGGGGCCGGCGAGCGGCAGCGGCGACAGGGTTCGGCCGCCAATCCCCGCCAGGCGCAGCTCCTGGAGCGTGCGCGCGAGCGCGCGCGGGAAGCCGGGCGTGGATGCCACCGGCGCAAAGTAGCGGAGCGCGGACGCCTGCACGGCGTCGAACACGGCGCGTGTGGCCACCGCGTCCGCGCCGAGTCGCGTGCTCGGCGTCGTCTGCCCGCTCGCCAGCGCGACGAGCGCCGTCCGCGCTGCCGCCTGCGTCAGGCTCAGGCGCTGGATGCCGAAGGTGGCCGGGAGCGCGGCCGCCACGCTGCGCGCGAGGTCGTCCGCGGCGCCGCGCGAGCCGCCGACGATCAGCACACGTTGGCCCGGCGCGCACCGCCGCACGGCGTCGCGGGCGCGAGTCAGACGGTCAGCTGCGGAAGGAGAAACGAAGACGTGGAGCTGTGCCATCGCTGCCCCGGCCCTTCTGCCGGGTCTCCGGTACGGCAGCACCTCGCTGCCGTTTCAGGGGCGAACGATATCACGATCCGGCTCAGCGCGCCGGACAGGGATCGGGCAGGAGCTGAAAGCCTTCGACGTCGATGACGACCTGGGTGTACATCGGGTCGCGGACGGGATCGCGGGGCAGCGCGCCGCCGATGCGAACGCGGCCGCCGAGAACTTTCAGTCCGCCAGGGCCGGCCAGATCGGATTTCCGCACCAGACCGGTGATCTGCACCATGGTGGCCTCGCGCTTGCGGATGTCATCGAGCACCCGGCGCGGACCCGACAGGCGGAAGCGGCGGCCCGGATCGATGCCGGTGGCGGTGATCTCGTGCCCTTCAGGCTGGGTCACGACGAACATCCGATCTCTCGCGCACCCCGGAATGGTGATGCGGTTGGAGTCGCTCGGCACGGGACGCTCCTGTGCGGCGGCCGCGCCAGACGCCAGGAGGATCAGCAGAGGGACGATCGCTGCGGTCATGGCACCGGCGCCGCATGTGCCGGCACGGGAGCCTCTCTGAGGCCGTGAATCTCGTGCGAGTACAGGCTCGAATACCGAAGCTCGTCGCCGGCCTTGTCGAGCAGGCCGAAGCTGGCCACGAACAGCGCCGGCTCTGGAGCGCCCTGCGGGACGGTGGCCTCGACGATGTACAGCTTCATCTCGTGCATCACGACGTAGGCGAACGTGCGCGACGTGTCGACGTTGCTGGTCAACTGCAAGGTGATACCTGAGATGCTGTAGAACTGGTTCCAGAACATCTCCGTCAGCTTGACGTCGCGCTTGATGAGGAGCGACGCCGCGTACAGCATTGCGCCGCGGGTATCGTGCTTCCAGTACCCGATGCCGGAGAGATTCGGCGCGCCGAGGCACGTCTCCGACCCGGCCGGGCAGGTCTTGACGCGCTCCTTCCCCAGCGCCTCGACCCCGGAATAGTCCGCCACCGTCACCGAGTAGCGCTCGCGTCCGCGCTCGAACGTGTAGGCGCGCGCGGGCAGCGTGAATCCCGCCTGCGACTTCCAGGTGGAGTCCGCGACGCGCGGGTCGCCCAGGAAGAGCGCCTGAAAGCCGTCGCGCGTGCCCTTGTACAAGTTCCACTCCTGGGCGAGCGCGGGCCGGGCGGCGAGCAGAGCGAAGAGGCAGGCGAGCGTGGTCGTGCGCATGGCAGCCTCCGTTCGATGGGGGCTTATTGTGGCAGATCGGGACTCAGGGAGCCAGGCGTTCGCGGACCCACACGTCGTCGGCTCCCTTGCGGTACTGCACCCGGTCGTGCAGCCGGCTCTCGCGCCCCTGCCAGAACTCGAATTCGTCGGGAACGACGCGGTACCCGCCCCACCACGACGGCCGCGGCACGTGCTCCCCAAACTTCCGCCGCGCCGCATCGTAGGCGGCCTCAAGAACGGTGCGGTTCTCGACCCGCTCGCTCTGCCGCGACGCGTAGACGCTCCAGCGGCTATCAATCGGCCGCGTGACGAAATAGGCGTCCGACTGCTCGTCGCTCACCTTCTCGACCGTGCCGTCGATGCGGACCTGCCGGTTCACCGACCGCCAGACGAACAGCAGGCTCGCGCGTCCGGTGTCGCCGATCTCGCGCGCCTTGCGGCTCTCGTAGTTGGTGAAGAAGACGAACCCGCGCGCGTCGATCGCCTTGAGCAGCACGGTCCGTACAGACGGGCGGCCGTCGCGCGTGGCGGTGGCAAGCGCCATCGCCGTCGGGTCCTGCTCGAGCGGCCGCACCTGCTCGAACCAGATCGAGAACTGGTGAAACGGATCGGGGTCGGATCGCGTTTCATCGAGCGGCTCGCCCGCGTATTCCCGCCGGATGTCGGCCAGACTCATACCACGAACCACTAACCACCAACCACCAACCGAATATCCTCGTGCTCGACGACGATCCGTACCGTACCGCCGCCGGCGAGCGAGCCGAAGAGCAGCGCGTCGGAGAGCGGCTTCTTGACGACCCGCTCGACGAGCCGGGCCATCGGCCGGGCGCCGAACGCGCGGTCGAAGCCTTTCGCCGCCAGCCACGCGCGC
>CAZGLC010000017.1:0-4643 GCA_964526235.1 uncultured Bifidobacteriaceae bacterium
AAAACCCCGTTCATAGTTCCTATCGTCGTGTTCTGGCCGAACGAGCCGGTTCGGACGCTGGTGTTGACGGCGCCAGGTGCTGGCGGCAGACCGCTCCCCGGGCGCGGCCGAGCGATCATTAATCGAACAGCCGCGTGTATTTGACGATGAAAGAGCGCCCGAGCACCTCGTCGGGCGTGAACGACGAGACGTCGCGGCGATCGTTGTAGACGAGGAAAAACCCCGTGCCGCTCCGGTTGAGCAGCGCCAGCCGGATGTTCGACGACCACGTCGCCGACTGCTTGTTGTACTGGATCAGCCCCTGGAGGCTCGCCAGGCTCGTGAACGCGTAGCTGATCTTGATGGGCAGCAGGTCGCTGCGGAAGCTGGACACCGGAAGCTTCACGTCGTCGTGCGTCCACTCGGCCTCGGAGAGGAGCCTCGCGCCGGCGCGCAGCGCCACCGTCAGGCGCCAGCCGTGGTAATCGCCGTTGTAGTAGTTGCCGATCTTGTGCACCAGCGCCGCGCTGACGGGGGCGCTGCGGTTGGTGTTGCCCTCGAACTCCCAATACATCCAGCCGTACTCGCCAGCGGGCATGACGACGCGCCGGCCACGCACATCCTGGTAGATGGTAAACGGGGCGCGCGGGCGGTCCTGGCCGGTGATGACGACGTAGCCCCACCGCGCGCCCGACGGCGTGCGGATGTCGAAGAAGTGCCAGTGCGCGTTCGAGCTTTCCAGGCGGTTCTGCAGATCCAGAAAGCCAACGTAGTTCGCGTGCGGCGCAAAGGTCCGGATCCAGGAAGACCACCGCTTCGGCTGATACCGGAGGCTCGTGCCGGTTTCGATGCTGCGATAGCCGCGCCGCCGCAGGAAGCCGACTTCGGGATTGAAGCGCTGGCCGACCTGCGTAAAGCCCGCGCGTCCGGTCCACAGGTCGTTCGTGTACGCGTACGACGTGCCGCCCGCATAGTCGGTGCCGCCCCGGCGCGACGGCGAATCGGTGCGCGCCAGAAACGCGGTGTAGCGGCCATTGGTCGTGGCCTGCCAGACCACGTCGAGGCCGAGCGCGCGGTTGTAATCGTCAGCGACGGCGCGGCTCCCGACGCCCTGACGGCCCACGTACATTGCGCCGAAGTTCGAGCGCCCGACCTCGCGCTGCACGCGGAGGACGGTGAAATTGTTGGCCGGCGCGAGGGTCTGGCCGGTGCGCCCGTTCACGGCGGCATCGCTCTGCATGTTGAGGAGCCCGACGTTGTAGCCGCCGAGTTTGCCGCTGAGGCGTCCGCCCGCCACGATGTCGATCGGCTCGCCGGCCGACGACAGCCCGATGCGTCGTGAGAAGAAGAGGTCAATGCTGCGCGGCTGCCCGATTTCGAACAGCTGCGCGTTCTCCAGGAAGAACGGCCGCTTCTCGGGGAAGAAGAGCGGGAAGCGCGAGAGGTTCACTTGCTGCTCGTCCGCCTCGACTTGTGCGAAGTCGGTGTTGACGGTGAGATCGAGCGTCAAATCCGCGCGCACGCCCCATTTGATGTCGAGACCGACGTCGCCGGTGCGGCTCACGGTATCGGTCCGAAGCGCCCGGTCGTCGTTGACTGTGCCCGACACGTAGGGGAGGAACTTGAGGTCGCGGCGCGCCGGCAGGATCAGGCCGTTGAGCTTGCCCGCCACCGACACGCGCTGCAGCTCGTAGCCGCGCGGCACCGCGGCCAGGAAGGCCTGCTCGTTCTTGCGCCGGATGTTCCGCTGCGCATTCACGCCCCACGTGCGCTCCTGTCCGGGCTCGTACCGGAGCGTCCTGAGCGGGATGGCGAACTCCGCCTCCCACCCGCGCTCGGTCACCTGCGCGCGGACGATCCAGTCGGCGTCCCAGTTGAGGTTGAAGCCGCCGCGGTTGCTCTGCCCGGACTGGCCCTCGCCTCTGATCTGCGCGTCGTACTCGATGCCGAACGGATTGGTGCCGAAGACGAACGCGTTCTGGCCGTCGTTGAAGGTGTCGAGCAGGATTTGAATCGAATCGGTGTCGTCGAGGTCCGCGTCGCGACGGCTTTGACTGACGACGATCTGGTCGGGCTCGGCGTCGAAGCAGACGACGCCGATGTAGAGATTGTCACGGTCGAGTAAAAACCGGATTTCCGTCCGCTCGGTGACGGGCTGGCCATCGTCCGGCCACTGCTGGATGAACGTGCTGAATGGCGTCGCGTTCTCCCAAGTGGCCTCATCGACGCGCCCGTCGATGGTTGGCCGTTCGCCCTCGGCGGGCCGGCCGACGGTCATCTCCGGGGTGCCGGTACCGTTCCCGGAGCCGTTTTGGGCCGCCGCCGGCGACAGTCCTCCCGCCCCGAGCGCTCCGGCCGCCAGACTTCCCGCTACGAGCCGCCGCCACCGGTTCGCCATTGCGCCGTATTACTTGCCCATCTCCTTGTTCATTTACTGGAACATCTTGTTCTTGACGGGCGCCCCGGCGCGGAATTCGTGCGAGATGTTGTAGTACCCGGCCGTCGTCAGCGTGACCGTGATGGCCTGATCGCTCAGGTTCTCCCAGTACCAGCCGTGGATGCCCGAGAACGGCGCCGTCAGCGTGCCCGATGCCTGGCTCGCCTGCGCCTTCTCGTAGGTCTGCGCGTAGCCGCGCGGTCCGCCGTCCGGCTCGGCGTGGAACTCGTAGGCGACCGGCGCCGGCGTGCGCCACGCATAGAGCAGCGCTTCGCCCTTGTCGAGCCGGTACTTGTATTCCATCCCCTGGCGCGGGCCGACCGTGAATTCAACGGTCTCGGCCTGAAACGCCCGCTCCTGCGGGACGACGAGCGTGGCCTGGCCCGCGTCGCCGGAAGCAGCCGCCTGCTCGAGCGCTTCCACCTGCTGCCCCGTCAGCCCGAGATCGAGCAGGCCCACACGGGTGCCCGTGCCGAGCGGGTCGACGCCGAATTCAGCGGGAAGAACGAACATCACAAGGATGAGTCCTGCGGCGAGAAGCGCCGCGCCGGCCGCCGCGGCGATGCGGTGCCGGATCTCCGAGATCTGGGTTCTCTCGTCAGTCATGACGTCACACCGCCAGGAAATAACCGGACAGCTGGTAGCCGATGAGCAGGAATCCGCATGCCATCACGACCGCGTTGGTGGCGAAGGCGTAATGGAGGAAGCCGCTGCGCGTCCGCCAGTAGGTCAGCGCGATGAGGATGCCGGTCAGCGCCAGTCCCTGCCCGAGCTCGACGCCGACGTTGAAGCTGACGATGTTGGCGACGAGCCCGTTGGGCGTCAGCGCGAACTCCTGGAGCTTGGTGGCGAGGCCGAAGCCGTGGAACAGACCGAAGACGAGCACGGCGAGCCGCGTGTCGGGCTGCACGCCGAAGAAGCGCCTGAAGCCGTCCAGATTCTCGAACGCCTTGTAAACGACGGAGAAGCCGATGACGGCGTCGATGATGTACGGATTGGCGTAAATGCCGCCGAGGACGCCGCCGAGCAGCGTGAGGCTGTGGCCGATCGTGAAGAGGCTGACGTACAGCAGTACGTCGCGGAGCCGGTACAGGAAGAAGATGACGCCGACGAGAAACAGCAGATGGTCGTAGCCGGTCACCATGTGCTTGGCGCCGAGGTACATCAGGGGGCCGATCGCCTGGCCCTGGAGACCCTGCAGGTAGACCGCGTCCTTGCCGGCAACGCCGTGCGCGTCGGCGGCCGCAGCGACGAGCACGAACACGGCCGCAATGAGTGGGATCCGGGATCCGGGATCCGGGATCCGAAACGAACTCGGAACCCAGAACCTCCGGATCCCGCATCCCGGCCCCCGGATCCCGTCTGCTGATTTACTGCCGCTGATATTTGGCATGGCAGGTCTCACACGTTTCGTTGAGCGTGGAGCCGGCGTCGAGGATGGCGTCCTTGTCTTTCGCTTCCGTCGCCTCGAGCGCCGCCTGCGCCGCGTCCATGAACGCGCGCGTCATCTTAACCCAGTCGCCTTCGTCGATCAGGCGATTGCCGAGGAGCAGGAGATTGCCCGACTCGATGAGCGCCGCCGCGTTCGCGCCGATGGCGGCCCACTCCTCGTCGTTCTGCGGCGCGACTTCCTTGATGCCGTCGGCGTTGATGTAGGTCGCCACGGCGTTGTACACGGCGGCGGCGTTCGGCTGCACGATGCCGTTCATGATCTGCGCGACGGTGGCGACCGGCGTCGTCGCCGGCGCCTCGGCGGCGGGGGCGCCCTGTCGCGCGGCCCGGGCGCCGGCGATGACGAAGCCGATGCCGCTGATAAAGAGCGCCACGCTGACGAGGAACAACCAGTGCAGGGTTCGCATGGGACACCCGCATTCTGACATACCCGGGATCCGGGACCCGGGATCCGGGATCCGGGATCCGGGATCCGGGATCCGGGATCCTCCCAACCCATTGCGCTTCCTGAACAGGAAGTCAGGAAATCTTCAGGCGCCTTGACTCGCATGCACCGAACCGGAACAATGCACCCAGTGGCACGCAGACTGATCGCCTCGGGACTCTGCGCCGCCCTGCAGGTGGGCGCGTGGTGTGCGCCGCTCGTGCATGCCCACCTCGACGGCCATCACGGCGATCACCACGACGCCGCGGCCGTCCATGCGCACGTCGGTGGACACCCGCAGGGTCCGGCTCGAGCCGGAGACCACGTACACGGGTACGTAGCGTCCGGCTT
>CAZGLC010000017.1:4743-32785 GCA_964526235.1 uncultured Bifidobacteriaceae bacterium
GTCGCCGGACGCCCCCGAGCAGACGATCCGGCTGCAGATCTTCGTCGCGGTCACCGCGCCCATGGTTGCCACCCCGTCGTTGCCGCTGGCGCGCTTCACGCTGGCGCCGCTCCTCGAATCCGGTCCCCACCGGCCGCGGGAGCTCGTGCGGAGCCACAGTCCACCCGACCTCGGCCGCGCTCAATCTCGCGCCCCTCCCACCCCTTCCGTCCTGATCTGACGGCGTAGTCGCCGTCTGTCCCACGAACCCGGAACCAAGAACCCCGGATCCCGGATCCCGGATCCCGGATCCCGTGTCGTGTCCATTCAGTGCCGAGGTGTTATGCGTAGAGCGGTTTCCCTGGCCGCCCTGGCCGTCGTCCTTGCGTCGTCCAGTGCCGGCGCGCAGTCGTTGATGCTCACCGAATCGGATGCCCTGGCGCGATTCTCGACCGACAGTCCGCGCGTGCGGGCCGCCCGCGCAGGGATCGATATCGCGCGTGTCGACGTCCTGTCGGCCGGGCGGTGGCCCAACCCACGCGTGAACTGGGACCGGCAGTCGGTCGCCGGGGTGACCGAACACTACGTCACGGTGTCGCAGCCCCTGCCGATCACCGGCCGGCGGGGTCTTGAAGTGCAGGCGGCGTCGGCGCTGGTGGCCGCCAGCTCGAGCCGTGCAGACGATGACGTACGGCGCCTAAGGGCCGACCTGCGACTCGCCTTTGCGGAGCTCGTGGCGGCGCAGATCAGGGAGCGCGAGCTGGCCACGGCGCGGGACCGTCTGCGCGAGCTGAGCGACGTTCTGGGGATACGGGAAGGCGAGGGGGACGCCGCCGGATTCGATCGACTCCGTGCCGAGCGCGAAGTGCTCGACGTGGAAAGCGATCTCGTGATTGCCGCCACGGAACGTGCGCGCGCGCAGGCGACGCTGGCGAGCTTCTTCGCCGACAGCGCTGATCCGTCGCAGATTGTTGCGGTCGGCCGTCCCGCGTCGGCGCCCGCTGTGCCCGCACTCGCGGCGCTGCTCGAGCAGGCCGAGTCGGCGCGCGGCGATCTCCTCGCGTTTCGGCACGAGATCGAGGCGGCGCGTTTCGCCGGCCGAGCGGCCGACCGGAGCCGGCTGCCGGAGCCCGAAATCTTCGTGGGGACGAAATCATCGACAGCCTCGAGTAGCGGCACCGGCAGCGCGGTCACGATCGGCGAGGGGGCTATCGGGCCTGTGATCGCCGTACATGCCTCGATTCCCCTTTTCGATCGTGCCCGTCCCGAACGGGCGTTGGCGGCGGCGCGCGCGGCCCAGGCCGAGGCTGGCGCGGCGTCGTTTCGCGCGGTCTTGGGAGGCCAGGTGGCAGCCCTCCGCGAGGCCGTCCTGCAGCGGCGGGCGGCGGCCGACCGGTATCGTTCGGCGGCCGTGAACAGCGCGGCGCAGATCGAGCGGATCGCGCAGGTGAGTTATGACGCCGGCGAGCGAGGCATCCTCGAATTATTGGACGCGTATCGCGTCGGCGCGTCCGCCCGCGTCCGTCAGACGACGCTCGATTTCGCTGTGCGCCAGGCGGAAATCGAGCTCGAGTTCGCAACCGGCTGGGAGATTCCTCTATGAGAACAACGATCCTGTTGGCGGCGCTCGCGACCGCGCTCGGCTTCGGCGGTTGCGCGCGGGAAGGCACGCCGGTTGAAGGTGCCGAGGCCGAGCTACCCACGTTGGACGTGACCCACTGGACGGACAAGACCGAGCTCTTCATGGAGTACCCGCCGCTCGTTGCGGGGCAGACGGCCCTGTACGCCGTGCACCTGACGCGGCTCAGCGATTTCTCGGCGATGACGGCAGGACAGCCGAGTCTAGAATTTACGCCCGAGTCCGGCGGGACTCCTCTCGTACTGCAGGGAAACGCGCCGTCGCGTCCCGGCGTGTTCCGCGTCGA
Source organism: uncultured Bifidobacteriaceae bacterium (assembly GCA_964526235.1). GTDB lineage: Bacteria > Acidobacteriota > Vicinamibacteria > Vicinamibacterales > UBA2999 > MELF01. Next base: position 6,648 of record CAZGLC010000017.1, read on the forward strand.
AGGCGCCTCGCCGTCCGCTGGTCGGTACAACTGGGTGCTCATCGTCGAGGCGCCGAACCTGTCGGATCGCCACGACCTCGGGGCGATCACCGTGTTCGCCGATGAGGCAGCGGCCGTTGCCGACGCCGGGCAGCACGCGCAGGAGGACGCGGCGGCGATCGCCTATCTGAAAGAGCCGCAGTGGACCAACGGGTTCGCCACCGCGCTCGTGCAGGACACCGAGGTGCGGACGTCGATTCGTGCGCCGGCCATGGTGCACCCGCTGCCGGGCGGCGAGGCCGTGGTGGCCGCGCCGGCGGCGGGCCGGCTGACGGCCGCTTCGCTGCCGTCGATTGGCGACCGCGTGCGCATCGGCCAGACGCTGGCGTGGATCGAGCCGCGGCTGTCGGCGGGCGCGGACCGCGCCACGCTGGCGGCCGACGTGGCCGAGGCGCAGTCGGCGCTCGAGGCGGCGCGGATCGAACAGGGCCGCGCCGAACGGCTGCTGGCCGAGCGCGCGGTGCCCGCGCGGCGCGTCGAGGACGCACGACGCGCCACGGCGATTGCGGAGACGCGTCTGCGCGCCGCCGAGGCCCGTCACGCGCAGTGGGACGAGACGCTGCGGACCGGCGGCGGCACCGCCAGCGGCAATCGGTTCGCGCTCGTGGCGCCCATCGCGGGACGGCTGGCCGCGGTGTCCGCGACGCTCGGAGCGGCCTACGAGGAAGGCGCGGAGCTGTTCAGGATCGTCCGGACCGATCGCGTGGAGCTGGAGGTGCAGGTCCAGGCGGCGGACGTCGCGACGGCGCGGCAAGTGGCGGGAGTCGAACTGGAGATCCCAGGTATGGGGGACCCGGTCGTGCTGGAGCCCCGCCACGTGCACGATGCCGGCGTTCTCGACGCGGCGACGCGCGCGCTGCCGCTCCAGATGGACGTGACCAACCCCGGCGAGCGGCTGCTGATCGGCCAGGGCGGGACCGCGGTGCTCTACGGGCGCGAGCGGCGGCGCGTGCCCACGGTGCCGAAGGAGGCGGTCCTCATGGAAGCCGGACGGCCGTATGTCTTCGTGCAGATCGGCGGCGAGCAATTCGTACGGCGGTTCGTCGAGATCGCGTCACGCGACGGCAACCTCGTCGGCCTGGCGAGCGGCGTCGTGCCGGGCGAGCGCGTCGTGACGCGTGGCGCCTACGACGTGCAGCTCGCGGCGGCGGCCGGCGGCCTGCCGGCAGAGGGGCACGTGCACTGAGATGAGACGACTCATTCAATGGTCGATCGACCACCACTGGATGGTGCTCGCGCTGTCGATCCTGCTGGCGGGCGCAGGCGCGTGGACCGCCCGCGGCATGCCGGTCGATGTGTTCCCCGACCTGACCGCACCCACCGTCACGATCCTCGCCGAAGGCCGCGGGATGGCGCCCGAGGAGATGGAGACGCTCGTCACGTTTCCGATCGAGGCGGCGATCAACGGCGCCTCCGACGTGCGCCGGGTGCGCTCGGCGACCGCGGTCGGGATTGCCGTCGTCTGGGTGGAGTTCGACTGGGGCACCGACATCTTCCTCGCGCGCCAGATCGTCGCCGAGAAGCTGGCGCTCGTGAGCGCGAGCCTGCCGCCGCAGGTCGAGCGGCCGATCCTGGCGCCCATCTCGTCCATCATGGGCGAGATCCTGTTCTTCGCGATTTCGTCGGAGGCCGACGATCCGCTCACGCTCCGGACCGTCGCCGACACCGTCGTGCGCCGCCGTCTGCTCGCGGTGCCGGGGGTGTCGCAGGTGACGCCGATCGGCGGCGCCGAACGGCAGTTCCAGGTCGTGGCGAATCCCGATCAGCTGCGCGCGAACACCATCACGGTCACGGAGCTGCTGGACGCGGTTCGGGGGGCGAGCCAGAACACCTCGGCGGGCATCTACATGGAGGGCCCGCAGGAGTACGTGCTGCAGACGATCGGCCGCGCGCGGACCCCGGCGGAGATCGCCGAAACGGTCGTGGCGCTGCGCGGCGAACGCCCGGTGCTCGTGCGCGACATCGCCGTCGTCCGGGAGGGGCCCGCCCTGAAGCGAGGCGAAGGGTCGCGCAACGGCCGGCCGGCGGTCATCGTCGGCGTCCTGAAGCAGCCCGACGCCAATACGGTCGCGCTGACCCGGCGCCTGGATGTCGAGCTCGACGCGCTGCAGGAGGAGCTGCCGCAGGGGATGACGATCGATCGCCGGATCTTCCGCCAGTCGGACTTCATCGAGGTGGCGGTCCAGAACGTCGTCAACGCCCTGCGCGACGGCGGCCTGCTGGTCGTCGCGATCGTCATCCTGTTTCTCGCGAATCTCCGCGGGGCCGCGATCACGCTGACCGCGATTCCGCTCTCGCTGGCCGCGGCGGTGCTCGTGCTGCGCGCCTTCGGCGCCACGATCAACACGATGACGCTCGGCGGCATGGCGATCGCGATCGGCGCGCTCGTCGACGACGCGATCATCGACGTGGAGAACGTGGTGCGCCGGCTGCGGGAGAACGCGGCCAGGCCGCCGGCGGAGCAGCAACCGACCTCCGCGGTGGTCCGTGACGCGACGCTCGAGATCCGCACCTCGATCGTGTTTGCGACCGTCATCATCGTGCTCGTGTTCCTCCCGATCTTCGGCCTGTCCGGCGTGGAGGGACGGCTCCTGGCGCCGCTGGCCGTGGCGTACATCGTGGCGTTGACGGCCTCGCTCGTCGTGGCCATCGTAGTCACCCCGGCGCTCAGCTACGCGTTCCTGCCTGGCGCGCGCTCGATCCTGCGCGGCCACGAAGGCTGGCTGGCGCGGACGCTCAAGGCGCGCTTCGCCCGGGATCTGCCGCGGGCGCTCGATCACCCGAGACTGGTGATCGGCGTCGCCGCCGTGCTGCTCGTCGGCGCCGTGGCGGCGATGACGCGGCTGGGCACCGCGTTTCTGCCGGAATTCAACGAAGGCACGCTGACCATCCAGGCGAACACGCTGCCGGGGACGTCGCTCGCCAAGTCCGATGAGATCGGCCGCCGCGTGGAGCAGATCCTGCTGGCGCAGCCCGAAGTCGTGGCGACCGCGCGCCGGACCGGCCGCGCGGAGTACGACGAGCACGTGCAGGGCGTCGAGGCGGCCGAAATCGACGTCGGCCTGCGCGACACCGGCCGGCCGCGTGAAGAGCTGCTGGCGGAGCTGCGGCGTGCGTTTGCCGGTTTGCCGGGCACGAATGTGACAATCGGGCAGCCGATCTCCCATCGGATCGACCACATGCTGTCGGGCACGCGGGCGAACATCGCGGTCAAGATTGTCGGCGACGATCTCCTGACGCTGCGCCGCCTGGGTGAGCAGGTGCGAGATGCCATGACGGGCGTTCCCGGCGCGGTCGACGTGTCGCTGGAACAGCAGACGGAGGTGCCCGTCGTGCGCTTCGTCCTGAACCGGGCGGCGATTGCCCGGTACGGCCTGCGGCCGAACGATGTGGCCGAAGCGGTCGAAACGAGCCTCGCCGGCGCGGTCGTCGGACGGATCTTCGATCGCTCGACCGCCTTCGACCTCGTCGTCAAGTTCGATCCCGCCGCGCAGGCCGATTTCGAGCGCCTCGCGGATCTGCCGGTCGACACCCCGAACGGCGGGCCGGTGCCGATCAGGCTGCTCGCCGACGTGCGCCGCGAAACGGGCCCGAACATGATCCTCCGCGAGAACGTCCAGCGGCGGATCGTGGTCTCGAGCAACGTGGCGGGCCGGGACCTCGGCAGCGTGGTCGAGGACATGCGCGCCGCTGTCGCCCGCACGGTACCGATGCCGTCCGGCTACCGCGTCGAGTACGGGGGGCAGTTCGAGAGCGAGCAGAGCGCGTCGCGCCGCCTGCTCGTACTCGGGATCGGCGTCATCGCCGGCGTATTCATGCTGCTGGTCCTCGCGTTCGGCCGTCCGCGCGACGCGCTCCTCGTGATGCTCAACCTGCCGCTCGCGCTCATCGGCGGCGTGGCCGGCGTGTATCTGGCCGGCGGGGTGTTGAGCGTGGCGTCGATGATCGGCTTCATCACCCTGTTCGGGATCGCCACGCGCAACGGCATCATGCTCGTGTCGCACATCCAGCACTTGATGACGGCGGAGGGCGTCACCGATTTCCGGGAGGCCGTCGAGCGAGGCGCCCGCGAGCGTCTCATCCCGATCCTGATGACCGCCCTCGCCGCCGGCCTGGCCCTGGTACCGCTGGCCTTCGGCGGCGGCAAGGCCGGGAGCGAGATACAGACGCCGATGGCTATCGTGATTCTCTGCGGGCTGATGACGTCAACACTGCTGAACATGGTGGTGGTCCCGACTATGTACCTGCGCTACGCACGCCCGCTGGGGCTGGCTAAGCACAGCCGCATGAGATCGTTCGTCCCCGTTGCCCTCCTGGCTGCGCCGCTGGCGCTCGTGTCCGCGTGCGCGCCGCACTACGTCATCGCGCGTCCGGGCGAGCCGCCGCGCGCGGCCCTGCCCTTCGCGAGCCTGACGCGCAACGTCGTCCTCGTCTCGGTTGACGGTCTGCGGCCCGACGCGATCGGGGAGTACAAGACGCCGACGCTCGAGCGGCTGATGCGCGAGGGGAGCTACTCGCTGGGGGCGCGCACCATCATGCCGAGCAAGACGCTGCCGTCGCATACGTCGATGCTGAGCGGCGAGCCGCCCGAGGATCACGGTGTCTTCTGGAACAACGTCCTCAGCGCCAAGACCGACGTGGTCGAGTTTCCGACCGTGTTCAGCGTGGCGCGCGCGCACGGATACCAGACGGCGGCCTTTTTCAGCAAGTCGAAGTTCGAGCCGCTGCAGCGCCCCGGCACACTCGACTATTCGCAGGCGCCAGGAGGCTGGTTCGGCCGCTGGTCGAGCGACCGCACGATGGCGGATGTCCGGTCGTATCTGGCGAAGGAGCGTCCGAACCTGTTGTTCGTTCATCTGTCCGATCCGGATCGCGCCGGACACAGCTCGGGGTGGATGAGCGACGCGTATGGGCGCGCGGTCGAGGACGCCGACGACGCGCTCGGCGCGCTCGTCGAGGCGGCCGACACGGCGTACGGCAAGGGGAACTATTCGCTGCTCGTCACCGCCGATCACGGCGGCCATGGCCGCGATCACGGCACGAGCGACCCGCTCGACATCACCATTCCCTGGATTGCCTGGGGGCAGGGCGTCAGCGCGGGCCTGCTGAAGAACGTGCCGATTCAGACGTTCGATACCGCGCCGACCGTGCTCTGGCTGCTCGGCCTCGAGACGCCCGCCGAGTGGGATGGCGCGGCTGTCACCGAGGCATTCGAGTCGGCCGAGTAAATCCCAAAGCCCAAATCCCAACACCCAAGGCCCAGAGCCCGAAGCCCGGGCTCAGGGATTCTCCGGTAAACTACGCGCGGCGGGAGGACTCACCATGCGCCGCGTACTACTCACCTCGGTCGCGACGGTCTGCCTGTCGGGGCTCGCACTCGCGCAGGGCTCCGTCTGGACCGAATTCGTCAGCAAGCAGGATTTCTTCAGCATCAGTTTCCCCGGTCAGCCCACCGTGCAGGTGACGACCTGGCCGACGGAATATCGAATCACACTGCCGGCACGCGTATACGCGCTCGCCAGCGGCGGCTCGCGTTACTCGGTCACGGTGGTCGACTACAACGACGCCATTGCGTTGCACGCCGCACGCAACGAGAAATGCAAGGCCGACGGCGGAGATGGCGATCAGTGCCAGGACGACGGCGCGGAGGAGATGCGGGGCGCGCTCGTGTATGCGTCGTGGACGTTCATGAAGCGCGACGGCGCCACGCTGACGCACTATGCGCACTACAACTCGGATCGCGTGGAGGGCCACGAGATCCACCTGACCAACGCCGACGGGTCGCGCACCTTCAGCGTCGTGCACATGCACGAGAACCGGCTGTACGTTCTGGAGGCCACTGTGCCGCGAGGTGCACCGGCGCCGGGACTGTTCCAGATTTCGGTGCGATTCCTCGACAAGGATCTGAGGCCGGTGCGCTACGAGTGGCAGGGCACCCAGCTCTACTCGAACGGGTACCCGCCGCCTCCGCGCGTCCGGTAATCATCACGTCTGAGGAGGAGGGCGACCATGCAGCTCCGATCCATCGGCCTTGCGTCCGCGTGTGCGGTGGTGCTGGCCCTGCCGCTGTGGGCCCACCATTCCCACAGCGCGTACGAAATCACGAAGTGGTCGACGCTCGACGGAACGGTCCGCGAAGTGCACTTCATCCTGCCGCACTCCTGGGTCTACGTCGACGTCAAGGACGAGAAGGGGGAGACGACGACGTGGGCGCTCGAGGCCGCCGGCCCGAACGCGATCATGCAGAACGGCGTGAAGCGCGAGGACGTGCGCGTGGGCGACCGCATCCGCGTGCGCTGCCACGTGCTGCGCGACGGCACCAACGGCTGCCTGCTCGGGTTCATCACGCCGATGCACGGCGACAAGGCGCGCGGCGACGGCGTCGAGCACGAGTGGGATTGAGGTGAGTCGGATCGCGATCGCGCCTGCCGCCGCCCGACGCGCGAGCGGCTGAAGGTAGCTCCAGATCGTCTGCGCGATCCGGGCCGCTCCCGCCGCATTCGCGTGCACGAAGTCGGGCTGCAGCATGGCCTGATTGCCGACGACCCCGTCCAGCAGAAACGGCACGAGCGGCACGCCGTACTCGTCGGCCAGCGCCGCGTCGAGCCGGCGACGCGCGCGCGCCGTCGTGTCGCCGGACACGCCGTGGTTGACGACGCGGAGCGGCAGGCCGGCGGCGTGCAGCACCCGCTCGAGCGCAGCGGGATAGGCCTGCTCCCGCGGCAGCCCGTAGCCCGACGTCAGGCTGTCGCCGAACGCCACGATCGGCCGCAGCTGGGCCGTTTGCGACGGACCAGTGGTCGCCTCCGCCACCTTGGTCGAGCAGCCCGCGACGAACGCGCCGAGCACCGCGATCAACGGAAAGATCCCCATCGATTTCTCAGTGTAACAAGACGGGCAACGCCGGCGTGCGGGTGCTTACGCGGGAATGGTCGCGACGTCGTACCGGTTGAAGACGCGGTCCGCAGTCAGCAGCGGCAAGTCTTCCAGTTGTGCCTGCGCGATGAGAACGCGATCGAAGGGGTCGCGGTGATGCGGCGGGAGTAGCGACACCTGCAGCGCGTGCGCGTGCTCAACGGACAAGGGCAGCGTGCGGAGGAGCGTCATCCGCGACGGCACGTACCCGGACGGCGGTTCCGGCAGCTCGAGCCTTCCGCGCGCGTGCTTGATCGCGATTTCCCAGGCGCTTGCGGCAGACAGATACAACTCGTTTTCGGTGCTCTCGAGGAGTGCGCGCGACGACGCAGACAGACGGTCGGGTGCTGCGGCCAGCCACAACCAGCACTGGGTGTCGAGGAGCACTCTCACTGCTCGAACTCGTCCAGCACGTCATCCGGTAGCGGCGCGTCGAAGTCATCCGCAATCCAGACCTTGCCCGCATCGAGCCCGAGCGGCCGCTTCCCGGGGGTGGCCATCGGCACCAGACGGGCGACCGGCTTACCCGCCTTGGCAATCACTACCTCGTCTCCGGCTGCGACACGCTCGAGCAAGCGGGACAGGTGGGTCTTGGCCTCGTGGACGTTCACCGTTGTCCGTTTCACCATGTCTAGCTATTATAGACTAAGTCCATTAGCTAAGCTAAGATGAGTTTAGTGCTTGCAAGCCGATTCGGAAGTCATTTCTTCAATGCACCGTTCAGAGACGAGGAACCAGGAACCAGGAACCGTGCTACCGGCTGCCGCCTACCGGCTAGGACGCCTTCCAGCCGGCGCGGCGGCCCGCGAGCGCCTCGATCTCGCGCGACGCGATCACGCGGTGGTCGCGCGCGTACGATTCGTGATTGCCCTCCAGGTCGTCGAGCCGGTACAGGTAGTTGGCCATCAGGCCGAACGAACGGCGGATGCCGGCCGCGGACGTATCGCCGAGCCAGTTGAGCCGTTCCAGGCGCGCGCCGTTGGCCAGATGGAACCGCGCGACGGCATCGTACGGCACGGCGCCCTGCCTGGCGTGGAGCAGGTAATGCGCGCAGAGCTGCAGCAGCGCCTTCCGCACTTCCGAAGGCACCGTGTCGGTCAGCACCACCGGGCGCGACTCGAAGCGGGCGAGAAAGTCCTCGACCGCACGATGGAGCGGCGGCGCGCCCGGCGCGGTCCTCGTGCCGAGCCACTTCCGGAAATCCGGGACCGGTGAGAGGGTCGCGAACGTCTTGACGCGAGGCAGGCTCAGTTTCAGATCTTCGACCACCTGCTTGACGAGAAGGCTGCCGAACGAGATGCCGCGCAGCCCTTCCTGGCAGTGGGTGATCGAGTAGAACACCGCGCAGCGGGCGCGCGCCGGGTCGAGCACACGCGCGCGCGGATCGAGCAGCGGCCGCACGGCGTGGCTCATCCGCTCGGTCAACGCCACCTCGATGAAAATCAGCGGGTCGTCGGGCAGGGCCGGATGGAAGAACGCATAGCAGCGCCGGTCGGCCTCGAGCCGGCGGTGCAGGTCGTCCCAGCCCTGAATCTGGTGCACGGCTTCGTAGGCGATGAGCCGCTCGAGCACCGAGGCGGAGGTGCGCCAGTCGATCCGCCGGAGCGTCAGGAAGCCGCCGTTGAACCACGAGCGGAACAGATGCGCGAGGTCTGCGTCGAGCGCCGCCCGCTCCGGGTGCGCGCGCAGCGTCGCCACCAAATCCCGCCGCATCTCGACGAGTGCGCTGGTGCCGCCGGGCGCGAGATTCCACCGCCGGAACAGCTCCTGCCGCAGCGGTTCGGCCGCGCCTCGCAGCCGGAGCAGCGTCTCGGCCGACGGTGCGGCGCGGTAGGCGTCGGCCGCCCGGGCCGCCTCGGCCGGATCCGGCACGAAGGACTCGCTGAGCAGATCGAAGAACGCGTCGCGCCCGGCCGTGTCGAGCGTCCGGTACGCGGCGATGAGATCGGTGGCGACGCGCGCGCCGGAGACCTCGCCGCGCTCCGACAGCAGAGCCTCGCACAGGCGGAGCGCTTCCTTTGCCTGCGGCTGGTTGCTGCGCGAACGCCACACCGCGCGCGGACGGAGCGACAGTAGGCGCTGGAGCAGCGGCGATCCCGGATCCGCGGGCGTTCCGGCGTCGTCCACACCTCGATCGTATGTCAAACCTTCATGCGCCGGGGCATTTCATACAATCTCTCCGATGCTCTTCTCTCTCTTCCTGGTTGTGCTGTCTCCCGCTGTCGCCGCGCAGACACCCACAGCCGTGCGGGTCGAGGTGCACGCGGACGGCGTTCCCGTCGCCGATGCGGAAGTCGTCGTCAACGGCGTCACCTTCAGGACCGGCGCCGACGGCATCGTCATGGCGCCGGTGCCGGCCGGGGCCGTCGCGATCACCGTCGTCAACGAAGGCTTCGCGCCCGTCACCTCCTCGGTCACGGTGGCCGCCGGCCAGACGCAGCAGGTTCTCGTCGAGCTCGAGGAGTCCCTCGAGGTCGAGGAGGAAGTGATCGTCACCGCCACCAGAACAAACACGCGCCTCGAGGATCAGCCGATGCGCGTCGAGGTCGTCCCGGGCGAAGAGGTCCAGGAAAAGATCATGATGACGCCGGGCGACGTCTCGATGCTGCTCAACGAGACCAACGGCCTCCGCGTGCAGACGACGTCGCCGTCGCTCGGCGGGGCGTCGGTGCGCATTCAGGGCCTGCGGGGCCGGTACACGCAGATCCTCGCCGACGGCCTGCCGCTTTACGGCGGGCAGACGGGATCGATCGGGCTGCTGCAGATTCCGCCGATGGACCTCGGCCAGGTCGAAGTGATCAAGGGCGTCGCCTCCGCGCTCTACGGCATGTCGGCGATCGGCGGCGTCGTCAATCTCGTGTCGCGCCGGCCGCCCGCGGCCGGGCGCGAGCGGGAGGTGCTCGTCAACGCCACCAGCCACGGTGGGGCGGACGTGGTCAACTGGCTCGCGGGACCGCTGAACGACCGCTGGGGCTACACGTTCGTCGGCGGCGTGCACATGCAGCAGCGGTCCGATCTCGATGAAGACGGCTGGACGGACCTGCCGACCTATCGGCGTGCCGTTGCGCGGCCGCGGTTCTTCTGGAGCGACGAGGCGGGCCGCTCGCTGCTCGTGGCGGTCGGCGCGATGGGCGAGGAGCGCCGCGGCGGAACGACCCCGGGACGGCAGGCGCCCGACGGCCGGGCGTTTCCCGAGAAGCTCGGCTCCACGCGGATCGACGGCGGCGCCGTCTGGCGCATGACGACGGCCGGCGGGCGAGTGCTGGCGGCTCGAGGCAGCGGCACGGCACAGCACCACACGCATACGTTCGGCGCCGTCGAGGAGGAGGACAGCCATCAGACGCTGTTCGGGGAGGTCTCGTTGACGGGCACCGACGGCCGCCATACCTGGGTGGCCGGCGGAGCGGTGCAGGGCGACCGGTTCCGGTCGCGGCAGGTGCCGCGGTTCGACTACGCCTATGCCGTGCCGGGGGTGTTTGTGCAGGATGAGTTCCGCCTGACGCCGCGGCTCACGCTCTCGGGGAGCGCGCGCGTCGACACGCACAGCGAGTTCGGCACCTTCGTGAGCCCGCGGGTGTCGGTGCTCGTCCGGCCCGACGAGGCGTGGACGATGCGCGTGTCGACCGGACGCGGCTACTTCGCGCCGACGCCCTTCACCGAGGAGACGGAGGCCACCGGGCTGACGCCCGTGATGCCGCTCGGCACGCTCGACGAGGAACGGGCCGACAGCGTGTCGGCCGACGTTACGTGGACGCGCAGGCCGTTCGACGTCACGGCCACGGTCTTCTATTCTCGAATTCACGGCGCACTCGACGTGCAGGAGACCGGCCGGTTGGATGCTCCCGTCGCCATCGTCAATCTCGACGGTGAGACGATCACACGCGGCACCGAGCTCATCGCTCATTTCCGCCGCGAAGGCGACATCGACGTCATTCTCACGCACATGTTTCTGTGGTCGACCGAACCGGATGGAGGCCGTCGGCGAGAGGTGCCGCTGAACCCGCGCCATTCGGCGACGTTCGACCTGCTGAAGCAGGTGGGCCCGGCGCGCATCGGCTTCGAGGTGTTCTACACGGGGCGGCAGGCGCTCGACGAGAACCCATTCCGGCGCGTCGGCTTTCCGCACCTGCTCTACGGCGGGCTGATCGACTGGGCGGTGGGGCGCTCGCGCGTCTACGTCAACGTCGAGAATCTCGGCGACGTGCGGCAGACGCGGGAGCACCCGCTCGTGAGGCCGGTCCGTGCATCCGACGGGCGGTGGACCGTCGACGCCTGGGCCCCGCTCGAGGGGCGGACGCTCAACGCGGGCGTGCGGTGGCGATTCTAGCGGTGATCGACCGGGCTATAAGCTCGGCTATGAGTTCGCTGTATGATTCCGAGGTTCTGCAAGGAGGCGTTCGATGACTCTTCGTATTGGCGACATTGCTCCTGACTTCGAGGCGGATACCACCCAGGGGCGCATCAAGTTCCATGGGTGGATCGGCGACTCGTGGGCGGTGTTGTTCTCCCACCCCAAGGATTTCACGCCGGTGTGCACGACCGAGCTCGGGTACATGGCCAAGCTGAAACCCGAGTTCGACAAGCGGAACGTGAAGATCATCGGCCTGAGCGTCGATCCGGTCGACCGTCACGCGCAGTGGGCGAACGACATCAAGGAGACGCAGGGCTACGCGCCCAACTTTCCGATGATCGGCGACCCGACCCTGGAAATCTCCAAGCTGTACGGCATGCTGCCGGCCGATCTCGTCGGCACCTGCGAAGGGCGCACGCCGGCCGACAACCAGACCGTCCGCAACGTGTACGTGATCGGGCCCGACAAGAAGATCAAACTGGTCATCTCGTATCCGATGACGACCGGGCGCAACTTCGACGAGGTGCTGCGCGTGATCGATTCGCTCCAGCTCACCGCGAAGCACAAGGTGGCGACGCCGGTGAACTGGAAGCACGGCGACGACGTGATCATCGCCGGGTCGGTCTCGGACGACGAGGCGAAGAAGGTCTACCCGCAGGGGTGGAAGGCGCCGAAGCCGTATCTGCGCATCGTGCCGCAGCCGCGCTAGTAGGCGCGCGTCTATTCGGAGGTGATGACATGGCCGCTGCAACCGCTGGACGGACGCCCTGGCGTCTGAAGGCAAGCTGGATTGAGGCGTGCAACTGCCCGCACGGCTGCAACTGTCAGTTCGGCGGGATCCCGAACGAGGGCAACTGCGAAGGGATCTTCGGGACCGAGGTGAAGGACGGCACGTTCGGCAACGTCTCGCTGAACGGCCTGCGCGCGGCGATCATCTTCAGGTACCCGAAGGCGATTCACGAAGGGAACGGGCACGTCGCGCTCTTCGTGGACGAGAAGGCGAGCCAGGAGCAGGTCGACGCGTTCGCGACCATCCTGTCGGGCAAGATGGGCGGCATGCCGTGGGAAGCGCTGGCCGGGACGATCACGCGCTTCGACGGGCCGATCCGGAAGGCCGTCGAGATCACGGTCGCCGGCGAGCGCTCGTCGGTCCGCGTGGCGGGCGCGATCGAGATGCGGCTGACGCCGCTCAAGGACCCCGTCACCGGCAACGACAAGGAAGTGCACATCGTCTTTCCGAAAGGCGGGTTGTTCTGGAACGACGGCGCGGTGGCGACGACGCAGGGGATCCGGGCGGAACACGGCGACCTGCGCGTCGACTGGCCGACCGGGCGCTTCGCCAGCGCCTCAGAGGTGAACTGGGGCAATAGCTAAGGCGGCGGGGGCGCTCACGGGACACACATCCAGAGCCCGAGGCCGATGAGCGCCACGCCGGCCAGGCGGCCGCTGTGCACGCCGAAGGGCGCGAGCTTTTCGACCAGCACGAAGACGGTGAGCGCCGCAATGACCCAGAGGTTCATCACGCCGCCGGCAAAGAGGAGCAGCATCAGCGCCCAGCAGCATCCGAGGCAGTAGCGCCCGTGGTCGAGGCCCATCCGGAACGCGCCGAGCGCGCCGCCGCGCCAGCGCTCCATGATGAACGACAGCGGAGATCGGCATACCCGCAGGCACGTGGCCTTGAGCGGCGTGAACTGGTAGACGCCGGCGGCCAGGAGCAGCATTCCCCCGACCCACGGGCTCGCCGTTTCCATCATCGGCGTGATGAGGAGCAGACGGCCGGCAATGCGCTGCAGGAGCGTCGCCCCGACGCTGAAGAGGAGCCAGACCAGGAGGTACCCGCCACCCATGGCCGCGACGCGCCCCAGTGCGGAGCCCGCGTCGGGGCCGCCGCGCGCCATCGTGCCGTACAACAGCAGCAGCGGCGATGCCGACGGGAGCATCATGCCGGCCATCATGACGCCCCACATGGCCCAGATGAGCAGCGCGTACCGCAGATCCCACGTGCCCGTCATCATCCAGGCGGAGGGGCCGTTCATCGGCCCGTACATGTCGCGCGCCATCGGCACGATCCACAGCCAGCAGAGGGCGGTCACGACAAGGATGCCTGCCGCAGTGACGAGGCGCATGAGACGCTCATCCTACCGCTGTGGCGCCGGACCTGTCAGGTGGTACGATTCGCGTCAATGCCTCCGCGCGGTCGGTTTCGCGTCTCGGTCACCAAAGACGACCTCGTGTTCTCGTCGGCGCACTTCATCACCTACGCAGGACACCGCTGCGAGGGGCTGCACGGGCACAATTACCGCGCCCGCGTGACGGTCGACGGCGCGCTCGATCCGGCCGACCGGCTCGTGTTCGACTTTCTCGAACTGAAGCGGATCATGCGCGGCCTCTGCCGTGACATCGATCACCTGGTCCTGCTGCCCACACAGAGCGAGCGCATCGCTGTCGTCGAGGAGGGCGACGCCGTGCGCGTCGCCGTCGATGGCACGCCGCGGTACGTGTTTCCGCGCCGTGATTGCGCGCTGCTGCCGGTGGCCAACACCACCGTCGAGATGCTCGCGGAGCTGCTGGCCGATCGCCTGCGGGCCGAGCTGCACGCGCTCGAGGTGCGCGGACTCACGGCAATCGAGATGGAAATCGAGGAGAACTTCGGTCAATCGGCGATCTATCGCATGGAGCTGTAGGCATGGCACCGAAAGAGACGCCCTATTCGGAGACGGACATTGCGGCCAGGCTCGGCGCGTTACCGAACTGGCGCTACGAGGACAAGGCGATCCGCCGGGTCTACGAGACCGACGGGTGGCCCGTCACGCTGATGCTCGTCAACGCGCTCGGCTTCGCGGCCGAGGCGGCCGACCATCACCCCGACCTCACCGTGAGCTACCGGCGCGTCGGCGTGGCGCTCTCGACGCACAGCGCCGGCGGGATTACGGGCAAGGATCTCGAGCTGGCCAGACAGTTCGACGGGATCGCCCTGTGGCGGCCGCCGGCAGGAGGCGCGCTCACCGGGACGACGGAGAAGTTCGTCCGCTGAGCCGTCAGCCGCCCGGACCGGCGCGCCACCAGGTCGCCTCGAGCGACCAGGTGGTCAAATTCGGCTGGCGCCGCGGCCGCCTTACGGCATACCCTGTATGGCACAACGGAGGCTCGAATGAAGCGATATATCGTCGGCTGCGTGGCCCTGGCGGTTCTGCTGATGGGCACGGCAGGATCGGCCCAGAACAAGGCCCGGGCGGAAAACGTCCCCGAAATCCCGTTCGAATCGGTCCCGAATTTCCTCACCATGCCGCCCGATGTCTACCTCGGCGAGAGCATGGGCGTGGCGCGGAACTCGAAGGGGAGCATCTTCGTCTACCACCGCCGCGACGACACGCGTCTGTTCGAGTTCGATCCGAACGGCAAGTTCGTGCGCGAGTGGACGCCGAACCTCTACGGGTTCGAGTTCGCGCACAAGGTCCGCGTCGACCGCGAGGACAACGTGTGGGCCGTCGACGAGGGGACGAACATGATCATCAAGTTCAGCCCCGAGGGACGGGTGCTGATGGTGATCGGGCGCCGGGCGGAGGCGGTCGAGGGCGCCGTCGAGACGCCGCAGGGCGACCCGCCGCCCGACGAGCGGTACCTTTTCGGCCGTCCGACCGACGTCGGCTGGGATCCGCAGGGCAACATCTTCATCTCCGACGGCTATATCAACCACCGCGTGGTCAAGTTCGACAAGAACGGACGCTTTCTCCGCAAGGTGGGCAGCAACCTGCGGGGGACCGAGCCGTATCAATTCAACACGCCGCACTCGCTGGCCGTCGACGCGCAGGGCAACGTGTACGTCGCCGACCGCGGTAACCAGCGCATCCAGGTGTTCGACAACAACCTGGTGCTCCGGGCGATCTACGACAACGTCGGCAACCCGTGGGAGGTGTGCATCTCGCCCGGGCCGCATCAGTACCTCTTCTCGTCGAACTCGAACCCTGACTCGAACACACCGGGGAGCTCGTGGGAGATTACCGGCGAGATCTACAAGATGGAGCTCGACGGCCGCATCGTCGGCAAGTTCGGGCGGGCGGGCAAGGGCCTCGGCTCGTTTCAGACGGTGCACGGCATCGACTGCCGGAACCCAGACGAGCTGATCATCTCCGAGATCTCGGCGTGGCGCGTGCAAAAGATTCGTTTACGTCCGACTACGACGACGTCCAGCCGGTAAGGGAGGGTGCCATGAAACGTCTGCTTCTCATTTCCCTTGCCGCGGTGACAATCGCGCTCGGGGTGTCGGTCTCGGCGCAGCTGAATTTCCCGGAGATCCCGTACGACGCGGTCGACCCGCTGATGCTCACGCGCGACGTCTACATCGGCGAGGCGGCGGGCGTCGCCGCCAACTCGAAGGGCGACATCTTCGTGTACACGCGGACGGGCTCGCCGGTCATCACGACGGCCGGTGCGCGGAACGTCTCGCACGGCGGCTCGCGGCTGCTGCAGTTCGACCGGACGGGGAAGTTCGTTCGCGAGATCGGTCAGGGCGTGTACGGATTTCTCGAGGCGCAGCAGGTGCGCGTCGACCGGCAGGACAACGTCTGGGTCGTCGATCAGATGGCGAACCAGGTGATCAAGTTCGATCCGAACGGCCGCGTGCAGATGATCTTCGGCCGCAAGCCGGAGGCGATGCGCGTGCCGAACCTGCCGCTCAACACACTCGCCGACACCTACGCGCTCGTGCCCAACCGGCCGGCGCCGCCGCCCGCACCGGCTGCCGGCGCAGGCCCCGCGGCCGCCGCGGCACCGGCGGGTGGACGCGGCGGCGCTGCGCCGCTGCCCGGCGCGGGGCCGGCGGGTGAGAACTTCAACCGCCCGACCGACGTCGCGTGGGACTCCAAGGGCAACATCTACATTACCGACGGGTTCGGCAACTCGCGCGTCGCGAAGTACGACCCGAACGGCAAATGGGTGAAGAACTGGGGCTCGACCGGCACGGCGACGGGGCAGTTCCGCGTGGTGAAGGGGATCGTGATTGACGCGGCGGACAACGTGTACGTCGCCGACCGCGAGAACCGCCGGGTCCAGGTCTTCGACACCGACGGGAACTTCAAGACGCAGTTCCGGAACGTCGGCTCGCCGTGGGCGATCTGCATCACGCCGGCGCCGCGGGAGTTCCTGTACGTCTCGAACTCGAACCCGCCGAACAACCTCGACTACGACGGCGAGATCATCAAGATGACGCTCGACGGCCGCATCGTCGGCAAGTTCGGCCGCGCGGGCAAGCTGCTCAAGGAGTTCGGCACCGTCAACTCGCTCGACTGCCGCGCCGAGAACGAGCTGTTGGTCGGCGAAACCGGCAACTGGCGCGTGCAGCGGGTCACACTGAAGCCGGCCGCCGGTACGCAGTAAGACCCGAACCACGAAGGTCGCGAAGGTCACGAAACGCAAAATCGGTTTCGTGTTCTTCGTAGCCTTCGTGGTTCGTCCTCAACCACCACACCACACCAACCGGCCACGACCATAATCACCAGCCACACACGACCAACCCCTGACCGTCGCTGCCTGCCATGTTGTTGACAAAGGTGGCGAAAGGGGTGTACACCGGGCCCACTCTCGATCGCGGCCGCGACCGCAGCACTCATTCGACAGGATCAGGCGTGAAGACGCGTTTCTCGACCTTCGGAGTACCGAACGACACGAGGAGGTCAGATGCCTACGTCGAAACTGGTCGTCGCGCTCGTGTGTGTGCTGCTCCTCCCGGTTCCCGCGGCCGCGCAGACGGCCGTCAGCGGCTCAATTGCAGGAATGGTCCGAGACACGTCTGGAGGCGTGCTGCCCGGTGTCACGGTGGAGGCCGCCAGCCCGGCGCTGATTGAAAAGGTCCGCAGCGTCGTCACCGACGACCAGGGCCGGTACCGCATCGTGGATCTCCGGCCCGGCGTGTACAGCGTCACCTTCACGCTGCCCGGCTTCAGCACCTTCCGCCGGGAGGGGCTCGAGCTGACGACCGGGTTCACGGCGACGATCAACGCCGAGCTACGCGTCGGTGAGCTCCAGGAGACGATCACCGTCACCGGCGAGGCGCCGGTCGTGGACATCTCCAACGTGCGGACGCAGAACGTCTTCTCGCGGGATACGCTGGACGCGCTTCCGGTCAGCAAGACGTCCAACGGCTACGTCGCGCTCCTGCTCGGGGCCAACCTGCCGGCCAGGAACCAGGATGTGGGCGGCAGCGAAGGGGATACGACGTCGAGCTGGACCATCCACGGCACGCGCGGCGACGACATGCTGCCGACGGTGGACGGGATGCGCGTCAACCGCGCGATGGGGGCCGGCGGCGGCTTCCGCGTCTTCGCGATCAACAACGCCAGCGTCCAGGAAATCACCTTTCAGACGAGCGGCATTGCCGCCGAGAGCGAGACCGGCGGTGTCCAGGTGAACATCGTCCCGCGCGACGGCGGCAACACCTTCTCGGGATACGGGGCGACCAGCTACGCCAATTCAGCAATGCAGAGCAACAACGTCACCGACGAGCTCCTCGGACGGGGTCTGAGCGCTGCGGTGGTGAGCCAGCTGGAGATCCAGAAGGTCTACGACGGCAACGTCGGGTTCGGTGGTCCACTCAAGCGCGACAAGGTGTGGTTCTACACCGCGCACCGCTGGTGGGGCACAACGAAGCCGCTGCCGGTACCCGGCTTCTATTTCAACAAGAATCAGGGGACGAGCACTCTTCACGCCTACGACCCGGATCTCGACCGTCCCTACTTCGGCACGCTCCCGCGGCGCAGTCACAATCTCCGCCTGACGTGGCAGGCCAATGAGGAGCACAAGGTCAGCTTCCTCCACGACCTCCAGCGGCACTGCACGTGTCCGCAGAACTATGCGGGACAGAACGCGACGCCCGAGGCGATGGGGAACCACAGGTACACGCCCCACCATCTCACGCAGGTGTCATGGAGCAATCCGGCCACCAACCGGCTGCTCTTCGAGGGCGGCGCCTCCTACTACGTGATGGGCATCAAGTACGACGAGCAGGTGGGTGTCTCGCGGGACCAGATCGCCGTGCGCGACCTCACAACTGGGTACACGCTGAACTCCCGCGCCATTACCGTGCGTGCGGGCGACGCCTATGGGACAGTGCTTGACCAGGTCTATGCGACAAAGGCCGCGGTGTCGTACGTCACGGGGACGCACAACTTCAAGACGGGCGTCATGTGGACGTTTAACCGAGCGGTCGAAGACTCCCGGATCCACGGCGACGTGCTCTATACGTTCCAGAACGGCGTGCCCGTGTCCATAACCCAGTGGGCGACGCCCAGTGGCAACGACGCCGAAGCCGTGAATACGGGGATCTACGCTCAGGATCAGTGGACCGTTCAGAATCTCACGCTCAATCTGGGCGTGCGGCTCGACTACCTGCACGCCTGGGCGCCCGCACGGCGGTCCGAGGCGGGAAGGTGGGTGCCGGCGCGCGACTACGTGAAGCTCGACAACGTCCCCAACTTCAAGGACGTGTCGCCGCGACTCGGCGCCGCCTACGACCTGTTCGGCAACGGCCGGACCGCGCTCAAGGCGTCGGTCGGGCGGTATGGGGTGAATATCAATACCGACATCGCCCGAAACAACGCCCCCTCGTGGGCGGAGGTCACCAACACCACCCGCACCTGGAACGATCTCAACCGCGATCTCATCCCGCAGGAGAACGAGCTCGGACCGTCCTCGAACCTGCGTTTCGGGACGCGGACGCTCGGCACCCGGTCGACGGAGGAGGTGCTGACCGGCTTCGGACACCGGCAATACAACTGGCAGGCATCCGCCCTCCTGCAGCACGAGCTG
Organism: uncultured Bifidobacteriaceae bacterium; assembly: GCA_964526235.1. GTDB lineage: Bacteria > Acidobacteriota > Vicinamibacteria > Vicinamibacterales > UBA2999 > MELF01. The sequence goes on from CAZGLC010000017.1 coordinate 25,756, forward strand.
CGGCCCGGGCTCGGGCTGAACGTGGGCTACTATCGCACGTGGTACGGCAACTTTGCCGTCACGCATAACCTGGCAGTGACGCCGGCCGATTTCGACGAGTATTGCGTGACGGCGCCGGTCGACGCGCGACTGCCGAGCGACGTCAGCGGCAGCCGCATGTGCGGGCTCTATGACGTCAGGCCCGCGAGGTTCGGTCAGGTCGACAACCTGATCACGCTCGCGAAGCACTTCGGCGGCCGGACGGAGGTCTACAACGGGTTCGACATCAGCGTGACGGGGCGGCTGCCGAACGGTGGGCAACTGTCTGGCGGCGTGAGCACGGGCCAGACGGTGATCGACACCTGCTCGCTGAATAACCAGCCGCAGGTGATCGACCAGAGTATCGCCGGCTTCGCGAACATCCCAAGAACGTCTGAGTACTGCCGTAACACACTGCCCTTCGAGGGGCAGACCCAGATCAAGCTGCACGGCGTGTACCCGCTCGTCTGGGACCTTTCGGTGTCGGCAACCTACCAGGACCTGCCGGGGATTCCAATTGTCGCGAACTACACCGTCACCAACGCGCAGATTGCGCCCACGCTCGGCCGCAACCTCTCGGCGGGCGCCAACGCGCGGGTCACCATTCCTCTCATCGCGCCGAACACGATGTTCGAGGATCGGCGGCGGCAGCTCGATCTGCGTCTGAGCCGGGCGTTCAGGGCAGGCTCGACCAGCCTGCTTGGCACGATCGAGCTGTACAACGCGCTCAACACCAGCCCGCTGCTGGCGTCGAACGTGACGTATGGGGCGCGGTGGCTGGAGCCGGTCGAAATTCTGAGCGGCCGGTTGCTGAAGTTCGGGGCGCAGTTCACATTCTAGGGTGCCTACACCGCGTGTCACTTGAGTTGAGCATACGAACTGTCGTTCACGCTTCTGCGTTCTCCGTTCTGTGTTCGTGTTCATGTTCGGTTCAGGGTTCCGTACGCGTCCCCCAGGAGGACGGCCATGAAGAAATTGGTCACCGGCGTGTTGTGCCTCATAGTCCTGCCGGCGATCGGCGCCGCACAAACCGGGAGCGCCATCACCGGCGTGGTCCGGGACCCTGCGGGTCTGGTCCTGCCGGGCGTCACGATAGAAGCCAGCAGTCCGGTCCTGATCGAAGGCGCCCGCGTCGCAGTGAGTGACGACAGCGGCGTCTACCGCATCGTCGACCTGCGGCCGGGGACCTATCGGGTGACCTTCACGTTGCCCGGGTTCAGATCGTTCGTGCGCGACGGAATCACGTTGACCTCGGGGTTTACCGCCACGGTCAACGGCGAGCTGGAGGTCGGCGCGATTGAAGAGACGGTGACCGTCACCGGAGCCGCCCCGGTCGTCGACACGCAGAACGTCGCGGCCCGGGAAGTCTTCACGCGGGACACGGTGGAGTCGCTCCCCATTGCCAAGTCGACCGGCGTGTGGGCGTCGCTCATTCCGGCGATGCGGCAGCCGCCGCCGGCCGCGGCCGACTCGGGCGCCACGGGCGGCGTGGACGTCGGCTTTACACAGAGCGAGCGGTCGCAGGCGCAGATCACCGTGCACGGCGCCCCGGATGACATCCGGGTGGTGAGTTTCGGCATGGAGGCAATGCGCGGCGTGTACAGCCAGAACCGTGTGGACACGCAGGAAGTCAACGTGCAGATGGGCGGCAACCCGGCCGAGGCCGAGACGGGCGGCGTGCGCATCAACATCATTCCGAGGGAGGGTGCCAATAACCTGTTCGGCACGCTCGAATACGATGGTACTGCCGAGTCTCTACAGGGCAGCAACATCGACGACGATCTGCGCGCCCGCGGGCTGTCGGGGACGCCGTATGTGAAGCAGGCCTACAACTACGGCGGCGGATTAGGTGGGCCGATCAGCCAGGACAAGCTCTGGTTCTTCGGGTCGTACCGGAAGTGGGGCTCGCAGCTCTGGCTGCCGGGCAAGTACTTCAACGCGACGCAGGGGACGCCGGTCTACACGCCGGACCTGAGCCGGCCGGCCTTCTCGAACGACTTCTACCAGAGCTTCACCGGGCGCCTGACGTGGGCCGCCACGGCGAATCAGAAGTTCATGTTCGGGCATGAAGACGGGCGCAACTGCAACTGCGTGATCCGGCTGATCGCGCTGAACCGGGCGCCCGAGGCGACCGGGAACCACAACTACTTCCTCAAGATTCCGCAGGCGAGCTGGCAGTGGACGGCGAGCAGCCGGCTGCTGTTCGAGAGCGGCTTCGCCTATTACCGCGGCCTGGGCCCCAGCCGGCCGGTGGACGGCGTGGGGCCGGACGACATCGCGATCCGGGAACTGTCGACCGACTTCCGATGGAACTCGCGCGCCGACAACATCGGCGGCACGGGCGCCTATGCCGACCGCTCGATGCGGCGCAACTTCACCCAGCGTCTCAACGTCTCGTACGTGACCGGATCGCACAACGTCAAGACCGGTACCTGGATCCAGCAGTGGCCGAACTACGCGCAGTACACTGTCAACGGCTCGATGCTCCAGAACTTCCGGAACGGCGTGCCGGTCTCGGTCGTGCTCTACGCCTCGCCCCTGCGCAACGAGTCGATGGCGCACAACATCGGGTTCTACGCGCAGGATCAATGGACGCTCCGGCGGCTGACGCTGAACCTGGGCGTACGGTACGACAGCTATCGCGGCTACGGCCCCGACACGACCGTCCCGGCGGGGCTCTTCGTGCCCGAGCGTCGCTTCGCCAAGACCGACGACCTGACCAACCTCAAGGACATCAATCCGCGGATTGGCGCCGCCTACGACCTGTTCGGCAACGGCCGCACGGCCGTCAAGGCGTTCATGGGCCGCTTCATCGTCGGGCTGGCGGGCGAGGTGCCCGCGCTGCCGGCGGCCGCGGTCGCCTCCAGCGCCACGCGGACCTGGAACGACCGGAACGGCGATTTCGTGCCGCAGGAGAGCGAGCTCGGGCCGCTCTCGAACTCCCGGTTCGGCAGCCCGTCGCCCGACTCGCTGATCGTCGATGACCGCGTGCGGTTCGGGTGGGGGAACCGTGCGAACACCTGGCAAACCATCGTGTCGCTCGACCACGAGATCATGCGCGGGTTCGGGGTGCAGGTGGCGTACTACCGGACGTCGTTGGGCAACCAGAGCTACACGGAGAACCGGCTGGTGGAGCCGGGGGATTTTGACGAGTACTGCATCACGGCGCCGACCGATGCGCGCCTCGCGTCCATCAGCGGCAGCCAGGTCTGCGGGCTCTACGACGTGAAGTCGTCGAAGTTCGGCCAGGTCGAGAACTTTCAGACGCTGGCCGGCGACAGGATGGTGCAGCTGTTCAACGGGGTGGACGTCAACTTGAGCGGCCGCTTCGACAACGGCGCGTCGCTCAACGGCGGCCTCGCCTTCGGCAACAACGAGACCGACAACTGCGGGATCGCGGTGGACTCGCCGCAGGCGCTGCGGTTCTGCCGCACGGTCTTCTCCTGGTCCGAGGACTTGCAGTTCAAGATCAACGGGTCGTATCCGCTGCCGTGGAACCTCCGGACCAGCTTCGTGTACCAGAACATCCCCGGGTTCCCCATCGATGCGCTGCACACGGTGACGAGCGCGATGGCGGCCCCGTCGCTCCGCCGGAGCTTCTCGGCCGGCGGCAACGCGACATCCGAAATCGCGCTGCTGGAGCGGAATGAGATGTTCGAGGAGCGGACGCAGATCGTCGATCTGCGCTTCTCGCGGCGATTCACCTTTGGCCGGTCCAACATCACGGGCAATGTGGACATCTCGAACCTTCTCAACGCGAACACGCCGCAGTACGTCAATCCGCAGTACGGTCCGGAGTGGCTGAAGGTCAATAACGCCATGTCGGCCCGCGTGTTCCGGCTCGGCGTGCAGGTCGGCTTCTGATGGCAGCACGTCGCGCCGCCCTCTTGCTTTTCGCAGCGGCTGGACTGCTCTGGCCCACGATGCTGGCCGCTCAGGGGCAGGCGATCCAGACGCCGGGCCGTCCGTCGACGGACCAGCAGAAGAGCGGGGAGGCGGTCTTCTATCAGAACTGCACGTTCTGCCACGAGCTCGACGCGCAGAAGCGGCGGCTGGTCCCACAGTTCCTGGGGCCGACGCTGATCGGCCTGTACCGAACGAAGAGTCCCAGCGACGATGCGGTCCGGACGCTCATTCTCAAGGGCGTTCCGAAACGCATGACCGGCTTTCAATACACGCTGACGTCGCAGGAAGTAGACGACCTCATTGCGTATTTGAAGATCCGGTAGGGGAGTACTCCAGACGTACGTAGTGTCCGCCGGACCAGCGACGAGGAGGAGTGTGATGCCTCGAGTTCGTCATGCAGTTGTGCTCGCGGGTCTGGGTGCGGTGTGGCTGTCGGCGGTCCTCCCCGTTGCGTCTCAGGTCCCTGGCGGGTCGACCCTGCGCGGGGTCATCAAGGCGATGGACGGAAAGCCGCTGGAAGGGGTGACCGTGTCGACGCGCGCCGAAGGGTCGCTCGTCACCACGTCCGTATGGACGAATCAGCGAGGGGAGTACTCCTTTCCCCCGCTGCCCGACGGCGCGTATCGCGTGTGGGCGCAGGCGGTCGGGTTCATGCGGACGGTTGCCGAGCCGAAGCTCGCCGGCCACGCCACGGTCCGGCGGGACTTCACGCTTCCGCCGTACGCGGAGTTCTGGCGTCAGCTGGATGATCACGAGTGGGCGGAGAGCCTCCCGGGAGACACTCCTGAGGACCGCGGCATTGAAGGGCGGATGCGCCGCGTCATCCATCACAACTGCAGTACGCAGTGTCACAACACCGCCTACGCGATGGCGAAGCGGTACACCGCGGCCGACTGGGAGCTCGTATGGGAGCGGATGTCCCGATGGTCCGGATTCCGCGCCGATCCTCCGTACGACGGCGCCGACATCACCATGCGGGCGCGGAACACGGAGTACGAGGACGACATCCCTGGCGGCGGGAAGTTCGCGACGACGATGGTGGACCCGGAAGGCAAGCCGCTGGGCGCGCAGCGGCGCATCCTCGAGTTCTACAAGAAGGACCTCATCGCCTATCTGACGCGGGTGCGTGGCCCCGAGCCGTACCCGATCACATGGCGCGCGCTGCCGCGGCCGACCGGCGAGGCCACCAACGTCGTGGTCACCGAATATGACGTGCCCGAGGGAGGCACGCTCAACCGGCTCGATCCGAAGACGGGGCGCTACACGCAGTTCAATCTCGGCCGGGATGGGTCGACCACGCGCGTCGACAACCCGACGTTCTACCTGAACGAGTATCGGAACGGGAGCGACTGGTCGCGTGGCGGGCGTAACCAGTTCCAGGAGCCGGGGCAGCACGACATCAGGGTCGGCAGGGACGGGTACGTCTATCTGCCGCCGGGCATCGGCCGCGACCTCGATCCGGAGGGCAACGTCTGGTTCACGGCCGGGCGCGCGCTCGTCACGTTCGACGTCAAGGCGGAGACGTTCTCGACCTATCCGCTTCCGAAAGGGTATGACGAATTTCACAACGGGAAAGGCGCCGACTCAAAGGGGAACATCTGGGCGGCGACGGGCGCCGGTGCCTATCGCCTGGATCCTGCGACGCGTCAGTACACGCTCTTTGCGTCGAAGACGCCGCTCGGCCGGCCGTATGGTCTGACCGTCGATCGCGAGGACCGGGCGTGGTTTGCGCAGATCGCGATCGACAAGGTGGGGTATGTGGACGGCCGGACGGGCGAGGTCGGCGAAGTGACGCTGCCGCCGATCACCGACGAGCCGATGACGGACGAGGACCGCAAGGTCAACCGCGGGTGGACGTGGAATCAGCCGCTCTACGGGCGCGGACCGCGGCGCCTGCAGGCCGATCCGCGCGGCGACTACGTCTGGGTGGCCTCCCACTTCAGCGGCCACCTCTCGAAGATTCACATCCGGACGAAGCAGCTGACCGACTACAAGCTGCCCGGCGCGTACCGGTTTGGCAGTCCGTACGAGCCGGTCGTCGACAAGAACGGCATCGTCTGGCTGGCGATGTCGAACGCCGACGTGCTGGCGCGGTTCGATCCGAGGACGGAGCGCTTCACGTTCTTCCCGCTGCCGACGCGGAGCACGAACGCGCGGAACATCGACATCGACAACACGCCGGAGATTCCCGCGGTCTGGCTGCCGCAGACGCAGGGTGGGAAGGTCGCGCGCGTGCAGCTGCGGACGAACGCGGCGCGCTGAGCACCTCCACGTACCACCGAGGCACTGAGGCACCGAGAAAATTCTATCTAGCCTCGATGCCTCGGTGCCTCGGTGTTCCGTAGGGTCGTTCTATCTGCTCTCCGTCCCGCCCTTCCGCAGCTGCATCTCCGGCGAGCGGTTCCCCTCGTGGCAGGCGAACTCCATCAGCTGAAATCCCGGCGTCGTATTCCGCCGCAGCGGGAAGCTCATCGTCCACGGCTGCGTGTAGACGTCCGGGTCGTCGATGCGTGCTTCCCAGAGGAGCGTGTCGCGGTCGACCATCGTGATCCGCTCGGTGATGCGCGCGTTGGCTGAGTAGAAGTTCCCGACGTTGTCGAGCCATTCGCGGCCGTTCTGGTTGATCGTCTCGACGACCAGCGAATTGCCGTCCCAGCGGCCCCGTGAGTCGCCCATCCACGTACGGAGGCTGCTTCCCAGATGCGGCCGCCCATCCATCGCGATGACGCGGTACGCATGGTTCTGCTCGTGGAGCGTGAAGATGAACGGCGATCCCTGCGGCTGCACGAACTGATAGTCCATCATCCACATCTGCCGCGGCACGCCGCGCAGGAAACACTGCGCGTTGGGATCGAGAAACTCGATCGAGGGCGGATCGAGCGTGTTCTGCGCGCGGAACTGCTGCCTGGCGGCCGCCCACGGCTGGTACGGCACCTGGCCGCCGGCGGGATCGACGACGAGCGTCGGGCCGCCCTGGTAGGCAAAGCTCTGCTCGTGCGCTTCGATGTCGAACGCCTGGCGGTTCGCGTTCCAGTAGCCCTGGAAATCGGGCCGCCCGTCCGCCGTGCGCGGCGGCTCGAACGTGCGGCTCTTCTCCTTCGCGCAC
>CAZGLC010000018.1:0-1492 GCA_964526235.1 uncultured Bifidobacteriaceae bacterium
GTACGAAGTTTTGGATCGCTGCGTACGACATATTGGACTTAACAAAGTAGTGTTAGGCAATGGCCGCATGGTGTGTTTGCCTCGCCGCTCGACGTGAACGGGCGTGCAGCCCTCTATTCACTGGGATTCCTGCTCCGGCGTGCCGCTGCTGACTTACTTGATGTGGACGAGCGTGAGCTCAAGGTGGGACTTCGCGTCGTCCGCGACGTTCCGAACGGCGAGGTCACCGGACAAGTCTTTATCTCGGACAGCCTGGAGAACGGTGCTGGCTACAGCTCGCGCTTAGGACGGCCAGACCAGATGCGGCATTTATTGGAATACGTCACAGGCGTAGGCGATCAGACGTTCAATGGGCCATTGATCAATCACGAGTGTCAGACTTCTTGTCCGGATTGTGTCCGGGACTTTAGCAACCTTGGTTTTCACAACATTCTTGACTGGCGTTTGGGATTGGATCTGGCCCGGCTCGCGCTCGATCCTCATGCCTTCATCGACTTCGATGTGCCGTACTGGCACGGACTAACGCTGGCGGCTGCGAACGCCTACTTTGCATCCCTTCCAAACTGGCAGAAGCTCACTCTTGCCGGTTTGCCCGCGGGTCGACTTGGCACTGTTGTTCAGATTGTGGCTCACCCGCTGTGGGTTCACGACCAGGCCAATCCGGCGGCGTGGCGTCAGCCGTTGGTCGACGCCCACGCGGCAGCGATTGCGGCTGGAGCGTTACGCATTGAATTCCGATCGCTTTTTGACATCCTCCGGCGTCCCTACGCGGCGTAGTCGCCCTTGACGCGCCATGCCAGAGAGCGAATGGTTCGCTTGCCCTGGTGGTTGTTATCACGCTCAGTAGGGAGCTGTCCTACTCGTCTCCGAGCAGCAGTGGCCTGCCACACCAGATTCGAGCCGGTGCGTGATGCTGTCCACCGAGGGTGGGGACGATAAGTCGCAAATCGCTGCTTGGATGATCGCCGCACTAATCCGCAAGTGAACGTGGTGTCGGCATGAGATGCAGACTGTTGAGCGCGAAGAACGGGCCTTTTAGGCTGTGGCCCGTAGCCCAAAGCCTGAAGCCTGAAGGCCAACGTGTTACGTTTTTGCCTACATCCGTTCGATCGCCTGCAGCAATTTCTGCAACTTCTTCGACAACTCCTCATATCCCGCACACAGAGCACCCGTATCGGAACCCGCAAGAAATCCGAGCCTCGTTGACAGATCAAGGAGGTACCTTGTTTCGGCCGCCGAACCGAGGGCGATGTTCACGAAGTGGAGGTACTCACGTTCCGTGCGCCGCGCACATCCTTCGATGATGTTGCAGGGCACCGAGATCGCGGCACGACGCACTTGCCTCTGGATCCCGTACCGTTCCTCCGTCGGGACGTTGTGAGTCGCATGGTAGACTCGCACGACCAGCGCGTCGGCCATCTGGAACACGTCCAGTTTGCGAGGATCGCGACTCACGGTGGCCGCCCACGAGAGCAAGCCGCGTGCCGGGCAA
>CAZGLC010000018.1:1592-30960 GCA_964526235.1 uncultured Bifidobacteriaceae bacterium
ACACCATGCCGTCCTCTGCGCTCGAACGCCTCGGCCTGCATCGTCCCGAGCTGCGCGCGTGGGCGATGTACGACTGGGCGAACTCGTCGTTCTGGACGACGGTGATCGTGGCCGTCTTCCCGCCGTTCTTCAGCGACTACGCCGCGGCGGGGCTCGATGCGACGCAGAGCACCGCACGCTTTGCGTGGACGACGACGATTGCCGTGGCCGTGTCGGCGCTGCTCGGCCCCGTCCTCGGCGCGGTCGCTGATTACCGCGCGTTCAAGAAGCGGCTGCTCGGCGTCTTCCTCGTGATCGGCGTCGCCGCGACGCTGCTCATGGCGACGATAGGCGAGGGCGACTGGGTCTACGCGGCGGTGCTGTTCGGCGTCGCCAACGTCGCCGTCGCGATGACGCTGGTGTTCTACGAGTCGCTGCTGCCGCACATCGCGAGGCCGGAGGAGCTGGACCGGGTGGCGACCGCAGGCTTCGCCGTCGGATTCGTCGGCGGCGGCGTGCTGCTCGTGATCAACCTCGCCTGGATTCTCGCCCCGGCGACGTTCGGCCTGCCGGATGTCGTGTCGGCGATCAAGGCCTCGTTCGTCAGCGTCGCGGTGTGGTGGCTGCTGTTCTCGATTCCGCTCTTTCGCCGCGTGCCCGAGCCGCCCCCCGCCCAGCCGCGCGACGCGGAGCGTGGAGCCGACTCGGTCCGCCTCGCGTTCGTCCGCGCGTGGGCAACCTTCCAGGAGCTCCGCCTGGAGTACCGCCAGGCATTTCTGATGCTGGCGGCGTTTCTCCTCTACAACGACGGCATCCAGACGATCATTCGTATGGCGGCCATTTACGGCGCGGAAGTCGGCATCAACCGCAACGCCCAGATTGCGGCGTTCGTGCTCGTGCAGTTCGTCGGGATTCCGTGCACGCTGCTGTTTGGCGCGGCCGCCGGCCGGGTGGGCGCGCGCGCCGCGATCTTTGTCGCGCTCGCGATCTATACGGGCATCGCGGCGCTCGGCTACTTCATGACGACCACCTGGCAGTTCTTCGTGCTGGCCGGCCTGGTCGGCATGGTGCAGGGCGGCAGCCAGGCGCTCAGCCGGTCGCTCTTCGCGCGGATGATCCCCAGGCACAAGTCGTCCGAGTACTTCGGTTTCTTTTCGGTGTTCGAGAAATTCGCAGGGGTGGCCGGGCCGGCGCTCTTCGCGGTATCGGTGACGCTCTTCGGCTCCAGCCGGGCCGCCATCCTGTCGGTGATCCTGTTCTTCGTCGCGGGTGCGCTGGTGCTCACGCGCGTCGACGTCGCGGAGGGTGAAGCCCGGGCGCGGCGCTCCCCGTAGAATCAGCCGGTATGCCTTCGAGCGCGGTGGTCGGCGTGCTGGCTCTGGTCGTCGCCGTGCAGACCGTCGACACCCGCGCCTGCTCGCCAGAGCCGACACCGGGGACCACGACTCCGGCGCCAACCGTCCCGGCCCCCGAGGTTTTCATCACCACCGACGGCGTGCGCTTCACGGTGGATCCGGTCGCCACGAACCTCGAGATCCCCTGGTCGATGGCGTTCGCGCCCGATGGCCGCCTCTTCGTGACGGAGCGGCCCGGCCGCGTCCGCATCCTGGATCTCACGAGCGGCCGATCGAATCTCGCGCTGACGCTCGACGACGTCTTCACGCAGAGCGAGGCGGGGCTCCTCGGGCTGGCGCTGGATCCGGACTTTGCGCGGACGCGGTTCGTATACCTCTATTACTCCGCCCGCCGGCCGGCCGGAGGCGCCGTCAACCGGGTGGTCCGGTACCGCGAGGCCGGCTCGATGCTCGCCGAACCGGCGGTGCTGCTCGACAACATCCCCGCCGCCGCGATTCACGACGGTGGACGCCTGCGCTTCGGACCTGACGGACTCCTGTACATCACGGCCGGCGACGCGGCGAGCGCCGGCCTCGCGCAGGACCTCGGATCGCTCGCGGGCAAGATTCTGCGGCTCAATCAGGACGGGACGACGCCGCGGACGAATCCGTTCAGTTCGCCGATCTATTCGTACGGCCATCGCAACCCGCAGGGGCTCGACTGGCATCCGGTGAACGGCAGCTTATGGGCGACCGAGCACGGCAACATCGGCAATGACGAGCTGAACGCCGTCGACGCGGGCGCCAATTACGGCTGGCCGCGCATCGAAGCGGCGCAGACCATGGCCGGCATGCGCACGCCGATCGGCGTCTACAATCCGACGGTCGCGCCATCGGGGATATCGTTCTACCGGGGCGACAGGTTTCCGAGGTTCGCCAACAATCTCTTCGTCGCCACGCTCCGAGGCACCGTGCTGCTGCGCGTCAGTGTCGAAACCACGCCGCCGCGGGTGGCCTCGACCGAATTCCTGCTCGAAAACAGGTTCGGCCGTCTCCGCGACGTCATGAGCGGGCCAGACGGGCTGCTGTATCTGGCGACGAACAATCGTGACGGCCGCGGCGCACCCGCGTCCACTGACGACCGCATTCTGCGCCTGACTCCGGCGCCCTGAGGAGAAGCCGATGAGAACGCTGCTCGCCGCACTCTGTTTCCTACTGCTCTCTGCGCCGCTTCCGGGCCGGCAGCAGGCGCCCGGCGCGTCGTTCGCGGGCGCCATCGACATACATGTGCACAGCCTGCCTGACGATCGCCCGCGCTCGCTCGACGGGTTCGAGGCGGCGCGGCAGGCGCGGGCGCGCGGGATGCGCGCAATCGTGCTCAAGAACCACTACGAATCGACGGCGGGGCTCGCCTATCTCGCGCGCACGCTCGTTCCGAACATCGAGGTGTTCGGCGGCATCGATCTGAACCTGACCGTCGGCGGCATCAATCCGGCCGCCGTGGAGCACATGACGAAGGTCACCGGCGGCTTTGGGCGCATCGTCTGGATGCCGACGTTCGACGCCGAGAACCAGGTCCGCTTCTCCAAGGAAGACCGGCCGTTCGTCAGCGTGTCGCGCGCCGGCGAGCTCGTGCCGGCGGTCCGCGACGTGATCGCGCTCATCGCGAAGCACAATCTCGTGCTCGCCACCGGCCACTCCGCCGCCGCCGAAGGCCTGATGCTGCTGCGCGAGGCGCAGCGCCAGGGCGTCCAGCGCATGGTCGTGACGCACGCGATGAATCCGCCTGTCGCCATGACCGTGCCTCAGATGCAAGAGGCAACCAAGCTCGGCGCGTTCATCGAGTTCGTCGGCAGCTCGCCCGTGGCCGCGGATGCCGGCGCCCGCTACGACCGGTTCGCCGAGGCCATCAGAAAGGTCGGCCCCGAGTTCTGCATTCTGTCGTCGGATCTTGGCCAGATGGGGAATCCGCTGCCGGTCGACGGGTTTGCCGCGTTCCTCGAGGCGATGCGCATGCGCGGCTTCTCCGCGCAGGAGATCGACCGGATGGCGAAGGAGAACCCGGCGCGCCTGCTCGGGCTGCGCTGACGCGCGGGTTTTAGCCTGCGCGTCATGCGAAGCGTTTGGTCGACCGCAGCGTCGCCAGCGTGAGCATGGCGAGCCCCCAGGCCAGCAGCGCGAGCGCGTCGGGCCAGAGCACGTCCAGACCGACCCCCTTCAGGAAAATCCCGCGCAGGATTACGAGGAAGTACCGCAGCGGAATCAGATACGTGACCGGCTGAATCGCCTCCGGCATGTTCTCGATGGGAAAGATGAAGCCCGAGAGAAAGATCATCGGCAGCAGGAAGAAAAACGCCGTCGTCATCATCGCCTGCTGCTGCGTGTGCGAGACCGTCGAGACGAACAGTCCGAGCCCCAGCGCGCTGAGCAGGTAGACGACGCACATCAGGAGCAGCAGCCCGAAGCTGCCGCGCAGCGGCACCTCGAACCAGCCGACGGCCACCGCCACGACCAGAAAGACGTCGAGCATGCCGATGATGGCGTACGGCACGAGCTTGCCGACGATGAGCTCCCATCGCGCCAGCGGCGTCACGTTCAGCTGCTCGAGCGTCCCCCGCTCCTTTTCGCGAACGATCGCCATCGACGACAGCGTGGCGCAGACGAGGAGCAGCAGCAGCGCCAGGATGCCGGGAATCATGAAGAACCGGCTCTCGAGCGTCGGGTTGAACCAGACGCGGATATCGACGCCGACGAGCGGCTGCGCCGGACTCCGCCCGGCCGCGACCGCCAGCTCGCGCGCGTACGTGCCAATCAGCGCCCCGGCGTACCCGAGCGCCACGTTCGTCGAGTTCGCGTCGGTCCCGTCGGCCAGCACCTGCACCGCGACCGGCCGTCCTGTCCGCACCCGCTCGCCGTACGCCGCCGGAATCGCGAGCGCCATCCAGGCACGGCCGCTGTCGAGATACACGCCGAGCTGGTCCACCGCCGAGACCGTATCGATGACGAGGAAGTTCTCCGACGCCTCGAAGCGCGCCACCAGCGCCCGGCTCGGCGCCGAGCGATCCTGATCGACGACGACGATGGGGACGTCGCGGACGTCGGTCGTGGCGGCGTAGCCGAGCATCGTGAGCTGAATGAGCGGCGCCATGATGACGATGCCGAAGAGACGGGGATCCTGCCGCAGCTCAAGGAACTCCTTGCGAATCAGATGGCGCACGCGCCTCATCGGCTCAGCCTCCACTCACGCCGCAGCCGCAGCGAGGCGAGCGCCAGGACGAGCCCGGCGAACACGACGAGCGCGGCGAGATCGCGCCAGAACATCTCGAGGCCGACCCCCTTCAGCAGGATGCCGCGCAGCGCCGTGAGAAAGTAGCGCGCGGGCACGGCGTAGGTCACCGCCTGGAGCGCCGCCGGCATGCTCGATATCGGAAAGATGAATCCCGACAGCATGAGCGTCGGCAGATACGACGCGAGCACCGCGATCTGGAAGGCGACCTGCTGCGTCTCGGCCAGGGTGGAGATCAGCACGCCGAACGCGAGCGCGCCGACGAGGAAGAGCGCCACCGCAAGCAGCAGCAGCCACCACGACCCGCGCACCGGCAGGTCGAACAGGAGCATCGAGACGGCGACGATCGCGAGCGCCGAGGCGAGCGACACCAGAAAGTACGGCACGGTCTTGCCGACGACGTACGCCAGCGGACCCACCGGCGCCATCCGCACCTGCTCCATCGTCCCGGCTTCCTTCTCGCGCACGATCGAGAGCGCCGTCGAGACGACGGCCGTGAGCATCGCGATATACGCAATCAGTCCGGGGACCAGAAACAGCGTGCTGCGAAGCTCGGGGTTGTACCAGATGCGCGTCTCGGCGGTCAGCAGCGGACCTGCGGGCGACGCGAGGCTCGCCTCGACCTCGTACCGGCTCGACAGGGCCGCCACGAGGCCCACGGCGTAGCCGACGACGGTCGTGGCGGTGTTCGCGTTGTCGCCGTCGACAACGAGCTGCAGGCGCGTCGCGCGCGCGGTGCGGACGTCGCGGCCGAAGCCGGCGGGAATCACGAGGACTGCCCGCGCGCGCCCCTCGTCCAGCAGGCGCACGATGTCGGCGTCGTCGGTCACGTCGGCGGCCAGATCGAAATAGCCGGAGTTGACGAACGCCGAGATCACCTCTCGGCTCGCGCTCGTGCGGTCGTCGTCCTGCACCGCGAGCGGGATGTTGCGGATGTCGAAGCTGAGGGCGTAGCCGTAGAGGAGCAGGAAGAACGCCGGGACGAACAGCAGGATCGTCAGCGTCCGGCGGTCGCGCGCGATCTGGCGGAACTCCTTGACGCCGATGCTGAGCGTCTTTCTCACCGGGCGCTCCGCTCCACGATGTCGAGAAAGACGTCTTCGAGCGACGGATCGACGACGCGCACGTCGGCCTCGATGCCGTCGGCGCGCAGTTGCTCCGCAATGGTCTCCACGCGCGCCGGACCTGGGCGCAGCACGGCATGCACGGCCGTCCCGAAGACGCTCGTCTTCTCGACCTCCGGCATCGCGTCGAGCCGGCGCATCGCGGCCACCGGCTGCGGCGCCCGCACTTCGAGGATTGGCCGACCGGCAAACACGTGCTTCAGCTCCGGGATCGTGCCGAGCGCCGCCAGCCGGCCGGCGTGAATGATGGCGACGCGGTGGCAGTGCTCCGCTTCGTCCAGATAATGCGTCGTCACGAGCACCGTCGTCCCTGCACGGGCGAGCTCGTTGATGAGGCGCCAGAACCGGCGCCGCGAGAGCGGATCGACCCCGCCGGTCGGCTCGTCCAAAAAGACGATCGGCGGTTCGTGCAGGATGGCGCACCCGAGGCTCAGCCGCTGCCGCCAGCCGGCCGAGAGCGATCCGGCGTGGATCGATTCGCGGCCGCGCAGGCCCGCCATCTCCAGGGCAAATGCGCGTCGCGCCGCGAGGCGCTCGCCCGTGAGCCCGTACACGCCGGCGAAGAACGCGATGTTCTGATCGACCGTGAGCTTCTCGTAGAGCGAGAAGCGCTGCGACATGTAGCCGATCCGCTGCTTGACCTCCTCGGGGCGCCGGCCGACGTCGATGCCGCCGACCCGCGCCGTGCCGGCCGACGGCCGCAGCAGCCCGCACAACATGCGGATGGTGGTCGACTTGCCTGCGCCGTTGGCGCCGAGGAAGCCGAAGATCTCTCCCTGGCGAACGTCGAAGGTGAGGCGGTCGACCGCCACGAAGGCGCCGAAGCGCCGCGTGAGCTGCTCGACGTCGATCGCGTTCATCGTCCGAGCGCGCGGTCGAGGCGCGCCTCGGCGAACCGGATCGCCGCAAACGTCCGCGTCCGATCGAGCTCGGCCTGGAGCAGCGCCACGTCAGCGTCGAGGACGTCCGTCTGCGTGGCGACGCCGGAGCGGTAGCGTTCGGTCACGACGCGGCGCGCTTCGACCGCGGCGCGCACCCCTTCGTCGGCGGCCGCAATGGCGGCCCGGCCCGACCCGAGCTCGAGCAGCCTCTGCCGCACGTCGAGCGCCATCACCGAGTCGAACTCGGCGAGCCGCTGGCGCGCGGCGTCGGCGAGACGGCCTGCCTGCGCGGCCTCGGTGCGCGCGCGATCGCCGTCCCAGAGCGGCCAGCGGACGGCCACGCCCGCGTCCCACGAGTCGTCCCAGCGCTCGGCGATCGGGAAGATGCGAAGATTCGGCCGCGCGTAATCGAATCCGCCGGTCACCGCGACGGTCGGCCGCCTCCCGGCATCCGCCGCTGCGCGCTGGAAATCGGCCGCCTCGATCCGCCGCTCGAGCGATCGCCGCTCGTGGCGCATCGCCCGGGCCTCGGCCAGCAACCCCGCGAACGGCGCAGGCGTGACGGGCGGCACTTCGAGCAGCTCGATCGGTTCGATCGTGTGCGCCAGATCGACGCCAATCAGCCGCGCCAGCTCCGACGAGGCGATCTCCCGCTGGTTCTGGCCTTCGATGAGCAGCACGCGCTGCCGCGCCTGCTGCGCTTCGGCCGACGCGATCTCGTTGGGCGGGATGAGCCCGGCCTTGAAGCGCTCGCGCACGTCGCGCAGGTGCGCGTCGACCCGCGTCAGGCTCTGCGCGACGACGCCGACCGCCGCCCGTGATGTGACAAGCGCCCAGAACGCGCGCGTCACTTCGAGCCGCAAGTCGGCCTGCGCGGCCGCGACATCGGCGGCCGTCGCCGAGGCCTCGGCCCGCGCCACGCGTACGAGCGCGTCGGTCCGGCCCCCGCTGTAGATCGGCCACTGCAGATCCATGCGCGTCGCGTACTTGTCGGGCGCGTCCGGATACAGCACCCGCGGCGCTCCGCCCGGCGTCGGGACGATGAACTCCATGACGTGATTCGTGCGGGTGTAGCTCCCCAGCACGGCAACGACCGGACGGTCGGCGGCGCCGCGGACTGCGACCGCTTCGTCCGCCGCGGCCGCCCGCGCCCGTGCCTCGGCCAGCCGGTGGCTCGCGGTCACCGCGCGCAGGCGCGCCTCATCCAGGGAGAGACGGAGCGGAGCCGCCTCCTGCGCGGACGCGACGCCCGCCGCAGCGCAGAAACTGACGACGGCAAGCAGGATGGGGGCCTTGCTCATGAGCGCACTTCCTTCGCGAGCAGGTTGACGAAGACATCCTCGAGCGACGCGGTGCCGCCGGCCGCGGCACGCAGCCGCGTCGGGTCGTCGCAGGCGAGCAGCCGTCCGTCGTGCAGCAGCGCCACGCGCGTGCAGCGCTCCGCTTCGTCCAGGTACGGCGTCGACATGAGGATCGTGATGCCCTGGGCCAGGAACTCCGACAGGAGCTTCCAGAATTCACGGCGCGACACCGGATCGACGCCGGTGGTCGGCTCGTCGAGCAGGAGCAGGTCCGGCTCGTGCACGAGCGTGCAGACGAGCGCCAGCTTCTGCTTCATGCCGCCCGACAGCCGCTCCGCGAGGCGGCCCCGAAACGGCGCGAGCTGCGTCATCTCGAGCAGCTGATCGCGGCGCTGCCGGTAATCCGTGACGCCATGCACCTCGGCAAAGAACGCCACGTTTTCGTCGATCGTCAGATCCCCGTACAGACTGCAGCGCTGCGAGAGATATCCGACGCGCGCGGTGAGCTGCCGATGCTCGCCCACGGGATCGCGCCCGAGCACGCGAAGGTGGCCTCCGTCGGGACGCAGCAGGCCGCACATCAGGCGGATGGCGGTGGTCTTGCCGGCGCCGTCCGACCCGATGAGTCCGAACATCTCGCCACGCCAGACGTCGAAGGTCACGCCGTCGAGGGCGCGCGTTGCCCCGTACCGCTTGACCACGCCGGCGAGCTCGATGGCCTCGGCGCTCATGGGAGATTCAGCTCCGCATCGACCGGCATGCCGACCTTCAGGGTGCCGGACCGGTTGTCGACCGACACCTTGATGCGATAGACGAGCCGCGCCCGCTCGTCCGCCGTCTGCACGTTCCGCGGCGTGAACTCTGCCTGAGGCGATATATACGTGACCTTCGCCGGCACGCGGTCGCCGGCATCGGTCAGGATCGTCGCGGCCTGGCCGAGCGCCACACGCGGAATAAGCGGCTCGGGCACGAACAGATTCGCCCACGCGTTGTCCAGATCCGTCACCACGAGCAGGGGCATGCGCGGCGCCACGACTTCGCCGGTCTCCGCCAGCCGCCCGGTCACGATGCCCGCCACCGGCGAGACGAGGGTGGCATCGGTGCGCGCCTTCTCGAGCAGGGCCAGCTGGGCGTCGGCGGCCGCCACACGGGCGCGCGCGGCGTCGATCTCCTCGCGCGTCGCGCCGGCCTCGAGGCGAGCCACGCCTTCGCGCGCGGCGTCGATCCGATCCTGCGCACCACGCACGCGCTCCCTCGCCACGTCCACCCTCGCCTGGGCGTCGTCGCGCTGCTTCTGCGAGCCGGCGTTCGCCGCCAGCAGCGCCTCGAACCGCGCGAGATCCGTTTCGGCCGCCTTGAGGTCGGCGGCCACGGCCCCTGCGTCGGCCGCCGCTGCGCCGGCCTGCGCGCGCGCCTGGCGGACGTCCTCCGGGCGCGCGCCCTTCTGCAGGAACCGCAGCTGGGCGTCGGCGGCGGCGCGCTCGGCGCGGGCGCGCGCCATCTGCAGATCCACGTCGCGCGCATCGAGACGTGCGACGACGTCGCCCACGGCGACGCGGTCGCCCTCGGCGGGCCCGAGCTCCAGCAGGCGTCCGCCGACGTCGGCCGCGAGCCGGACCTCCGTCGCTTCGACGTGCCCGGAGACGCGCACCGCCTGTGACGGCTCGGGCGCCTGACAGGCTTCGAGCGCGAGCGCGGCGCTCACCACCCAGCACGCTCTGGTCGCTGTCATGTGTCGCTCCGCAACATGGCGCGTGCCGATCGCTGCACGTGCCGGATGAATTCGTCGGTCGCGCGCGGCGCCGCCGCGGCGAGGCCCTGCACGCTCTTGCGCTGGGCGATCACGCGCTGGCGTGCGAAGAAGATCAGGATCGAGGGCAGGATCATCAGATACGTCAGCAGCGGATCGGCGTCGCGAAACGTGCCGTCCCGCTGCCCCTGCACGATCACGTCGCGCACGGCCAGATAGACGCCGTTCATCATCGTGAACGTCGCCTCGTCGATGTGCGGAGCGCCCGAGGCCAGTTCGCGCAGCATGATCGGCGGGAACCAGGGGCGCGCCGCCGCTTCCTCGACGATGGCGGCGATCCAGGTGTCGAGCTTGGCGTCGGCGGGGTCGGCCGCGTCGGCAATCGCGCGGGTGCGGAGCGCGACCGCGCGGAACATGTCGCGCAGCACCTCGACGTAGAGGCCTTCCTTGCTCCGGTAGTGGTAGTAGAGCATCGCCTTGTTGACGCGTGCGCGCTGGGCGATGCGGTCGACGCGGGCGGCCTCGTAGCCGCGCTCGGCGAACTCCTGGGCGGCGGCGCGGAAGAGGGCCGCCTGGGAATCGCCGCGGGGGCGCTTTCGGCCCGCCATATTAACCAACCGGTTAGTTAATACACGCGGCCCTCACGTCCTGTCAAGTGCGGCCGCGGGCCGCCGATATACCATGGCTGCCCATGCGCATTGTCGTCGCCGGCGGCACCGGCTTCCTCGGGTCCGCGCTCGTCGAACGGCTTCAGAAAGAGGGCCACACCGTCGCCGTGCTGACGCGGCAGCTGGCCCGGAGCTATCACGTGCGCTGGGACCCCTACGGGCCGATTACGGCATGGGCCCACGCGCTCGAGGATGCCGATGCGGTGGTCAACCTGGCGGGCGCACCGATCAACACACGCTGGACGGCCGCGCACAAGCGCGCGATGTGGAACAGCCGCGTGCACGTCACGCGGTCACTGGTGGCGGCGATGAAAAGCCTCCGGCGCATCCCGCCCGTGCTGGTCAACGCGTCGGCCGTTGGCATCTACGGCCCGCACGGCGACGAGCCGCTCACCGAGGAGAGCGGCGCCGGATCAAATTTCCTCGCGGGGCTCGGCATCGCCTGGGAGAAGGAAGCGCTCGCCGCCGGCCCGCAGGCGCGCGTCGTGCTGCTGCGAAACGGCCTCGTGCTCGCGCGCGACCGCGGCGCGCTGCCGCAGCTCGCTCTGCCCTTCCGGCTGTTCGCCGGCGGGCCGATCGGAGCGGGGCGGCAGTACATGCCCTGGATCCATCGCGACGACTGGACGGCGCTGGTCCTCTGGGCGCTGATGCACACCGCGGTCGCCGGCCCGCTGAACGCTACCGCCCCGAATCCGGTCACCAATCTGGAGTTCGCGCGCACGCTGGGACGCGTGCTCCACCGGCCCGCGGTGTTCCCGGCGCCGGCCTTCGCCGTGCGCCTGCTGCTCGGCGAAATGGCCGACGTCGCGCTCACCGGGCAGCGTGTATTTCCCGAAAAGGCGCATGCTCTCGGGTTCGAGTTCGGGTATCCGCTCCTCGAACCGGCACTCCGCGCGATATACGGGTAAGCGCAAGGATGTCGCGGGCGCGCGCTGCGTCCGCCGACAGACGGCTCTGCGGCCAGGCACACCAGCCGACGAACGAGCTCAGCGCGATCACCATCAGGGGCATGACGTAGCCAGGCCACCGCGACATGACGGTCCTCCTCATGAAGCCCAGGTCGAACGGAGTGCTCGTCTGGCCGCTTTCGAGCGACTCAACGACCGGATCGTCTCCCGTCGTGGCTCGCACCGACAGCGCGTAGGTCGTGAACGTCCAGAAATACGCCCACTTGAACTCGCGGGCAGTCGCCGGGATTTTTCCGGTCAGCCGAATCGTGGCGACCGGCGCCGAGAGATCGGTCCAGGGGGACACGGCGTACTCGGTGGCAGGACGATCGCCAACCTCGTCAAAGGCCACGATGAGACGCGACCGGAACACCGCGTCGAGCGCGGCCAGTCGATTCGCGAAGACGGCGGGAGCCGCGTCACGTTCACCGATGCTCGCCTGCCGGCCTGCGGTCGTCTCCAGCTTGTCGAGGAGTGCGGCCGCGTCGGTGACGATCTCGATCTCGTACCGGCGATCGTCGTGAAACACGACGGACACCCGCGTCGTGCCCATCTCGTGCGCCACGACCTGCACGCCGGCCAGCGCCGACGTCAGGAGACACGCCGCCGCGACGCGACGCGGCGTCATGACAGCTCGAACGTGAGCGACGCCCAGTAACTCACCCAGTCGGCGCCGGCGTCTGCCGGCGCTTCGATCATGTGGACCGCCTTGATCAGCCAGGGCCCGGTGCGGGGGAGCTGGAACCGCACGCGGCCGTCGCGGTTGCTCCGTGCGCTCACCTTCTCGGACGGGTGGAGACGGTTGATGGCGACGACGAGCGCCCCGGCAAGAGGCCGATTCTCGTACGTCAACCGCACGGGCAGCTCCTGGCCGGCCTCCATCGCAAATGGATTCCGCTCGGCGACGAGCTCGAGGGTGAATCCGAGCGGGCGATCGCCGTCCGCGTCCTTCGACGCGCCCGAGCGCAGCAGGCTCTTGGCGCAGCGCGAGTAGAGCTCACGCACCGGCCCGGTGTGTCCGCGGCGCGCTCTGAGCGCCGCAATCGCCTCGAGCCCTTCCTCCTTCAGGTACTGATGGAACTTGTCGCCCGCCTGCTCGGCGAGGCTCGGACGGCTGCGATAGCCGATGACGAGCGTCCCTGGCGTCGCGACGCGCAGGAGACCGGCGGGATCGGCGCCATGCCGTCCGACCACCGGCTTGCGGCCTTCGGCATCCTCGACGACGAATTGATCGACCAGCGCCGCGTTGCGCGGCATCGGATCGCCCAGAAAGTCCTGGCCCACGCGCAGCCGGAGGCCGACGATCTCACCAGGCGCCGGGCGAAAGGTGGTCGGCTCGATCCACACATCGTGAGCCGAAAGGGACGCTGCGGCGAGCGTCAGCACGATTGTTACGAGCATCAATCTCTTCACGGCGTCCTCCCTGGTCGGTAGGCGGTAGTCGGTAGCTGGTAGCACACGTCCCCACCGGCCAACGACCACCAACTACCGACTACGAGCTAACTACCAACTACCAACTACCGACTACCAGCTAGGGCACCGGGATGTTCGGGACCGGCGGCGTGTTGGTCCCGCCGTGTCCCTGCAGCAGCCCCTGATGGGCCGGGGCGAGGAACGGGAACCGGTTGAGATAGTTCTTGTCGTTCTCTTCGACGCCCCTGGCCAGGCCCGCCGCCGGATTGCCGGCCGCGATCAGGCTGATGAGCACCGTGTTCACGTTCACCTGATTCCGGTTCGGCGCGGTTCCGCCGCCGAGGCGGCGGCCGTTCGGGAAGCTCGAATCAACGGCCGCGTCGAGCGTGATGACGTCGCCGGTGAACCCATCCGCAACCGGAATCGGCCGGCCGAGATTGATGGCCTGGATGATGTCGGTGCGCGGCCCCTTGAGCGTGGCCACGGTTCCGGACGGGACGCCGAGCGCCTGGTAGACGCCGAGCGCCTCGAGATCGCGCACGAGCACCGGAAACAGGATGTCGGCGCCGAAGTTCGTCACGTCGGTGCTCGGATCCGAATGCAGATACAGCGTCTGACGCTGCGCGCCGACCAGACCTGCGTTGAAGAGCGGGAGCGCGTTCCGTCCCACCTGCACCCAGGGACCGTCCGCCGTGCGGCCGGTCACCATCTGCCGAGCGTCGACCGTCGTGCTTGCCTGGCGGCTGATCCGCGTCCAGACGCGCAGCAGACTGTCGGTGGAGGTCGCCACGAGCTGCCCATTGTGCGGAATCCCGCTCGGGAACAGCTCGCGCGTCGGAATCTCGAGCGCGATCGAGAACACGTTGAAGCCGGTGAACACGTCCTTCGGAGGGCCGCGCCGCGCGCCGCGGATGCCGCCCAGATCCGTATCGGCGAGGTTGATCAGATCGAAAATCCCCTTCTCGTCGAGCTGATAGGGGTCGTCGAACTGGCCGGCGATGATCCGCGCGCTGTTCGAGAGCGTGTGAATGTGCCGATCGACGAACGCCTGATCGTAGAGGCCGACCTCCCGCTCGGTCCGGTCGCCGGACGCGTAGCCGCGGAAGCGATCGAGACCGAAGACGAGCCGGTCGGTCTGCGGGCCGTGGTTGTTCGGCAGGACCGCCAGATCCCGCCCGACGACGAGCTCGCTGCCGTTGCCCGGCGCGAACAGCCGCGTGACCGTCATCGTCTCGGTGGCGCCGGTGAGCTGCCACAGCAGCTCGTTGCCGCCGCCGACGGTGTCGCTGGCGCTCGGCGCCGCTTCAGGCGTCAGCTTCTTGGTGAATTCGACCCGGTAGATCGCCTGGTCGAGCAGGCGGTCGCCGATGCCGACGTGGAACTCGTAGCGATAGCCGTCGCACGCGCGCAGGCCGTGGTTGCCCTGGCCCGGCTCGTGGAGCGGGTTGAAGTTCATGATCAGATAGAGCTTGTCGTGCGCGCCGTCATTCACCCAGGCATACGTATCCGTGTTGTCGGCGCACGGCTCGTTGAGCACGGCGAGCGCCTCCCGATGACTCGACGCCTGGGTCCGCGTCATGAACGGCATCGCCGCGGCAAGCACCATCGCGATGTAGGCAAGCTTCCTCACACTGCACCTCCCACAAGGCGACTACGGATGGAGGGCGCGGATTGGATTGGCTTGGCTTGGCTTGGGCGTTGGGCGTTGGGCGTTGGGCGTTGGGCTTTCGGCCTTGGGCCCTGGGACTTACGAGGTCGCGGCGGGTTTGCCGACCAGATAGATCGCGCCGGTCGGCGCAGGCACGCCGCCGGCCGGTTCGATTGACACGGCCACGGCCGCCGGCGGCGGGATGTCGGGCGGCGTGCTGAAGTAGGTCTGACCGGCGCCTGCCGGATCGGGCGTCAGCAGCCCGGCGCTGATCGGTGCCTGCGCGGCCGGCACCACCCACACCTGATAGACCTGCCCCGCCTGGAGGGCCGGCAGGTTCGTCGCCGTGAACACCATGCCGCGCGCGCGGCTCCAGAGCGCGCGCGCCGTCGCCTGCGGCGCGGGAGGCTGTCCGGCGAGATCAATCCGCACGAGATCGGGCGCGGCCAGCACCCCCATCGCCGACTGCAGCTCGCCGTTGACGCGGCGCGCATCGGCGACGGCTGTGTCGGCGGCCGCCGCCTGCAGGAGCGCCTGCTCGAGCCGCTCCTCGAGCACGGTGACGCGCACCTGCAGCCGCGCGGCATAGACCCCCATCCCGACCGTCAGGAGGACGAGCGCGGCGAGCGGCAGCCACTGGCGCGCACCCGACGCGGCACGCGGCGCCGGGGTGGCCTGCGGCCGCGCGCGCACGCCGGCGAGCACACGATTGCGCACGTCCAGCCCCGGCGCGGGCTGCGGGACTCCGCCGGCGAGCGCGACGGCCACCCGGCGGAACGACCGCACCTCGGCGGTGCACTCGTCGCACCCCGACAGGTGCGCCTCGAAGAGCGCCCGATCCGGCGGATCGAGGCTGCCGAGCACGTACGCGCCCGCCTCGCCCTTCACCTCGTCATGCGGCGCAGTCATCGCCCGATCATCTCATGTCTACGAACGGCGGCCCGCCGCTGGATGCGATGCGCTAGAATGACGGCGCTTTGAAGGCGGATCTTCAGCGGCCGGACACACGGGCGGACGCGGCGCTTCTGGAGCGGATCGCCGCGCGCGATGCGAGAGCCGTCGGCGAACTGTACGACCGGCACAGCCGGCTGCTGTTCGGTCTGATCGTGCGCATCCTGCGCGATCGCAGCGACGCCGAGGACGTGCTCCAGGAGGTCTTCGTCGGCGTCTGGAATCGCGTCGCGACCTACAACCCCGTGCTCGGAAGCCCCGTGGGTTGGCTGGTCGGGATCGCCCGGAACCGCGCGATCGATCGCCTCCGTGCCAATACCGCTCGACGGCGAACGGTCGAATCCGTCTGGGCCGATGTGGAACGAGCCCGGCCCGAGGCGCCCATGGACGACGAGCAGCGCGCCATCGCGCAGGCGCTCGACGCGATCCCCGGCGAGCAGCGGCAGCTGATCGAAGAAGCCTATTTTCTGGGATTCACGCATTCGGAACTGGCCGAACGGCATCAGCTGCCGCTCGGCACGGTCAAGACCCGCATCCGCACCGGACTGCTGGCGCTTCGCGAGCGGCTGTCCCAACTCAGGATCGACCCATGAGCGACGACTCCACGAAGGACGCGGTCGAGTTCGATACGCTCGTGGGGCTGGCGCTGGCGAGCGCGTCACGCTTGGGCGCGCCGTCACCGGCTGTCAAGGAGCGGCTGATGGCGGCGCTCACGCCGTCTCCCGTCCCGCGAGGGTTCACATTCCGGCTGCGCGACGATCAGACCTGGCTGCCCCACCCGGTACCAGGCATCCGGATGAAGGTGCTGGCCCTCGACCGCACGACCGGATATGCCGTCTTGCTGCTCGAGGCTGCGCCGGGCACACGATTCCCGCCGCATCATCACGGCGGGGCGGAAGAGTGTTACGTGCTGTCCGGAAGCGTGACGACGTGCAACCGGCGGATGACGGCCGGCGACTTCCTGCACGCCGACGCCGACACCGATCACGGAGAGCTGTTTACAGAGGACGGCGCTCAGGTACTGCTCGTCGTGCCGGCCGACGACGACATCCCGGAGCCCCCCTCGACCCGCCCCTGAGTCCGCTCCGGCCCCCACATCCAAACCCTCGCGTCGCCCGTAGAAGGTGGTCAGGAGCCTACGTCGATGGTCATCCGCATCCTTCTCGCGTTGGCGCTGCTGGCATTCTCGCAGCGGCCGGCGTCGGCCGAGGGGCCGATCGTCACCGGCCACGTGAGCGACGATTCAGGGCGGCGCCTGCCGGGCGTGTCGGTCGCGCTTCGCGGGCCGGATGCACGCATCATGGCGGAAACCGCGACGGACGACTCCGGCTGGTATCGGATCCAGGCCGTCCCCGGCCGGTACGAGCTTCGCTTCGCGCTCGTCAACTTCGGTGAGGTCACGAAGTCGATCACCATCGCCGACGGCCCCCCCCTGCTCGTCACGGCCGTCCTGCCGCTCGCCTTCACCGCCGATGTCGTCGTCACCGGCCACCGCACGTTCCGCAACATCGCCGAGGCGGCGAACCCGGCCGAGAACCTGATCGGCCTGGCGACTGCGGCGTCGGAGGGCGCGGTGACCGCGGCGCAGCTGCAGCACCGGCCGCTCACGCGGCCGGGAGACGTGCTCGAAACGGTGCCCGGCCTCGTGATCACGCAGCACAGCGGGGAGGGCAAGGCGAATCAGTACTACCTGCGCGGTATCAATCTCGATCACGGAACCGACTTTGCCGTCAACGTCGCCGGCGTGCCAGTCAACATGCCGACGCATGGCCACGGCCAGGGGTACTCCGATCTCAACTTCCTGATTCCCGAGCTCGTGAGCGGGATGCAGTTCAAGAAGGGGCCGTACTACGCGGACGAGGGCGACTTCTCGACGGCGGGCGCGGCCACCATCAGCTACGTGAGCGCGCTCGAACGGCCGCTCAACGAAGTGACGATCGGCGACCGGTTCCGCCGCACGCTCGCCGGCGTGTCGCCGCGCGTGGGCGCCGGGCACCTGCTCGTGGCCTTCGAGACGCTCCGCGCCGACGGCCCGCGGGAGGCGGCGCAGCAGTACGGCAAGCTGAACGGGGTGGTTCGCTACAGCGAAGGGGACGCGCGTCAGGGGTCGTCGGTGACCGCCGCCGCGCACTACGGCCGGTGGACCGGCGCCGATCAGATTCCGCAACGCGGGCTCCAGGCGGGGCGCGTGTCGCGGTTCGGCACGATCGATCCGTCAACCGGCGGCGGGACGCACCGCCTCGCGCTGTCGGCGGAGCGCCAGCGGTCCACGACGTTTGCAGCTACGAAGATGTCGGGCTATGTGGTGCACTCCGCTCTCGACCTCTTCTCGAATTTCACGTACTTCCTGAACGACCCGGTCAACGGCGATCAGTTCGAACAGGTCGACGAGCGGCTCGTGTTCGGCGCACGCGTGAGCCATCGCCGTCAGGCGCGATGGCTGGGCCGCCCTGTGGAGCATGGCTTCGGCGCGCAGGCGCGGCACGATCGCATCGGCGCTGTCGGCCTCTACGCGACGCGGCGGCGCGAGCGCCTGGCGACGGTCCGCGAGGACCGCGTCGGCCAGAGCTCGGTCGGCCTCTCCTACCAGGGCGAATTTGAGGTCACGAATCGAGTCCGAGCAACGGCGGGGCTCCGCGGCGACGTCTATCGGTTCGGCGTCCACGGCGGGACCTTCGCGAACTCAGGAACGCGGACGGCCGGTGTGCTCAGCCCGAAGCTGGGCGTCGCCTACGCGCCGACTCGAGCGCTGGAACTGTACGGCAACTACGGCTTCGGGTACCACAGCAACGACGCGCGCGGCGTCGTGTCGTCAATCGACCCGCTGACCGGTGACGCCGCCGAGACGGCGACGCCGCTCGTGCGGACGCGCGGGGCCGAGATCGGCATGCGCACGGTCCTCGTTCCACGCTTGCAGACGACTGTGAGTCTCTGGACGTTGCGCGCCGATTCAGAGCTGGTGTTCGTCGGCGATGCCGGGACGACCGAAGCGGGGCGCGCGAGCCGGCGAACGGGGATCGAGTGGGCGAACTACTACAGCGTGCGTCCCTGGCTGACCGTCGACGGCGATGTCGCATGGTCTTCCGCGCGCTTCACCGGCGCCGGCCCGCTCGGCTCGTCGATTCCGGGCGCCGTCGAGCGCGTGGCGTCGGTCGGCATGTCGCTCGGCGAGGTGCGCCGGTGGGACGGCGGCCTGCGGCTGCGGCACGTCGGGCCGCGCCCGCTCGTGGAGGATGGCCGCGTGAGGTCGTCCGGGTCGCTGCTGCTGAACGCGGAGGCGGGTTACCGGATCGCCGCGCGGACGCGCGTCATCGCCGACGTCCCCAACCTCACCAACGCGCGCGCGAGCGACGTCGACTACTTCTACGCGTCGCGGCTCCCGGGCGAAGCCGCCGAAGGCGTCGACGACATCCACACGCACCCCGTGGCGCCGCGCACGGTGCGGCTCAGCGTGCAGATCGACTTCTAGGAGGGCACGGCGCCGCCGTGCCCCTGCGGAATCACCGCGTATAGCGGGCGAGCGCTTCCAGCCAGAGCGGCACGGGCGCCGGCGTGCCGGGCGCGGGGCCGAAGATGATCTGCTTCGTCTCCAGCCGCTTGCCGTAGAAGCGCTCGTTGGCGTCGCGGTCGGGCGTGACGGTGCTGCCGTTGATCGTCACGCCGGCGAACAGCCCGCGCGCGCGCGAGTAGCTGAGAATCTCGGCCCGCAGCTGCGCGTCGGTGGCCGCCTTGGCGTCGCGCCCGACCGGGCCGGCCGCCACCGCCGCGTCGGCGCCGAGCGTGAACTGGTTCGAGACCAGATTCTCGAGGCCGCGCCGGTTGTTGATGACCAGGATGATGTCGGCGGCCTGGGCGCCGATCTGGAGCCCGAAGCTGCCGCCGGTCAGCGTGAGAAACGCCGGGGCCGACCAGCCGCCCTCGGTCCGCGCGCTGATGATGCCGCGGCCGCGCGTGCCGCCGACGATGAAGCCGGCGCGCACCGTGCTGGGAAAGACGGCAATCGCCTCGGCCTTGCCGACGATGGCGCGCGGGATCGCCTGGTCCTCGGCGTTCATGATCTCGCCGAAGATCGTGGCCGCCTCGCGCACGCGGCGCGCCTCGTCAGAATCCTGCCGGGCATCGAGGACACCCGGCACACCCATCACCAGAACCGCAGCTGCGGCTGCGGCCCATCGCTGCATGCTGATCATGCCTAGATGATAGCTGGAGCGCCGGCGCGGAAGTTGCCGCCGAGGATCGCGGCCGAATCGGCGCCGAGCCAGCCGTCGAGCACTCGGGCATAGACGGCGCGGAAATCGGTTTCGTGCCGGACGTCGCCGCCGCCGTTTTCGAGCGTCGGGTTCGCCGGATTCGGGTCGAGCGACGCGGCGGTGCCGTAGATGCCGCCGCGCACCGCGCCGCCCATCGCCATCATCACGCCGGCGGCCCCATGGTCGGTCCCCTGGCTGCCGTTCTCCGTGATTCGGCGGCCGAACTCCGAGAACTGGAGCACGAGCGTCTCGTTCAGCAGCCCCTGGTTGCGGAGGTCGTTATAGAACGCGAGCAGGCCGTCGTTGAAGGTGCCCATCAGGTTCGCATACGCCCCGCCCCCGGCGTTCCCCTGGCCGGCGTGCGTGTCGAAACCGCCCGTCTGGACCCAGAAGACGCGCGTGCCGATGCCGCGGACGATCGACGCGGCCACGGTACGCAGCGCCTGGGCGAAGCCGTTGTTCGGATAGGTCAGCGTCGGCACGTACGAATTGACGGAGCCGACGCGGTCGAGCGTCGCGAGCGCGCCGCCGATCGTCCCGTTGACGAACGACAGATGGGGACGGTCGATCGGCACGTGCGAGGCAATTCGCGTGGCCGTGGCTCGCTCGTTCAGCGCCTCGGCGCCGCTGTTCGGGCTCGCCAGGCTGTAAGTGCGCGCGTCGGGAATCGCCGGCACCGCGACCGTCCGGGCGACCAGCGCGCGCGGGGTCTCGCGCGTCGCGTTCCACCCGGACAGCGTGTCGACCGGAGCCGGCAGCGTGTCGAGGTACCGCCCGAGCCACCCCAGGCCGCTCGTGTTGTTCGGCGTGGCCGTGCCCCAGATGTCGAGGCCCTGAAAGTGCGACCGGCTGGAGTTGGTGTACCCGGTTCGCTGCACGATCGCGAGCCGTCCTTCGTTGAACATCGTGTGCAGGCCGGCGAGCCGCGGGTGCAAACCGAGCGTCTTCTTGCTGGAGTCGCTGCCAATCTGGAGGACCTGGCCCGCCGGAATGGCAATGGCGGGACGCCGGCTGACATAGAACGGGTCCTGATACGGAATGACCGTGCTCAGTGCATCGTTGCCGCCGCTCAAATAGACGACGACGACATTCCGGCTGCGGGCGCCCTGCGCGAGTGCGATGTCGCTCAGGAACGCCGGCGCGGCGAAGCTGACGGTGAACGCCGCCACGCCGTCGCGCAGAAAATCGCGCCTGGTGGTGTGTGCCATCAGCGTCTCACACGAACTGATATTCGGACGAGCCAACGATCAGCCGGGCGAGGCCGGCGGCCTTGGCGTTGACCTGGCCGTCCGATCCGGTCCACGGCGTTGCCGTGTTGACGTAGCTGAGGAGCTCCCGGTACGGGCCGAGCGAGAACGGCGCGGGCGACAGCCGTTCGAAGAGAAAGAAGTCCAGCAGCTGCTCGGTCGAGACGCGTGACGGCCCGGCCGCCCGCACGAGGTTGAACCGCTGGTTGCCCGCGAGCGTGGCCGCGAAGTTCATCCGCGCGAGCATCGTCCCGGTCGAAAACCAGTCGGGCCCCAGCCCCCAGCCGGCCACGTCGGGCGGCTCGAAGAGCGTCTGCCCCATGTTCGTGAGCGGCGTGCGGGCGGTGTCGACCGAAAACCCGGTCCACCCGATCTCACGGACCGCCCGGACGACGAACTCGACCGGCCAGGAGTAGCGGGTGAACCACACGTCGGGATCGTTGAACCAGTGCGAGCGCAGGATGAAGCGCACGACGGGCTTCATCTCGGTGTTGTTCCGGAGGTACTCGCCCGCGACCGCCTCGACGAACTCCGGATCGGGCGGTCGGAGATCCGTGACGAAGAAACCCCAGAGCTTGCGCGCCAGACGCCGCGCGGTTTCGGGGTGTCGCGCGAGCGCGGTGATGAAATCGATCCCGTCCTGAATCCCCTCGGCGGCCGACCGCGCGGCAATCGTCCGCCCGCCGTTGGCGTAGATCGGGAAGGTGAACGTCTTGGCCGACGTATCGTGCTGCCCAGGGTTGTACAAGAACTGGTAGTCCGTGGCCGGGTCGTTGTTGTTCCCGTTGGCCGGCACGCGCTGCAGGTTCCAGCCGGTGAACACGCGGGCCGCGGCGTAGACGTCCTGCTCGGTGTAGTTGCCGACGCCCCAGGTGAACAGCTCCATGATCTCGCGCGCGAAGTTTTCCTGCGGCCGCGCGCGGACGTTCGTCCGGCCGTCGAGCCAGACGACCATCGCGGCGTCGGTCGCGACGTCGATCAACAGGTTGCGAAAATTGCCGAGGGCGTACCGGCGGAACAGATCGATCTGCGCCGCCATCATCTTCGTCCCCTGGAGTCCCCCCGCGAATCCGGCCACCTTGCTGTACGCGGTCGCGAAGTGGTTGTGCCAGAAGAGCGCCATCTTCTCCTGCAGCGGACGCTCGGAATGAATCATCCGGAACAGCCAGCGCTGGCGCGCGTCCTCGATGTTCGTGTCCGGCGCGAACGCGCCGCCCCTCGTGGTGACGCTGACGTACTCGGGCCGGCCGATGTACGAATCGACGTCGTCGGGCTGGCGCTGGTACTCGATCAGGAAGTCGACGACCGACGAGAGCGCGGCGTCGCCGAAGCGACGCAGATCCGTGGCGCTCGGACCGAATGCGGCCCGACGCAGAAGATGCTCGACCTGCCAGTTTTCTCGCGCCATGCGGATACCAGGGGAAGATGCTCATTGTATGCCGCAACGAGTCTGGGGCGACGCGAGGAATATTTCGTGAATGATCGCCGTGCCGTACGTGGCGTCCGGCTTCAGCCGGACCACGCTTCTGTCGTGCGGATTACGGTTTCGTGCGGGCGCGCTGCTACAATCGCACCGCTCGACTGCCACGCATGGCGCGGAAACGACAGACCACACGACCTCACCGGCGCGCCCGCCGACCGACGGTTCGCCGGACGCGCGCGTCCAGGCCGCGCCGCCGCATCGCCGCCCCATCGACCGCGCGCCGCACGCGGCCTGCCGACAGCGGCCTCGCACCCGGCATGCAGGCCGTCAACAGCTGTCTCGCCGTCGCGAACGTGGCGGCGTCGGTCGAATTTCTCGAGCGCGCCTTCGGGTTCGCTCGCGGCGTCGCGCTGGCCGACGCCGACGGCCAGCTCCGCTACGCGGAAATGTGGCACCGCGACGCGGTCGTGATGCTGATTCGGAAAGGCGATGCCACCGCCGCGACGAGTGGCATGGCCGCGCTCTACACCTACGTGGACGACGTGGACCGCGCGCTCGTGCGCGCGCGGCAGGCGGGCGCGGGCGTGGGGGACGCGGAAGACAAGCCGTGGGGCGACCGGGCGGCGACCGTCACCGACCCCGACGGCTACAGGTGGGTGCTGGCGACCTTCAAGAAGCTGGCGCCGTTCTCGTAACTTCGTTCCTGCGCTCGCACCCAACTGCCGCTATTCCGCCGCGACAACCGTTACCTGTCGTGGTAGCCTTTAGGCGATGGGCAAGTATCGACGCGGTGGATACGTGCTCATCACCTGGAAGGGCGACCACTTGCCGCGTCACGTGCACGTGTACCGCAATGGCAGGTTGATCGTGAAGTGGGATCTCGACAATCAGAGGCCGATGAAGGGCTCGGCCACGCGTCGGATTGTGGCGCTCATTGCGGAGCTCGAAGCGGAGGGACTGCTGTGAAAATCCGTTCCGTCACGCACAACAATCGAAAGAAGGTGTTCGAGGTCCGGACTTCCGCGAAGAAGCTCATCTTCCCGTTCTCCAAGGCGGAGCCGATACCGACGATTCAGGACCCGATCGCCGAGCTCGCCGTTGATGCGGAGGCTGGCCGCGAAGCGTTCACGTACGTCCTCCACTCCGGCCGCACGGGCACCGTCCACGTCGAACAGGTGCTCGAATACAACCAGGACCCGACGTACCAGAGGGATCTCTTGCTCTACCGCTTGACGCTTGAAGCGCAGAAGCAGATCGCCGCGAGCCCGCTCTCGAAGCGCGAGATCGTGCGCCGGCTCGGGACGTCCGCCGCGCAACTGTATCGACTGCTGGACCAGACCAACTATCGCAAGTCAGTCGATCAGGTGCTCGCCCTGCTTCAGGTACTCAACTGTGAAGTCGATCTCGTCGTTCGAACGAAGACCGCCTAGTCTTGTAGCCGGTAGTCGGTAGTATCATCTGCACCGCTCGGAATTATTCAATTCAATCGCTGGGAGAGGCCGCCGTGGAACTATCTCGCGCCCGTGGCCCCGCGTCGCGCTGATTTTGCTTGTCGCGCAGACCGCGCTCGCGCAGGACTCCCCTGTCTTCGTCCGTCGTCGGCAGCGAGGCACGTGCGCTGGCATCGATCGACCTGTGGGTCGCCGAAACCAATCAGGCGCTGCGCGCGAGCAGAATCCCGACACAACTCCGGGCGGTGCACACGACGATGGTCGACTACGCCGAAACCGGCGATGTGCACGTCGACAGGGTCCAGCTCCGGGATCGGACCCGCGAGCTTCGTGATCGCTACGCAGCGGATGTCAGCGCCTTCGTCCTGGCGCGCGCCGCAGGCTGCGGATATTCCTCCCAACCGTCGCAGAGAGGCGCCCCCGACGACGCGTACTTTACGGTCCACCTGGATTGCAGACTCGCGGGTGGAATATTTGCGCAACAGTTCGGGCGCACGCTGGGCGCCAGTTACGACTGGTATGCGGAAGGTTCGTTCAACGGCCGACAGCCCGAGTACGCCCATGGCTTCGTCAGTCTGCCGAGACGATTTCGGGACATCATGGCCGCAACCAACTTGTGCAGTGCCGTGCGGATCGATTGCCCCCGCGTGCTCGTGTATTCCAACCCGGCGATTCTCCACAACGGCCGTCCCGTGGGCGTTCCCGCCGGGACGAACTTCAGCTGCACCCGCGGCAATCTCAACAATCCCGACTGTGATGCCGACAGCGCGCGGGCGATTGCGGAGTTCGCACCGACCGTCGCCCGCTACCGCCATAGTCTGACCGCGCTCAGCGCACGACAGCTCCTGCCGGGCGCGTCCTTCCGTTCCGCCAGCCGTCGGTTCCGGTTGACGTATCAGGTCGACGGGAATCTCGTGCTGTACGACGATCGCGACGGCGTGGCGCTCTGGGCAACGCACACCGGTGGCACGAGCGGTGGACAGGCGCTCCTGCAAACCGACGGCAACTTCGTCGTCTACGACCGTGACGGCGCGGTCCTCTGGATGTCGCAGACCGGCGGCAACCCGAACGCGTATCTTGTGGTGCAGGATGACGGCAATCTCGTCATCTACAGCGCAGACGACCAGCCCATTTGGAGCCGCCAGGAGAGCGCCGGGCAGTAGTCGTCGGCTACCAGCTACCGCCTACCGGCTACCAGCGAGCTTCTGGTAGCACTCCTCGTACATCGGCACGACGCGTTCGACGCAGAAGTGCACCTGCACGCGGCGGCAGGCGGCAGCCGCGACCGCGCGATGGCGCGCCTCGTCCGTCAGCAGCGTCACGGCGCTCGCCGCCATCTCGTCGAGCGCCTCGGGCGGGTGGAGATACCCGGTGACGCCGTGCTCGATCACCTCGGGGAGCCCGCCGACCCGCGAGGCGACGACCGGCACCTCGCAGGCCATCGCCTCGAGCGCGGCCAGGCCGAAGCTCTCCTGCGCCGACGGCAGCAGGAACAGATCGCTCACGGACAGGAGCGGCACGACCTCCTCCTGCGCGCCGACGATCTGGAGGAGCTCGGTGATCCCCAGCTCGCGGGCGACGCGGTGCGCCGTCGCCACCTCGGGTCCGTCGCCGACGAGCAGCAGCCGCGACGGCACCGCGCGCCGGATCCGATCGAAGATCCGCAGCACGGCGTCGATCCGCTTGACCGGCCGGAAGTTGGAGACGTGCGTCACGATTTTCACCCCGGGGTCGTCGCCGGCGATCCGCCGCCGCAGCTCGGGAACGTCCCGGCGCCGATGGATGGCGCAGTCCAGAAAGTTCGGGATGACTGAAATCTCGCGCGTCACGCCGAGCTCCGCGTACGTCGACGCGCGGAGGCTCTCGGACACGGCGGTCACCAGATCCGACTGCTCGATCGAAAACGCCACGATGCGCGAGTACGACGGATCGTTCCCCACGAGTGTGATGTCGGTGCCGTGCAGCGTCGTGACGACGCGCGGCGCCGGACCGTTGCCGCCGGTCGCGAGCACTTGGCGCGACAGGAACGCCGCGGTCGCGTGCGGCACCGCGTAGTGCGCGTGAATGATGTCGAGGTGCGACTCGCGCGCCACCTGGACGATCGTGTTCGCCAGCGACAGCAGATACTGCGGCTCGCGGAAGAGCGGATAGGTCGGCGTCAGCACCTGGTGGAACGCGAGCCCCGCCTGGAATTCGCCGAGCCGGAACGGCGTCTCCGTGCTGATGAAGTGCACCTGATGCCCGCGCCGGGCGAGCGCCTTGCCGAGCTCGGTGGCCACGATGCCGCTGCCGCCCACCGAGGCGTAGCAGACGAGGCCGATGTTCATCGGCGATCGCCCTCCGGCAGCAGGTGCGCCCGGACGACCGGCTGCCGCATCACGAACCCTTCGGCACACGCCACTCCGATCTGCGCGCCGAATTGCGCATCCCGGCTCTCGATGAGCTGCTGAAACCGCGCGCTCGTCAGGCGCGTCGGCACCGCTCCGCCGCCGGAGGGCCGAAACTGGCTGGCATGGCAGGCCAGCGCACGCCGCTTCGCCTCGTAGTGGTCGCTCACGTCGACCACGAACGACGGCGGCGCCATGTCGTTGATGAAGTAATAGCAGACGGCCTCGGGCTTCCACGCGTCGCCCTCGGCCGGATAGCGCCGCAGCCCCGCGCTGAAGACGGCCTCCGTCAGCAGCTGGCTGGCGGCCACATGATCGGGATGCCGATCGGACCAGTACGGCAGCGCGACGACGCGCGGCCGCGCGCGCCGCACCATCTCGGCGGCAATCCTGACGTGATCGGGCGCGCTGCCGATGCCGCGGTCGGGCAGGTGGAGATTCGTGCGCCACACCGCGCCGAGCACCGTGCGCGCCTGCTCGGCTTCGGCCAGCCGCTCCTCCACGGTACCGTTGCTCCCCATCTCGCCGGCCGTCACGTCGCAGAGGGCGACGCGATGGCCGAGCGAGGCATGCTTGGCCAGCGTCCCACCGATGCCGATCTCGAGATCGTCGGGGTGTGGACCGAACGCCAGGATGTCGACGGGACCCGAAGGCGTCACCGGTTCCAACCGAACGCCTCGTCGGCGGGGTCCGGCGTCTCCTGCACGGCCCGAAGCAGGATCCGCGCCGCCACGAAGGCGCCCGTCACGCTCACGGCCCGGTCGCCGAGCGCGAACAGATGATGCGGAAAGTTGCGATGGGCGCCGATGTACATCAGTCCGTCGGCGGGCTGCCCGTACGGCGCATCCCACCCGTACTCCGGCCGAAGGCCGTAGATGGCGGGATACATCATGAGCAGCTCGTACATCAACTCGTTCGTGCGCTGCAGGACGACCGCCGCCCGCGTGCGCGGCGGCGCTTCGTGCTGGTCGCCGCCGGCGATCATCAGCCGGTCGTCGCCCACCCAGCGCACGTGATGCGGCGGCGCGTGCAGGTCGGTCAGAACGGCGCGCCGGTCGCCGACCTGCCGCCGCATGGCAGCGGGCATCCGCGCCGTCAGCACCATGAACGCGTCGCGCCCGGTGAAATGGCGCTGCAGCGCCCGGAACTCGGCGGTCGCGGTGCCGGTGGCGACGATCACCTTCTTCGTGCGGATCGTCCCGCCGTCGGCGATGACGTCCGCATGGCGCCGCGTGAAGCGCACCGTGCTGACCCGTGAACGCTCGAAGCAGGCGGCGCCGGCCGCGGCGGCGGCGGCGGCCAGCCCCACGCACGCGCGATAGGGATCGAGCGCGAAGCCGTCGCCAACCCTGAGCGCGCCCGCGGCCTCGAGGCGCATCCGCGCCTGCACCTGCCGCTCGGTCAGCCAGACGGGATCGAGGCCCGCGGCGCGGCGCGCGTCGTACTCGCGCCGGAACAATTTCTCCTCGTCGCGGCGGGCCGCCACGATCGTGTCGCGGGCATCGAGGGCGCACGGGATGCGCAGCCGGCGCAGCAGCGCCGCGCCCTCGAGCGCCCCGCGGCGCCACGCCTCGAACACCTGTCGCGCCGACCGGAGGCCGTGCGCGCCGACGACGTCGCGAAACGACAGCCCGGGTTCGGGCGTGAGCAGGCCGGCGCCACGCGGGGTCCGCGCCTGCCCGATCCGATCCTGCTCCAGCAGGATCGTCGTGAGCCCCGCATTCGCACACAGGTAGGCCGCGGCGCACCCGGTCAGTCCGCCGCCGACGATGACGACGTCGGCGGTGCGCGCGCCGCGAAACCGGGAGAACGAGGGCACGCGGGACGGAGGAGACAGGTGCAGCCACGGGGACGTGCCGTAGCGTTTCGGCATCAGCGCGGCATTGTACCTTGCCGATAAGATGGAACGCGCCACACGTGAGACGACTCCTGCGCGCGCTCGGAATACTGCTGGTCGTGCTGCTCGCCGCAACGGCCGCCGCCCTCGTCTGGGGACGCGCCCAGCTGCGCGGGAGCCTCCCGCAGCTCGATGGCGAGCGGCGCGTACCGGGACTGTCGGCGCCGGTCGCGATCGCGCGCGACAGCCTCGGCATTCCGACGATTCGCGCGCGTACCCGCGCCGACGCGGCGCGCGCCACCGGCTTTCTGCACGCGCAGGATCGTTTCTTTCAGATGGATCTGGCGCGGCGCAGGGCGGCAGGCGAGCTGTCGGCGCTTGTGGGCGCGCGGGCGCTCGCGGTCGACCGCGAAATCCGCCTGCACCGCTTCCGCGCAGTGGCGCGCCGCACGGTCGAATTGCTCGGCGTCGCCGACCGCGCCGTGCTCGACGCGTATGCCGGCGGCGTCAACGCGGGACTCGAGACGCTGGGCGCGCCGCCGTTCGAGTACCGCGTGCTGCGGCAGACGCCGGCGCGCTGGACGTCCGAGGACTCGCTGCTCGTCATCCTGTCGATGTTCGTCACGCTTCAGGATGACGAGGGGTCGTACGAGGCGACGCTCGCCACCATGCACGACGTGCTGCCGGCCCCGATGGCCGAGTTCCTCGCGCCGCAGGGCTCCGAGTGGGACGCGCCGCTCGTCGGACCGGCGTTCGCGGTGCCCCCGATTCCGGGGCCGGAGGTCTACGACCTGCGCGCCAGGCGGCGAGGCAAGCCGCAACTCCCAACTCCCAACCCCCAACGCCCAAATCTCGACGGCGTTGATTCGAAGGTGGGAGTTGGACGTTGGGAGTTGGGAGTTCAAAGTGGTGAGCGGGAGGCGATCGGGAGCAACAGCTTCGCCGTCGCCGGCCGGCTGACGGAGGGACGCGGCGCGCTCCTCGCCAACGACATGCACCTGACGATCCGCGTGCCGAACACGTGGTATCGCGCGTCGCTCGAGTGGCCCGATCCGTCCAGTCCCGACACGCCGCACCGTGTGACCGGCGTCACGCTTCCCGGCGTCCCCGCGGTCGTCGTCGGCAGCAACACGCATATCGCGTGGGGATTCACCAACACCTACGCCGACTGGAGCGACATCGTCCTGCTCGACGTCGACCCCTCGCGGCCGGGCGAGTACCGGACGCCGGACGGCTGGCGCGCATTCGAGCGCCGCGACGAGGTGATCGAGATTGCCGGCGAGGCGCCCGAGCGCCACGAGGTGCGGTGGACGATCTGGGGACCCGTGCTGGAACCCGACCACCGCGGCCGCCCGCGAGCGTACCGGTGGGTGGCGCATGCGGCCGAACGGCTCGCGGTATCGATCGCGCCAATGGAGACCGCGCGCACGCTCGAGGACGCGTTGAGCGAGGCGAACGGCGTCGGCGCGCCGGGACAGAACATCGTGGTCG
>CAZGLC010000019.1:0-30622 GCA_964526235.1 uncultured Bifidobacteriaceae bacterium
CAGGACGTCGCCGAGGTCGTGCACAAGCCGACCGTCTAGAACAGCCGTTCACACTTCTCGGTTCTCGCTTCCGTTCGTGTTCCCGCCTCCGCTGAAGCTTCGGCGGGCAGGCAGGTTCGGGCCGGCGATCTCGCAATCGCCGGCCCGTTCTGCTGTACGCGGCCGGCCCCATATCTGGCGGGGACCAGAGTATGGCAGTATGGTAGTATGGCTATATGGTCAAGGTGACCTTCACCCTCGACGAGGACACGATCCGGAAGCTCCGAAAGATGGCGGACCGCGCGAAGAAGCCGCAGAGCCTCGTCGTCCGCGAGGCGGTGGCCCACTACGCCGCCCGCGACGACAAGCTGACGCCCGAAGAACAGGAGCGAATGCTCCGCGCCCTTGACGAATTCCAGAAGACCGCGCCCACACGGCCGCGAAGCGAGGTGGACAAGGAGTTGCGCGAGCTCCGCCGGTCCCGCCGCACCGGCTGGCATCGGCCCTGGGATCGATGATCCTGCATCTCGACACTTCGATCCTCATCGACACGCTCACCGTCCCAGCACCGACGCCGGATCCAATGGCGCAGCAGATACGGGCGGGGCATCTGCTGCTCATCTCTACCCTCGTACTGTTTGAATGGCTGCGGGGCCCGCGCACCGATGCAGAACGTGCGCTGCGGCTCACACTGTTTCCGGACCGACACGTCGTCGTCTTTGGCCTCGACGAGGCGACTCGAGCGGCGGCGCTGTATGGGAATCTGCGCCGAGC
The DNA here is from genome assembly GCA_964526235.1 of uncultured Bifidobacteriaceae bacterium. Lineage (GTDB taxonomy): Bacteria > Acidobacteriota > Vicinamibacteria > Vicinamibacterales > UBA2999 > MELF01. The sequence continues at coordinate 754 of CAZGLC010000019.1, forward strand.
CAGGCGGCGCGAAGTCGACATCGCGATCGCCGCCTGCGCCATCGAGCATGGCGCGTCCCTCTGGACATTCAATCCGCAGGATTTCGATGACATTCCCGGGCTGACGCTCTATTCGGGCTGATAGAATCAGCGGATGCAGCTCGAGGGCCGCACCGTCATGGTCACCGGCGGCGCCTCGGGCCTCGGGCTCGCGACGGTGGAAACGATCGTCGCTGCGGGCGGGCACGCGATGATCGTCGACGTCAACGAAGGCGCCGGCGCCGCCGCCGCCGAGCGGTTCGGCGATCCGGTCCGCTTCGTCCGGACCGATGTCACGAGCGAGGACGACATGCAGCGCGCCGTCGACATGACGGTGCTGGAGTACGGCGCCGTGCACGGGCTGGTGTGCGCGGCGGGCATCGCCGCCGCCGAACGCGTGCTGCCGAAAGAGGGCGTCCTGCCGCTCGAGCGCTTCACCCGGATCGTCACCGTCAACCTGATCGGCACCTTCAACGCGGTCCGCCTCGCAGTCGCGGCCATGGCGTCGAACACGCCGAACGAGGCCGGCGAGCGCGGCGTCATCGTGACGACCGCGTCGGTGGCCGCCTTCGACGGCCAGATCGGCCAGGCGGCCTATTCGGCGTCGAAGGGGGGCATCGTGGCGATGACGCTGCCGCTCGCGCGCGAATTCGCCCGCATCGGCGTGCGCGTGATGACGATCGCGCCCGGCACCTTCGACACGCCGCTCATGGCGGGACTGCCCGAGGCGGCGCGCCAGTCGCTGGCCGAGCAGGTGCCCTTTCCGTCGCGGCTCGGACGGCCGCCGGAGTACGCAGCCCTCGTCCGCCACATCGTCGAGAACGAAATGCTGAACGGCGAGGTGATCCGGCTCGACGGCGCGATCCGGATGACGCCGAAGTAAACTGGATACCGCCTACATGTTGATCGCCGTCACCGGCGCGCTCGCCGGCCTCTTCCACGTGCTCGTTGGCCCCGACCATCTGGCGGCCGTCGCCCCGCTCGCCGCCGACCGCGGCCGGCGCGGCTGGCTGGCGGGCTGGACGTGGGGGATCGGCCATGCGTCCGGCGTGGTCGTCGTCGCCCTGCTCGCCGTCGTGCTGCGCGACGCGCTCCCGCCGATCGATCTGATCTCCGCCTGGAGCGAGCGACTCGTCGGCGCGGCGCTGATCGTCGTCGGGTTGTGGGCGCTCCGCCGGAGCGCGCGGATTCAACCGAAGCCGCACGTACACGGTGCGTTTCACCACGATCACCTTCACGTACAGGTGGGTCCTGGGTGGCTGCGGCGCCTTGGCCACGCGCACGCGTCGTTCTGCTTCGGCGTGCTGCACGGCGTCGCCGGCAGCTCACACTTCCTTGGCGTCATCCCCGCGCTGGCGCTGCCGACGCGCACGGCCGCCGTAATCTACATCGCCGCGTTCGGCGTCGGTACGGTGGCCGCGATGACCGCCTTCGCGGCCGCCATCAGCCTGACCGCGCGATCGACGCAGCCGCACCACCACCTGCACCGCGCCGTCCTGGCGGGCGCCGCCGTCCTCGCGATTGTGGTCGGCGGGATCTGGCTGCTGCCGGTCTAGCGGTCCACCGGCCTGAGATCCACGTACACCACCCGCCCGGCCACCCGCACATCGCCCGTGCCTGGCGCCCGCAGCATCACACGCGCGCGCACGAAGACCTCATTGGCGGGCGTGCGCTGCTCCCGGATGGAGAGCTGACTCACGAGCGGCACTTCCGAGGCCGGCATGAGCTCTTCCGAGCGCACGGGACTGACGACAGGCCCGACTTCCAGCTCGAACAGCCGGTCGGACACGGGATGCAGCATCGCCCTGCGCGGCTCGGCGGTCATCTCGAGCACGAACGAGACCACACTCCCCTGCCGCAGCAGCGCCACGCCAAGCAGGCGCGGGTCCCCGGGCGGCGCCGCACCTTTCGGCTCCTCGGTGAGCGCGCCGTTCCAGATTTCGATCCGATCGAAGACTTCAATCCGGCCCATCTCCGGACGCGCGCTCCACGCGCCTCCGGCGGCGAAGGCGGCAGGCGGCGGCGGAAGTCCCGGACGCCTGTCGCCGCCGCCGGCCTGCCACGCACCTGCCGCGCCGGCGCCGACGACGAGCGCGGCGATGGCGGCGGCTGTCGCCACGGAGATCCTGGCGCGTCGCCGTCGCGGGACCCGCCCTATGACGCGAGGAGTCCCACGGGGAAACGTCCGCCGGACGGCCGCACGCACGGTTGACCCGCGAATCGTGTGCAGCGCCTGTTCGTAGCCGATCTCCAGCGCGCGATCGCACAGAAGGTTCACGACGCGCGGAATGCCCCGCGAGTGGCGGACGAGGGCGCGCACGGCCGCCGGCGTGAACGAGAGATTGCACGGCACCATCTCCACGGCGGCGTCGCCCGCCCGAAGCGCGTCGATATCAGCGGCCACGGCCAGCCGCTGCGCGGTCGCGAGCCGGTGCCGGATGTAGGCCTCGACTTCCCGGTCGTCCAGCGGCTCCAGCGTGCAGCGGCGTGCGACCCGCTGATTGAGCTGGGCGAGGTCCCTCCGATCGAGGACGTCGTCGAGCGACGTGTGGCCCACCAGCACCACCTGGAGCAGCTTCGATTCGTTCGTTTCCAGATTGAGCAGGAGACACAGCTGCTGGAGGACGGCGGGGTCGAGCTGCTGCGCCTCGTCCACGACGACCACGGCGCAGGCGCCGGCCGGGACGAGCGTCGCGAGAAACCGCTGCAGCGCGCGCATCAGCTGATGCCGGGTCACATCGCCGGACCCAGGTCCAGGAGGTTCCGGCCTGCGTGCCCCGACGAAGACGCCGAAGTCCGCGAGCACGTGCCGCAGCAGATCCTCGACCGTGACGCGCGGATCGAGCACGACGGACACGTAGGCGGCCCCGCCGAGCTCGTCAACGAGCGTCCGGCAGAGCATCGTCTTGCCGGTGCCCGTCTCGCCGGTGACGACCACCAGGCCGTCGCGGCGGTCGAGCGCGCGGTGCACATCGGCGAGTGCCGCCGCGTAGCTGCGCGAGCGATATACGAAGTGCTGATCGAGCGTCAGCGCAAAGGGGCGCGTGGCGAGCGCGTAGTGCTCTTCCAGCCGCGTGGCCGGGCCGTTCCGTGGGAAGAGGGTCAGCATGCGCGTCTCCTCACTCGAGGGTCACGAGCTCGAGGCGGTCGCCCAGGTCCACCTCGTGGCGCGCCAGCGCGCCCGCGACCAGCTCGATCGCCGCGTAGGCGCGCGGGGCGATCGCCACCCGCCACGGGGCGAGATCCCGTACGAGCCGCACGGCCCGTCCCTGACGATCGACGAACGCGATGTCGATCGGAAAGCGCATGAAGGCGGTGTGCACGCTGAGGCACGGCGCCAGCACCAGGGCGGCGTCGGCGTCGAGGCGATCGCGCCCCAGCAGCCCGACCCGCCGCGCGCGCCGGGTCGTCGCCAGCTCCACACGGGTCGCCACCACCTCGTGCGTGCGCTCGTCCACGAGCATCATCCGCACGCCGCATGCCGACAGCCAGTCGCGCATGTCATTTCACGTCTTTCTCGTGGACGAAGTAGGCGTCGCACGCCTTGTCGAGCAGGTCTCGCGTGATCGCCGGCTCGCTGCCGCGATACCGGCAGAGCGCGGTCACCTGATCGAGCAGGTCGCGCGGATGGCAGGCGCGCATCGGCCGCCGGCTCAGCCCGTAGTAGCGCCGCTGCAGGTAGGTCACCAGGATGCGATGGAACGGCAGCTGCCGCCGCCGGCAATTCAGCTCGAAGATGCGCATGTACTCGTCGAGCGTCGGATCGCCGATGTGGATCTTGTACGGGATGCGACGCAGGAACGCCTCGTCGGCAAGATCCGACGGCTCGAGGTTGGTGGCAAACGCCACCAGCGAGTCGAAGGGCACCTCGACTTTCTTGCCCGTGTGCAGCGTCAGGTAATCCACGCGGCTCTCGAGCGGCACGATCCACCGGTTGAGCAGCTCCTGGGGCCGCACGCGCTGCCGGCCGAAGTCGTCGACGAGAAACACGCCGCCGTTCGCCTTGAGCTGTACCGGCGCCTCGTAGAAGCCCGTAATCCGGTTGAAGGTGAGATCGAGCATCTCGAGCGTCAGCTCGCCGCCGACGACAACCACGGGGCGCCGGATGCGGACCCAGCGGCGATCGCGCGGCCCCGATGCGATGAGCGTGAGCGGATCCGGATCGTCGGCCTCGAGCGACTCGTGGCTCGAGGGGTCGTACAGGGTCACGATGCTGCCGTCGATGTCGAGCGCGTACGGCACGTACATCTCGCCGCCGACGGCCCGGCCCATGCCCTGCGCAATCACGGTCTTGCCGTTGCCGGGCGGCCCGTACAGGAACACCGCCTTGTTGGCGTTCACCGCTGGGCCAAGCTGCTCGAGAATCGCGTCGCTGACGACAAGGTGCGAGAAGCCGCGGCGCAGCCGGTCGCGATCGAGGTAGCCGCGCGCCGAACGGAGCACCTGCATGTAGGCGGCATAGGCGGCCAGCGGCACCGGCGCCGGACCCGTGTACTGGCAGCCGGCCAGGAACTGCCGTGCGCGGTCGCGTCCCAGGTCGGTGAGCGCATAGCGGTACGAGGCGCTCGACACGCCGTCGGCGCCGCGCACCTCGATGAGCCGCTCTCCCCGCGCACGTTCGACGAGCGGCTCGAGTACGGCGTACGGCAGACGCACGCGGTCGGCCAGCGTGCGCCCGGACGCTTCCCCGCCGTACAACGTCTTGATGAGCAGCTGCTCGAGCTGATCGACCGACAGGCCGGTGGCTTCCATCGTGGCCGGCTGCGGCGGCGCGGGCCTTGCGGCGGCGGGCATCAGGACGGACACGGCCTGCATCATCGCTCCCCCATCGGCCCGAGAATCTCGATGAACTTGATGGCGGCCGGGCCAATCGTCACGATCCAGATGGCCGGAAAGATACAGATGACGAGCGGGAACACCATCTTGACGGCCGTTTTCGCGGCGGCCTCCTCGGCACGCTGCCGCCGTTTCGTCCGCAGGACGTCGGAGTGCACGCGCAGCGCCTGGGCGACGCTCGTGCCGAACTTGTCGGTCTGCACCAGCACCGCGACGAGCGAGGTGAGATCGTCCACTCCCGTGCGGGCCGCGAGGTTGTGCAGCGCGTCGGCGCGCGCGGTGCCGGCGCGCAGCTCCAGGTTGATGAGCCGCAGATCCTCCGACAGCTCCGGGTGCACCAGCGCCAGCTCCTGGCCGACGCGCTGAATCGCCTGATCGAGCCCGAGGCCCGCCTCGACGCTGACCACCAGCAGGTCGAGCGCGTCGGGCACCGCAAGTCGAACGCGGTGCTGCCGGCGCCGCACCAGCCGGGCCAGCACGATGGCCGGCCCGATGTAGCCCGCGGCCGCGGCCACGAGCGCGGCGAGAATGTTCGGCCGCCCGACGAGCGGCGTCGCCATCACGGCACACGCCAGCAGCGCGCAGCCGGCGCGCAGGCCGAAGAAGATCGGCAGCGCATCGTGCCGCCGGAATCCGGCGTGCACGAGGCGGAGCTGCATCTTGCTCATGTCGGACGGCGACGTCGGCATGGCGCGGCCGATGCGCTTCAGGGTGCTCACGACGTGCTCGTAGCTCACGCCCTCGGCGGCATCCGGCTTCCCGCTGATCTCCCGGAGGCGCCGCTCGATGACGGCGGCCCGCCCCGGTGCGAGCGCGAAGACGCCGCCGGCGACGAGGAGCGAGACGGTCGCAAACGCGAGAAGCGGGAGCAGCATCATCATAGGGCACGGCCTTTCGCCTCCACGGAACACCGAGACATCGAGACACCGAGACCACTTTCACAAATGATTGCTCGGTGCCTCGGCGCCTCGGTGGTACGTGGGAGCAGGGAGCGCATCACACTTCAATCTTGATCACGCGCCGGATCCAGAGGAAGCCGACGATCTGCATCACGATCGTCGCGACGATCATGGTCTGGCCCACGCGCTCCTGGAACAGCGGGCGCATGTGCTCAGGATTCATGAGCGACAGCGCGATGGCGAGGAACACCGGCAGCGCGAGCAGCACGAATCCGGTGATGCGGCCGTGCGCCGTATGGACGCGCACCTGGCGCTGAATCTTGAACCGCTCGCGCACGACGCGCGACAGGTTGTCGAGGATTTCGGCGAGGTTGCCGCCGCTGTCGCGCTGAATGGCGACCGCCGTGACGAAGAACTTCACGTCGACGAGCGGCACGCGGCGGGTCAGACCTTCGAGCGCTTCGCGCAGCGGCAGGCCGAAGTTCTGCTGATCGAAACTCTTGCGGAATTCCGGGCCGACCGGCGGCCTCAGCTCGTCGGCCGCCATGCCGAGCGCCGTCTGAAAGGAATGCCCGGCCCGGATCGCCCGCGACACCAGATCGAGCGCATCGGGAAACTGCTCTTCGAACGCTGTGAGCCGGCTCGACCGGCGCTGGCGCAGCCAGAGCACCGGCGCCGCGGCGCCGAGCGGCACCGTGACGAGGAGCGCCGCCGGGACGCGCAGGAGCAGCTGCCCGCCCAGCGCGGCCACGACGCCGAGCAGCACGCTGACGAGGACGATCGCGCCCGGCGTGGTGCGCACGCCGGCCTGCTCGACGAGCACCGCCAGCCGCGATCCCGCGCGGGTACGGCCGATCGCGCGGTCGACGAGCGGAAGGGGGCCTTCCGCGGGGCGCAGCACGATGCTCTCGTCGGGCGCCGCGGCCGGATGCGCCACTTCCTGCAGCCGGCGCTCGAGCCGCCTCCGGGCGAGGCCGTCGCGCACCATCAGCGTTCCGAGGTAGCCGCCCACGACGGCCCCGGCGACGAGCACGAACACGAGTGCAGGGACCAGCATCAGCGAACCTCGACGACTCCCTCGAACATCTCCGCCGGCAGGTGCACGCCGGCCGCGCGCAGGCGCTCGCCGCACTTCGGACGCACGCCCGTGGCGCGGAACCGTCCGATGACCTTGCCGTCGGGACCGATGCCGAGCTTCTCGAACAGGAAGATCTCCTGCATGGTGATGACGTCGCCTTCCATCCCGGTGATTTCCGACACGCTCGTCACGCGGCGCGACCCGTCGCTCAACCGCGTCTGCTGCACGACAACCTGAATGGCTGACGCAATCTGCTGGCGGATCGCCCGTTCGGGGAGATTAGTCGCGCCCATCGCCACCATCGTCTCGATGCGCGCCAGCGCATCGCGCGGCGAGTTGGCGTGCACCGTCGTGAGCGATCCGTCATGGCCGGTGTTCATCGCCTGCAGCATGTCGAGCGCTTCCTCGCCGCGAACCTCGCCCACCACGATCCGGTCGGGCCGCATGCGGAGCGCGTTGATCATGAGCTGCCGCTGGCGGATGACGCCCTTCCCCTCGATGTTCGGCGGGCGCGTTTCCAGCCGTACCACGTGGTCCTGGCGCAGCTGCAGCTCCGCTGCGTCCTCGATCGTGACGATGCGCTCGCGATCGGAGATGAAGCCGGAGAGCACGTTCAGGAGCGTCGTCTTGCCCGCGCCCGTGCCGCCGCTCACGAGGCAGTTCAGGCGGGCACGCACGGCATGGCCGAGAAAGTCGAGCATCGGCTGGGTCAGCGACCGCAGCTGCACGAGGTGCTCCGCCGTGAGCCGTTCGGCGGGAAAGCGGCGGATCGACAGCAGCGGACCGTCGACCGCCAGCGGCGGAATCACCGCGTTGACGCGCGAGCCGTCGGCGAGCCGCGCATCGACCATGGGCGAGCTGTCGTCGATGCGTCGTCCGATGCGGCTGACAATCCGGTCGATCACCCGCAGCAGATGCCTGTCGTCCTGAAACGTGGCCGACACGCGTTCGAGCATGCCGTGCCGCTCGACGAACACGTGCGTGGAGGTATTGACGAGAATGTCGCTGACCTCGGGGTCGCGCAGCAGCGGCTCGAGCGGCCCCAGCCCGAACACGTCGTCGATCACCTCGCTGAACAGCACCTCCCGCTCGCTGAGGCTGATCGGCATCGTCTCTTCGGCCAGGAGCTGGCCCAGAAGCGTGCGGATCTCGGCCTCGGCGCGCGCGCGCTCCGTCAGTGCCAGCGCCTCGAGGTTCAGCCGCGCGAGGAGCTTGCGGTGGACGCGCGCGCGCAGCTCGAGGTACTGCTGGCGGATGGCCGGATTCACCGGGGCAATGGTGCTCATGGCGGCTACCAGATCGAGGCCAGGCGCTGCAGCCCGAGCGTGCCGCGGCGCACGGGTACCGCCGCTTCGGTGTTCGGGTCGAGCATCCGGCGGATGAAGCTGTCGAACTGCGACGCAAGCTCGGTGTTCCCCGTCGTCGACAGCGGCACGCCGGAGTTGAGCGCCGCCGAGACGGTGCGGTAGTCGCTGCGGAACATGTGCTCGATCGGCCGCCCGAGCGCGGTCTCGATCTGATCGGGCGCGATCGGGTACGGCTCCGACGCGCGATTGAGGAGCACCCGGACGCGCTCGCCGCACGCACCGAGCTGGGCGATGCGATCGAGGAGCCGCTGCGCGTTGCGCACCGACGGAACATCCGGGTTCGGCACGAGATAAATCGCGTCCGCGGCGTAGAGCACCGCCGTCGCGCACGGCGTCAACTGGCTGCCCGCGTCGACGATGATGTGGACGTACTGGCGGGCGAGCAGGCGGAAGACCTCCTCGATCGCGCCCGTGTCGGCGGCGCCCGGCCGATCGAACTGATCGGATCCGGCCAGAATCTCGAGCCCCGACTTGTGCTTGAGAACCAGCTCCTTCAGGAACTCGCCGTCGAGCCGGTGCAGGTTATCGAGCGCGTCGAGCAGGTTGTAGCGGCTGCGGACGCCGAGGAACAGCGTCACCTCGCCGAGGCCCGCCTTGAGGTCGACGATCGCCGTCGGCCGGCGGCTCAGCCGCGCCAACTCCACCGCGGAATTGACGGCGATGGTCGTGGTGCCGGCCCCGCCCTTCGCGCCGAAGAACACCGACATCGTGGCGCGAGACCGGCCCACCGGCGACGATTCGCGCCGCGCCGCCGCGCGCGCGATCGCCTCATGAGCGGCTGTCTCCACCGGCGGCCACGTCAGGAACTCGTTGGCGCCGGCGCGCATCGCCTGGAGGATGGCGTCTGGGCTCGCCTCGACCGCGACCATGAAGATCGACAGCCCCTGCGCCGCGGCGCGCAGACGTTCGATCGACGCCAGGGCCGCCGGCGTATCGTGCCGTCCGTCGACGAGGACGAGGTCGGGATGGGCGTCCGCGCCCGCGCGTTCGTGGGTGACGGTGACCGGGGTCGGCCCCGAGCGCAGGACCGCGGCGGTCTCGCGCCGGAACGCCTCGTCGTCGCTCAGGATCAACCCGGTGAGCAGAGCCATGACTTATTCGACCAGCCGAACGGCCCGTGGGAACGTGCCCTCCGGCGCCGGGCCTGCATCGCGGTCGATCGTGCCCAGAATCGGCGTGATGCGGCCGTACACGTTGTTGCCCTGCCGACGTTCGACGAAGAACCCGATCCAGCTGGCCATCCGCAGGTCGGCGTTGCGGCCGTTCGTCTTGCCCGACGCGTAGTGCTCCGGGTCGTAGAGCGGAATCGGAAAGACGCGCGGGCTCCGGCCGAGCGGGCTTTTCACCGATTCGGTCACCTCGTCCCAGTACGCCTCCGGGTCTTGCGCGAGAAGGTCGTCGATGCCCTGCGTCGTCGGGCCCACCATGTTGCCCGGCTCCGCGGTCATCAGCTCGTCGAGGTGCGCGAGATAGTCGTTGCAGCCGCTGATGTTTTCACGGTACCAGTCGGCGCCGGAGCCGCCGGGCATCGACCACGACCAGTAGAACGACGGAACGACGTTGTTGCCGGCGCCGGCGCGGATCATCAGCTCCAATCCCCGATCCTCGAACGGGTCGTACCCGTTGTAGCCGGCCTCGCCCCGCGGGATGTAGACATCGGCGTCCGGAATGAGCTTCCCCTTCTTGTCGTAGCGGTCGAACGTGCTGTCCACCGTCCACGGCGGGTCCGAGTTCTCGACCCAGCGGTCGGGAATCGTGAACGGCTTCACACACGTCATCGCGTTGGCGGGTGCGGCCTCCGCCGTGGCGGCGGCCGTCACGTCGACAGTCGTCACGCCGAACACGGCGCTGATGAACGTCCCGAGCGGATTGGACCGCGCGGCGCTCCGATAGACCGTCAGGTGGACGCGGTTGGCCTCACCGTCGGGGCCCTCGGGAAACGACACGTCCGCGGGCTCGACCGAGACGCCGGCGCCGATGACGAGGTTTTCGTGCGCGGCATTGACGGCCGACTGCACGGCCGGGCCGCCCGGCGAGCGATCGTCGAAGCTGTCGAGCGCGAGCGCGATGGCGCCGGAGAGCGCGCCCGCGTCGGCGGCGTTCTGCGCCTGGGCGCGCGCGGTCGTCAGCAGGCCGACGTCGATCGCGAGCGTCGTGGCGACGAAGAACGCCAGGAAGCCGACCGTGATGTAGACGATGTTCATCGACCCTGTCCCGTAAACGGCGGCGGCGCGGGCAGCGAGTCGTTCTCCTGCAGCCGGGGCAGGTAGGGCTCCTTGATCCGCGGGAGCTGCGCGGTCACGCCCGTCGAGTCCTGCGGCAGGATGTGCGACGTGATCATGACGACCAGCTCCGTCTGGTCCTTGCGCGCCGCCTTGCTGCGGAAGAGATACCCGAGGATCGGAATGTCGCCGATGCCCGGCACCTTCGACAGCGTCTGCGTCATCGTGTTGTTCATCAGGCCCGCAATCGCGAACGTCTGCCCGTCGCGCAGCTCGAGCTCCGTGTCGGTGCGGCGCGTCGTGAGCGCCGGAATGCGGAAGCCGCCCAGGACGACGGCGTTGTTGAAATCGAGGACGCTGACTTCGGGGCGCACGCGCAGGTGCACGCGCTCGCCGTTGACGGTCGGCACGAAGCTCAGACGGACGCCGAACTCCTTGAACTGGACCGACACGCCGATGTTGGCGCCCGACCCCTGCGCGACAGGAATCGGAAACTCGCCGCCGGCAAGGAAGCTCGCCTCCTTGCCGCTCTCGGCCACGAGGTTCGGCTCGGCGAGGCTCTGGAAGAGGCCGCGGCTCTGCAACATGCGCACGAGCAGGCCCAGGTCGTACTTCTCGCTCAGGATGAAGAAGTTGAGGAAGTCGCTGAACGTGAACTTCCCTTTCGCGCTCGTCACCGGGTCGCCGAAGTCGGAGCCGTTCTTCGTCCACTCCAGCTCTTCGAACCCGGGCGCGGAGAACTGCTGCGTCGTGATGCGTCCGAGCGTGTTGTTGATGCCGGTAGGGCTGGTGAAGAGCGACAGCCCCAGCTCGGTGAGCGCGCTGCGGCTCACCTCGGCGAACCGGACGCGCAGGAGCACCTGGTTGCTGCGCGGCGGCGGCACCTGCAGGAGCGGCACGACGTCCTCGCGCCTCTCGACGAAGCCGGCGGCGACGTCGATAGCGCGCGCGGCGACGTCCTTGCTCGACACCTTGCCCGACAGCACGATCTGCCGTCCGTTGCTGTGCGCCGTCATGGCTTCGTCCGGGAAGAGCTCCGCGATCTGACCCTGGAGGCGCGCGAGATCGCGCTGCACGGCAATCTCATATCGGCGGAGCGCGCCCGCGCGCTCCCAGACGAACATCGAGATCGTGCCCGGCGTCTTGCCGTTGACGAGCAGCTGGCTGGGTGAGGTGACGAGCGCGTCGGCGATGTCGGCGCTCGTCAGCGACACGCGGGCAATCGGCACGCCGATGTCGATGACGGTCGATCGGCCGACAAGGAGCGCCACTGGAATCGGGTCGGCGGCGGCCGGTGCTGATTCCGCGGTCTGGGCCGGCGGCTCGGGCGCCTGCGCCAGCACAGCGCTCGCGCCGAACATCCAGATGATGAGAATGCGCGCGTATTTCGTGGTCATGTCCTCTACTCCTGGCGCACGACTTCCTGCGCGCGCTTGTCGCCCCGGATGATCTCGACGGTCGGCGGCGGTGGTGGCGGCGGCGGCACCGCCCTGGCGGCCTGGCGCGGCGCCGGACGCGGCTGCGCGTAGCCGAGCAGCACGGCGGGCCGCACGCCTGGCGTCGGCGGGGCCGTGGCGTCGAGCGGATTGCGCAGCGCGAGCTGAATCTTTCCTTCCGTGCTCGCCAGCGCGAGGCGCTCGGCATCGGCCGGGGCGACGAGCAGCGTGACGACGCTGACCGCAATCGGCTTGTTCTCCTCGACGTCGCGCTCGATCCGCGTGCCGGCGGCCAGCACCAGCACGTTGGTGAGCACGACTTTCGAGGTGATGTCGGTCTGCTGGTTCGTGGGGCTCACCGTGGCGACGACGTCGACCCTCGTGCCGGGCAGCACGTAGCCCGCCACCCCGATCACGTCGTTGACCCGCACGGACAGGGCGCGCATCCCTTCGGGAATCACGGGCGGCAGCCCTGCGCCCGCGCCGACCGGCGCGAGCTTGCCCGGCAGCATCGCCTCGTTCTGCGCGACCGCCTGCACCAGCCCGCGCCCGACGATCTCCTGCGGGTCGCGGACCGATCCGGCCGGAATGGCGTCCGACGGCCAGGCGATGACGCGGAGGTCCTCGCGGCGCAGCTCGACGCCAAGCGCCAGGTTGGCGGCCGCGACGACGACCGGCGTCGTGGGCAGCCTGACCTCGCGCACGGGCGTGTTCTGGATGTAGCGATACGTCGCGAACGCGAAGGTGCCGCCCAGCCCGATGGCGATACCCAGCACGATGAAGACGCGCATTCGACTCATAACTGGCCCTCGTCGGGATCCGGGATCCGGGATTCGGGATCCGGGATCCGATTTCTCATTCGTTTCGCATCGTTGCCGATGCGGTCATGGTGATCGCCTCGCCGACGGTGGAATCGCTCACGAGGAGCTGCATCATCGGCTGCAGGACGACGAACTCGAATGGGTAGCCGATGCTGACCGTCGACGCAGACGCCGTGTCGTCGCCGATCGAGATCTCCGCGTTGCGCGTGACCGCGACGGTGGCGGTATCGGCGGCGGCCATCTGCCCTGCCGCGAGGTACGCCTGGACGCGACCGCTGACGTCCTCGTCCGAGGTCCCGGGCAGCACCGCCACGCGAGCGCCCTCGCGCGCCGCGTTGGTCAGGATTTGCCAGTGCTGGAACGCGCGGCCGAACTCGAACACGCTGATCGAGAGCAGCAGGACCAGCGGGAACGTCAACGCGGTTTCAATGAGCGCCGATCCGCGCTCGTCTCGAGAGAGGCGCCTCATGCGAACACCGCCGCAAGCGCGACGCCGGCGGCAATCGCCGGCGCATACGCGAAACTGGTGTCGGTGCGGTGCGCCCGGCGGCGGCCGACGGCCACGAGGAGCGCGAGCGCGCCTCCGGCCATCAGCGTCGCCGCGAAGGCCCACACGGTCGCGCCGGGCCCGAGCAGCGTTCCTGCGGCGGCCAGCAGCTTCACGTCGCCGCCGCCAGTCGCGCCGAACAGGTACCCGGGCAGCATGAGCAGCAGTCCGGTGGCGGCCCCCACGCACGCGGCGACCACGCCGACGCGGCCGAATCCGGTCGCGGCCAGCGCGAGACCGGCGGCCGTCAGCGTCAGCGTCAACCGATCGGGCACGCGGCGCGTGCGCAGGTCGACGACCGCGGCGGCGCCGGTGCCGAGCAGCGTCACGATGAGCGCGAGAGGGGCAGTCATAAGTGCAAAGTCAAAAGTGCAAAGTCAAAAGTCAAAAGTGCAAAGTCACAACGGAGGGGAGGACGGAGGGGAGGGCGTCCTCGTGCCGTGTTACGGAGCGGGCTGCTGCGCGCTCTCGAGCGAGCCGACGATGCTGGTCCAGATGTCGGAGACTTCGGTTCCCGCGTTCTGCAGCAGGAGCACCGACCCGAGCGCGATCAGGCCGGCCAGCAGCGCGTACTCGATCAGGTCCTGGCCCCGATCGTCACGCGTGAGCGCACGCAGGCGAGTAAGGAGACTGAGCATGACGTTCCTCCACGCGTCGTGTCCGGGACGCGCAATGCCCGCCGCAGCCGTAGCCGAAAGCGGGTTGTTGAACGGCGGCCACCGCACCGATGCGAGACCGCCACAGGCGGTCCGCAAGGCGGACCGCCAACCAGTGCTGGCCGGTCGCGTCGCTCGCGACGCGACCTTCACCCCCTGAAGCGCAACGGACGTGCCACGGTCGGAATGCCTCTCATGCTGCAGCGCGCAACTGCTCGCCACGTGGGCGTTTAGCGCGCGTATGCGGGTCACCGCCCGACCCCCGGCCCGCCCGGAGCTGCTGCGGCTTCGCCGCACATTCGTAACCGGGCCGCAGATTTCGTCTGCGCCTCCAGCGCCCGCGCTGCTCCGGACGCCTCAAGATCCAAGGAAATCAACCCGGAACAAAGGTTGCGATACCGCCGGCGGGAACCATGGCATCGCGGGTGCGGCGCGTGGGCGGCGATCTGCTCGTCTCGATCGGCGTGCTCGGCGCCGTGATCGGCGTTCTCGTGTCGATCGACGTGCGGGTGCGCGAGCAGCTGCAGACGGCGGTGAACGTGGCGTCACCGTCGGGCCTCGGCGGCGCCGACGGACGGCTGCAGGAGGTCGGGTCGACGCTCTTCGACGCGGCGCGGAGTCAGAGCATCGAGCATGCGCCGCTGGTGATCTTCGCGGTGGTGGCGACGGTGCTCCTGCTCGCGCTGGCGCGGAGCTGAACCGCGCTTACCGCACGTACTCGGTGGGAGCCTGCAGGCCTGCCCGGTACTTGTCGCGGTCGTCCGGGCGGTAGATCCGAACTCGCGCGGCGATCTCGGCCGCAGGCGGCCAGTCGAGCGCGCCGAGCGGGCTCGCGCGGAATCGCCGCCGGAAGAGCGGCTCCTCCCAGCTCTCCAGCAGAAGCACGGGCTCGAATCCGCGCGTCCGCAGGAACACGACGGCGCGATCGAGCCAGGCGGGATCGAGCGCATCCCAGACGAGCGTCGGCCGCCCCGCATACAGGCGAACGCTGCCGCTCTGCCAGCTGGTGATGACGAGCGTGGTGACCGGCAGACGGCGCGCCACGAACATCCCCGCCTGCAGGTACCGCGCCTCGAACGCGTGCAGCCGGAACGCCTGCCGCGCCTCCGCCTCGCGCACACCGGCGAAGGCGAGCACGAGCGCGGCGATCGCGACAACCGGCCGCGCGGTCCACGGCAGAAGGCGCCGGCAGATCGCGTCGAGCGCCGCGAACGTGAGGATGAGCAGGAGCGCCAGCGTCGGCAGAAGAAAACGCAGGTACGACCAGTCGTCGAACACCGCGTACGGGAGATAACACGCGGCGTTGATGAGCACGAGCGCGGCGCACAACCGCGACAGGGCCCCGGGCAGGAGCGCGGGCGCCGCGGCCGCGAGCAGCCATGCCGCCGTCTGCGTCTCGGTGAGCCATGCGGCATAGCGCATCGCGTTCGGCACGACGTGCGCGGCGTCGAAGAGCGCGTCCAGCGGGCCGTACCCGGAACGCAGGGGCGAGCCATAGAACGCCTGTTGCACCAGCGCGACCACCGCGCACCCGATCAACACGCCTACGCCATACGCAGCCCCGTCACGGAGCCGCCGGCCGGCGGGCCGCTCCGGCCGCCACAGGATGAACACGGCAAGAGGGATGGCGAGGAAGACGAGGTTGGGCCGGACGACGATCGCCGCTCCGGCGGCAGCGCCCGACCATCGGGCGCCACCAGATCTGGTCCCGGTGGCGGCTGCGACCGCCGTCATCCAGAGTGCGGCGGCCGGCACGTCGCTCATCGGCTGCACGAGCTGGTACAGCACGACGGGGCTCGTGGCGGTGACGAGCGCCGACGCCAGCCCGATCCGCGGACCGAACCGCGACCCGGCGGCGTACGTCGCGGCGATGAGCAGCCCGCCGAAGAGCGGCACAACGAGAAAAGCCGCGTTGATACCGCCGATCGCGACGAACGGCGCCATCGCCATCGACAGGCCCGCGGGGCAGATGGGCGCGATCGCGCCGGGAAGGGTCGGCGACGGGATGTGTCCGGCGGGGGCGAAGGTCAGCGGCGCGTCGGGCCACGGGGCCTCGAGCGCGAGCGCGTCGGGCACCTGCAGCCGGCCCGACGCCCACCGCTGCGCCTGATGCAGGTAACAGAACGAATCGGACCCGCCGGCGGCGAACGTCCCCCAGCCGATGCCGACGGCCACCGCGGCCGTCACGAGCGCCGCTACGGCCAGGCGCCGCATGTCAGGACCTGAACCGCTCCCGCACGAGGACCTGCAGCGCGCGCACGCCGTCGCGCCAGCGGATCTTCTTCCCCTGCCGCCGCGACCGGGCATCGTAGCGGACGGCCACCTCGTGAATACGGTGCCCGCGCCGCAGCAGGCGGGCGGTGATCTCGGGCTCGATGTCGAAGCGCTCGGACGACAGGTCGAGCGCGCGCGCCACCTCGACGCGCATCACCTTGTAGCAGGTCTCCATGTCGGTGAGCGAGGCGCCGAAGAGCAGATTGGTCGCGATCGTCAGCACCCGGTTCGCCGCGTAGGTCAGGCGCGGGGCGCCCGACCGGCCGCGGGCGAAGCGGGACCCGTACACCACCTCGGCGGCGCCGCCCAGAATCGGCTCGACGAGCGAGGCGAGCTGCCCGGGATCCAGCTCCAGGTCGGCGTCCTGAATCGCCACAATCGATCCGCGCGCGTGGCGGAGGCCGTGGCGGATCGCGCTTCCCTTGCCGGCGTTCGGATGCCGGTGCAGCACCACGATGGGCAGTCCTTCCCGGACCGCCTGGTCCAGCACCGCCCCGGTCCCATCCGTCGATCCGTCGTCGACGACCAGAATTTCGCGAGGGAGCGGCAGATCGATCGCCAGCAGCCGATCGATGACGGCGCGCGAGGTGGCGGCCTCGTTGTAAACGGGAACGATGATGGAGAGCAGCTCGGGGCGGCCGCTCACCGTCTCCCTGTGGAGCCCCGTGTCCCGGTGGAGCCTCGCGCAGGCGGCGCGGGCCGGTACTCCACCACGACGTTGCTGATCACCGCAATCGGACGGCCCGGCACGGTGAAGGTGTCGGGAGTCGTCGCGTCGGCCCGGACGACCGCGAGCTTCTCGCCGAGAATGCTGACCGTCTGCTCCTCGGCCGGAATCGTGACGCTGATCGCCTCGAGGCCCGTTGGCGCCACCGCCTTGACGCCGCCGGGTCCGGCCCCGCCGCCGATGCGATCGACCAGATCGGCCGGCGTCCGGAACTCGTTCTGCACGACCGCGCGCGCGAGCAGCGTGTTGTCGGCCGTGAGCACGCCGATCGTGGCCGTGTAATGCCGGTAGGCGCGGTTCGTCTTGAGCAGCTCCTCGGAATACGTGTGCCGGTTGTGGAGATCGAAGGTCAGCGTCACCGGGCCGGTATGAGGCGGCAGCGTAATGATGATCCCCTCGGCCGGGTCGCGGCCGGTCAGCACGTCGCAGAACATGCGCCGGGTCTTGATGCCGGGCCCGAGCGGCGACGGACAGTCGAAGACGGCCGCCTCGGTCACCGGCGGGGGCGGAGGGGGCGGCATCCGCCGCGCCCCTCGTCGCTGCGCGTCGGCCGTGGCGATCCAACACAGCGCGACCAGCAGGACGGCGGCAGCCCGTCGCATCTCAGTCGCTCACGCAGGTCAGGCCGTCGACCGCCGACACGCTCGTCGGCAGATCGCTCTTGTGCCTGATGAGCTCGAGGAATTCCATCCGCGTTCTCGCGTTGTCGCGGAAGATACCGAGCATGGCGCTCGTCACCGCGGACGAATTCTGCTTCTCCACCCCGCGCATCGCCATGCACAGGTGCGTCCCCTCGCAGACGACAGCCACGCCGAGCGGGTTGATCTTGTCGAGAAGCGTTTGCGCGATCTGGTTGGTCATCCGCTCCTGGATCTGCAGCCGGCGCGCGAAGACGTCGACGAGCCGCGGGACCTTGCTCAGGCCGATGACGTGGCGCCGCGGAATGTAGGCGACGTGGCACTTGCCGAAGAACGGCAGGAGGTGATGCTCGCAGAGGCTGTAGAAATCGATGTCCTTGACGATCACCATCTCGCTGTAGTCGACGGTGAAGAGCGCGCCGTTCAGGATGGCGTCGACGTCGGCGGTGTAGCCGCTCGTCAGAAAGCGGAGCGCGCGCTCGACGCGCTGCGGCGTGCGGACGAGACCCTCGCGCGATGGATCCTCCCCCAGCTCGGCCAGCAGGCGCGTGATCAGATCCTGCACTGTGTCAATTGTACCCGCTACTCCACACGGTCATTCAGTACCGTCCTGAGAGGAGTGCGCCCGCGTTCGGCACGTATGTCCTGAGGCCAAGCCTCTGCAGCATCTGATAGGTGGTGCACACCGCCGCCGAGACGACGGGGCGGCCGCACTCCCGCTCGACGAGCGGAATGGCCGCCAGCGACGGCATCTGGACGCACGACGACAGCACGAGGACGTCGGCGCCGTCGAGCGTCAACTGCTTGTAGATGTCGACCAGCGCCATCGGGTCGCGGCGGCCGACTTCCACGTTGTCGGGAATCTCCAGCGACACCGTGTCGACGACCCTGAACCCTTCGTCCTCGAGGTAGGCGGCCACGAGCTCGGTCAGCGGCCGCATGTAGGGCGCGACCATGGCGATCTTCCTGGCTCCCAGCGCCTTCAGGCCGTGCACCAGCGCGCCGGCGCTCGTGACGACCGGCGTCGGTGCGCCCTCGCGCTCGGTGACTTCGCGCAGCCGCCGTTCCGACTGGCAGTGGTAGCCCTTCCCCATGCTCATCGTGGCGACGAGACACGCGTAGCCGATCACGTCGACGCGCGCATCGGCCAGCTCCGCGGCGCAGCGATGCGATTCGGCGTCCATCGCCGCCAGCTCCTCCTTCGTGACGCGCTTCATGCGCATGCGGCTGGAGTGGAAGGTAAAGCGCTCGGGCTCGACCGACTCTCGGGCGCGGAGCATCGCCGGGATCTCGGTCTCCATCGTGGTGTTGGAGCTCGGGACGATCTGTCCGATGCGGTACGTCTTCATGGGTGGCTGGGTCGCTCGGTAGCTAGGTAGCTGGGGCCTGCTCGCGCCAGAAGCCGAGCGCCTGCTGCGCCGGCCGGTCGGAGAAGCTGAAGAGCACGGCCTCCTCGTCCGTCTCGTGCGCGACGCGCATCCACGAGGGCGCCACGAAGACGTCGCGCGGCCCCCAGGTGAGTGTCGTGTCGCCGATGCGGCTCCGGCCGCGCCCTTCGACCACCGCAAACACGGTGGAATCGGTTCCGCGGCAGGCGGCGCCCCTGAACCCTTTCGGCAGCAGCTGCATGAACGCGCCGATCGTCGGCATCGGCGATCCGCCGCTGGCCGGATTGATGAAGCGCATCTTCACGCCGTGGCACTGATGGGACGGCCCGTTCCGCTGCAGCGTGTCGAGCGCCTCGCGGCTGCGCGCGTACGGATAGTTGAAGATGGGTGACGAGGGGCGCGCCGGCGTCCAGTCAACCGGCAGCATGTTCGCGGCGTAGCGCGCGTGCGAATCGCCTGCGGGCACGGTGTTTTCCTGGATGTCGCCCGGGTAGCTTTCGCGGAAGCTCGCGTCGAAGAGGTTGACGATCGGCACGTCGAGGCCGTCGAGCCACATGACCGGCATGCCGCCCGGATTGCCGTGGTCGTGATAGGTCCACGACGGCGTGAGGATGAAGTCGCCCGGGTGCATCATCGTCCGCTCGCCTTCGACGGCGGTGTAGGCGCCCGTGCCCTCCATGACGAAGCGCAGGGCCGCCATCGAATGCCGGTGGGCCGGCGCGAGTTCGCCAGGCAGAATCAGCTGCAGCCCCGCATAGAGGCTCGTCGTGATGCGCGACTGGCCGCGCAGCCCTGGATTCTCGAGGACGAGCACCCGCCGCTCCGCCTCGCGCGCCGTGAGCAACCGGCCGGCCTCGAGCAGCAGCGGCCGCACCTCCTCGTACTTCCAGAGGACGGGAATAATGTCGGGCGTCGGCTCGAACGGGATGATCTTGCCGAGCACCTCCCAGAGCGGCGCCGTGTTCTTGGTGTCGAGCCGCGCATACAGGTCGCGCCGCTCGGGGGTGAGTGTCGTGGAGGTCACGGCGGTGGCAGTGGCGCTTTCCATGGCTCCCTACACTTTCGCTGATGCGTATGTCGCCCCGGTCCGCTCGGGACCTTCGGCCGCACGGACCGCAACCTCCATCGTGCCGATGCGCTCGACGGTCGCGACAATCCGATCGCCCGGCTCGATCGGGCTCACCCCTTCCGGCGTGCCGGTCAGGATCACGTCTCCGGGATGCAGTGTGTAGAAGGACGAGGCCATCTCGATGAGCTCGGGCACACCGAGAATCATGTATTTCGTGTTCGACTTCTGGCGCAGCTCGCCGTTCACCGTGATCTGCAGGTCGAGCAGGCCGGGGTCCGGGATCTCATCGGCGGTGACGAGCCACGGCCCGAGCACGGTGTAGCTGTCGGGCGACTTGCGCAGGCTCCGATCCTCGGAGCCGCGGATGCTGATGTCGAGCCCGATGGTATAGCCGCCGACGTACCGGAGCGCGTCCGCAGCGGACACCCGGCTCGCCGTTTTGCCGATCACGACCGTGAGCTCCACCTCGTGATCGGTGCGCCGCTCGGGTTTGCAGATGACGACCCCCTCGCCCGGGCCTGCCAGCGAGCTCGAGGCCTTCAGAAACACGCCGGCCTGCTGGATCGTGATCGTGTGCGCCGGGTTGTTGGCGTGAATCTGGACGTCGGACTTCACCTCGTCCAGGTGCTTCTGATAGTTGACCGGCGCCGCAATGATCTTTCCAGGGTTGGCGATCGGGCTCAGCAGCCGGACGCGGTCGAGCGGCAGGGCCGGCGCCCCGTCCATGACCATCCGCGCGCGGGCAACCACCTTCGGCAGGTTCGCCACCAGGACGTCGTACGGCGGGAAGGGATAGTGGAAGGTCGGCAGGACCTCGAGCGCCGCGGTGACGTCGCGGACCTGCCCCGACTCGACAACTCCCAGCCGGCCTTCGTCAAATCGGCACAGGCGCATGTACGGATTATGTCCTCAGAACCCGTACTTCACTGCGAACTGCAAGATGCGCGGGTCGTCGGCGCCGAACTGCGTTGCGCGGTCGGGGTTGCCGCCCGACGCGAGCGCACCGGTCCCCTGCGGCAGGATCCGGCCAAAGTTCCGATTGCTCAG
Source organism: uncultured Bifidobacteriaceae bacterium (assembly GCA_964526235.1). Taxonomy (GTDB): domain Bacteria; phylum Acidobacteriota; class Vicinamibacteria; order Vicinamibacterales; family UBA2999; genus MELF01. The sequence goes on from CAZGLC010000019.1 coordinate 21,777, forward strand.
ATCGATGATCGGAATGCCCCAGCGGGCCGTGTTGAACACATTGAACGCCTCGGCCCGAGCCTCGATCTGCCGGGCCGTGCCAAACCGGAACACGCGCGCCAGCGCCGTGAAATCGCCCGCCAGCATCGCGGGCGTCGGCACGAACGCGACATTGCTCGTCGGCGTCTGGCGAATGAACGTCCCCTGATGCCCGCCGAAGAAGAACAGCCGATCGGCGATGATCGGACCGCCGATGGTGCCGCCACACTGGTGGCGGTTGAGACCGTCGCCCTCCCGTGTACCGTCGGGGCGCACACGCGCAAACGGGTGCGTCGCGTTGAATCGGTGATTCCGCCAGAACTCGAACCCGCCGCCATGAAAGACATTCGTGCCCGAACGTGTCACCGCCTGCACGGATGCACCGGTGTGCACACCGCTGCTCGCATTGAGCGCGCCCGTCTCGACGCGAAATTCCTGCAGCGCATCGGGAAACGGCAGCGGGAGGTTGAGATTGTCGTACGGGTTGTTGTGCATTGCGCCGTCGAGCATGTACGCCGTGCTGCTGCCAAGGCCCCCTGCGACCGCGATCTCCACGCCGCCCGAACTGCCCTGCATGCTGCGGGTGGATGCCTCGCCGCCGTTCGATCCCGACACCACCGCGGCACCGGCCAGCTCGATGAGCTGCATGGGATTGCGGCCGTTCAGCGGGAGCTCGACGATCCGCTCGTTCTCTACAACCGATCCGATGCCGGCACGCTGCGTATCGACAAGCGGCGCCTCGGCTGCGACCGCGACCGTCTCGGTCACATCGCCGAGCGCGAGCGTGACGGTGATCGTCGGACTGCTGCCGACCTGTAGGACGAGGCCCGTCTGCGAGTACGTCCGAAACCCGGACAGCGCAACTTCGAGCCGGTACGGCCCGAGCGGCAGATTCGTCAAGGTGAATGAGCCGTCCGCGTCGGTCACGACCTCGCGGCGGAAACCCGTGTCCGTCTGAATCGCGGAGACCGTCGCGCCAGGCAGCACGCCGCCGCTCGGATCGGCGACCGTGCCGTTGATCTGTGCCGTCGCCTGCGCCAGCACATCCGTCGCGGCGAGCAGCAGCACGAGCGCGCCGGCGACGCCGATGCGCATCACACGAACCATGCAGAACCTCCTGTGGTGCTCCGGGGTCTGACCCCGACAGCGACGGCAACAATGATAGGCTGTCACGCCGATGCGCTACATCACCTTCTCGACCGCCGACGACCGGACGCCTCGTCTCGGCGTGGCGTCCGAGGATCGCGTGGTCGACCTGGTGACGGTGGCCGCCGCCGTCGGCACTGAGCCGCCGCCGGCGACGCTGCTCGATCTCATCCGCGGCGGTCCGGACATGTGGCGGCGCGTCGCCGACACGGCACAGCGGGCCGGTGCGCGCCTCGGCGGCGCCGGCTTCCCCATGAAGGACATCCGCTGGCACGCGCCGATTCCGCGGCCCACGAAAAACATCTTCTGCGTCGGACGCAACTTCGTCGCCCACGCCGCCGAAGGCGCGCGGGCGCGCGGCGTCGCCGTCAACCTCCCCAAGGTGCCGCTGTACTTCACGAAGGCGCCGACGTCGGTCGTCGGCCCGTACGACGATGTGCCGTGGCACCAGTCGGCCACGCAGCAGCTGGACTGGGAGGCGGAGCTCGGCGTCGTGATCGGGATCGCCGGCTGCAACATCCCTCGCGCCTCGGCGCTCGATCACGTGTTCGGCTATACCATCGTGAACGACGTCACGGCGCGCGATCTGCAGGACCTCCACGGCCAGTTCTTCAAGGGCAAGAGCCTCGACGGGTCGTGCCCGATCGGGCCGTCGGTCGTCACCACCGACGAGTTCGGCGACCCGCACGCGAAGGACATCTCGCTGCGCGTCAACGCGGTCGTCAAGCAGCAGGGCAACACCCGCGACATGATCTTCCGGATCGACGTGCTCATCGAATGGCTCTCGCAGGCGCTGACGCTCGAGCCGGGCGACATCATCGCCACCGGCACGCCCGAGGGATGCGGCTTCGCCCGCACCCCGCCGGAGTTCCTGCAGGATGGCGACGTGATGGACACCGAGGTCGAGGGGATCGGGATGATGCGCAACCGCATCGTCGCGCGTCAGTAGGCGGGGTCCCCAGCGCGCGGACTGTGCGCGCTGGGGTGCCATAGGAGAGGACGAGGTCATGGAGCAGTTGCTGCAGGCGCTCGGACAGCGGGCCGGGTTCATCAACGCCGAAGTCGTCCCGTGGGTGCTGCGCGCCGTCATGATCGGCCTCGGCATGTCGCTGACGCTTGCCGACTTCAAGCGCGTCGTCGTCTTCCCGAAGGCGGCGACCATCGGCCTCGTCGGGCAGCTCGTCGGCATGCCGCTGACGGCGTGGGTGCTGGCGCTCCTCTTCAATCCGCCGCCGTTCATTGCCGTGGGCCTCATCATCCTGGCGGCCTGCCCGAGCGGCATCACGTCGAACGCCTACTCGTTTGCCGCGCGGGCCGACGTGCCCCTCTGCGTCACGCTCTCGGCGGTGACGAGCGTCATCACGGTCTTCACGATTCCGTTTCTGATCAATCTCGCGTTGCAGACCTTCGGGGATACTGGGCAGATGCGGTCGCTGCCAGTGCTGCCGACACTCATCGGCCTCGCGTCCTACACGCTGCTGCCGCTCGTCATCGGCATGGTCATCCGCGCGCGCGCGACCCAGTTCGCCCGTCGCGCGGAAGAGCCGCTCCGCAAGGGCGTGCTGTACCTGATGGGGGTCGTCCTGATCCTCGGCGTCATCTCCAGCTACCGGCAGCTCATCGACAACATCGCCACGGCGGGCGCATTGGTCGTCGCGCTCAACCTGCTGACAATGGGACTCGGCTATGGGCTGGCAAAGGCGTTCGCCCTGTCGACGAAGCAGGCCGTGACCATTACCTTCGAAGTGGGGGTGCAGAACCTGGCACTCTCGTTTGCGATCAACTTCAACATGCTGCAGCGGCCCGATCTCGCGGTGTCCGGACTTCTCTACGCCGCGGTCATGCCGGCGACGGCGCTCGCCTTCGTCTCGATTGGCCGGCGGCTGATAGAGGCCGACGACCGAAAGAGACAACTCGAATCGGAGGTCGTTCGATGACGATGGACTACGAGAAACTCGAGAAGCAGCTCTCGATTGACCTGGACCTGAAGCGGCGACCCGTCGCAGTCACCTTTCTGGCGACCCCGCCTCCCGACATCGAGAAGTACGAAGGCGTGCAGCCGTCCGGCTGCAGCTTCTGGCGGCTGGCGTCGGAGGGCCGCACGTTCTACACGGTGGCCGACCACCATTACAACTGTCCGATCGGCTCGTACACCCACAACATTGCCCTGCCGCCGGCGCGCGCGCACGAGCTGGAAGAGACGCTCGGGTTCATGACGAGCATCGGCTACATCCGGATGGAGGAAGTGCCCTCGATCCCGCGCCTGGCCGACACACCGGGCGTCGTCGTCTACGCGCCGCTCGGCGCGACGCCGTCCGACCCCGACGTGGTGCTGTTCTGGGGGCCGCCCGGCAAGGTCATGCTGCTGCAGGAAGCGGCGCTCCGCGCCGGCGTGGCGGCGGAGCTGCAGACGCTGTCGCGTCCGACCTGCATGATCCTGCCTGCCGCGCTCGCGCACGGCACCGTGGCGAGCACCGGCTGCATCGGCAATCGCGTGTACACGGGGCTCGACGAGAGCGAACTGTACGTCGCCGTTCCCGGGCGCGATCTGGTCCGCGTCCTCCAGGAAACGTCGATCATCCGCAGCGCCAACGCGACCTTGCTGGAGTACCACCGCGGGCGGAAGCGGGAACTCGCCACCTCGCGTGTTACACGATGACGGAGCGCGCGGAGAGGAGCGGCGCGATGAGCTCTGCGCGGCCGTCCACTGCCACGGCTGTGGACGCGCGTGCCACTGGAAGGGCGTTGTAGAGGAGCCGCCATGCGGCATCGTCGGAGAGTCGCGCGCGGGCGTCTGACCGATCCGGCGTGCCCACCCGGAGCGTCCATCGTTCCGACTCGCGCGTCAGTGCCCAGCGTCCGCCCGCCGGACCGTCGATGACGATCGCGACCGTGGCACCGTCCTCGGCGGCCACGCCGCGATAGACGTGCGGCAAGGCGCGCATGCTGATGTCGAGCACGGCGTTGAGGTAGCGCGTATCCGCCAGCGGCTCGGCGCCGACCGCCAGCCGAATCTGCATCTGGTGATGCCACAGCTCGGTGAATTCGCGCCCCGTGTCGAACCAGCCGGCGGACGTCTCCTCGCCCGCCCACGACACGCCGAAGAGCGCGGGCGCGTCGAGCGGGCGCGCCTCGAAGAAGGCCGCCAGATCACGGCTGGCCAGCTCGAAGAGCTCCGTGAGCACGTGCGGGCTCAGGCGCCGCGTCGCCACGACCCACTCGTGATTGAGGCCGTTGATGAACCGGACGAAGTCGCGCTCGCTCTGGATGGGAAACGGCGGTGGGAGCGGCACCAGGCCGTCGCGTTGAAACGACACGCGGCGCAGCGTCAGATCGACGAGGTGCGCGAGGACATCGCGGACCGTCCAGGCGCCGGCGATCGTGCCGCGGTCGAAGTCCGCCGGCGCCAGCCGCCGCAGCAGATCGACGAGCGCGGACGAGACCGGCCGGAAGAACGCGCGTGTGTCGACGATGGATGGAGGCGCGAGGGGCACTACCGGCCGACTTGAGGACGCCAATCCACCAGTGCGATCGGACGGGCGACCTCGCCTTCTCCCGTCGTGTTGACGAGGATGCGCTCGCCGTCGGCGGCGACGTCGTAGACGTAGCCGCGATCCGCCTTGGCGCGCAGCGTGAAAAGCGCCATCGGCATGCCGACCCCGCCCTGCTTCACCGGTACGACCATCAGCTGATCACCAGGTCCGATGTAGAACAGCTCGGTGCCGTCACGCCGCCATCGCGGCCATGATCCGCCGCGCGTCGACGCGCGCCGCCGTCCGTCGGGGCGAGGAAAGCGCGATACATACACGTCGTTGCGCCCGTTTTCAAACGACGTGTAGGCCACCCACTGGCGGTCGGGCGAGATCTGGGGCTGCGTCGCTGCGCGAATCGTCCGGAAGTAGGCAAACGACGGCCCGCCCGGCAGCATCCGGGCCCACAGGTCGAAGTTGCCGCCTTCGGCCACCTTCGGCTGATTGGTCTGGAACAGGAGGTAGCGGCCGTCCGACGACCAGTCGTACGCAATCTGATCCCCCGGACCGCCGACGATGAGCGCGTCGTTGCCGCTTCCATCGGCGCTTCTCTGGAAGATGTCCTGCGATCCGCCCCGCGCGGAGGCGTACAGCAGACGCCGTCCGTCAGGCGACCAGACGGGCGCCGTGTCGTCGGCGGCATCGGACGACACCGGCGTCGCGTCCCCGCTCGCGACGTCGACGACGGCGATGTCGGCCGCAGCGGTACCGGGGGCGCGGACGCTCACGGCGACGCGGGCGCCGTCGGCCGAAAGGGTGACGTCGCCGTAGTCGGCGGGCTGCCCCACCGCGCCCGCTTCCAGGCCCGCGCGGTCGAACCAGACGAGCCGCGAGCGCCCTGGATCGGCGGGTGGTCCGGTCTGGTACGCGAGAATGCCTGGCGCCGAGAGCGAAAACGCGCGGACGGCGTCGCCGCCCGCCGCGCCGCCTACCTGCACCGCGTCGCCCCGCGTCTCGAGCCGCTCGGCGTCGAACGGCTGCACCGTCAACGCGTTGTCGCGGATGAAGAAGACGTAGTCGGCGGCGACCGCGACGCGCGAGGCATTCGACAGCACGAGCTGCCGGTCGGACGACTCGAGCGACCCGAGATGGACGCTCGGCTCCTCTTCGCCGATCGACGTAAAGAGAAAGCGCCGGCCGTCTGCCAGAAACACCGGCGAGACGTGTGCCGTCTCGCCCGACCGCAAGCCGGTCACCGGCGACGGGGTGCCGCCATCCGCGGCGACGCGGAACAGCGGTCCGCCCTCTCCGTCGCGCGGAAACACGATCACCTCGTCTGCGCTCCATGCTCCGGGAGAGGACGAGGCGGCGTCGGCGATGATCGTCGGCGCGCCGCTGCCGTCCGCGGGGATTCGACGGAGCGCGCCGTCGGCGAAGTACGCGATCGCGCGGCTGTCGGGAGACCAGAACGGATAGGCCGCGCCGTCGGTGCCCGCGAGCGGCTGCTCCCCGGTTTCGGTCAGCGATCGCACCCACAGGCGGCGCGTGCCGCCGCTGTCGGACGCGGTAAACGTCACGCGCGTGCCGTCGGGCGACAGCGCGAACTCCGCCACGGGCCGATCCGGCATCGTCATCGTCGCAATCGGCTCGGCCGGTGTGCCGGCAGGGGCGCCGACGGTGCCAGACCAGACCGTTTGCACCATGCGGAGCAGCGGAGGAATGACCAGGGCGAGCAGCGCTACCGCGGCGAGCACGACGACGATGCGCGGAAGGCGGCGCCGTGCAGGCTCGGCGAACTCCGGCTCCGCGCTGACGGCGATGGTGGAGACCGGTTCCGGCGAAGGCGGAGGCGGAGGCGCAGCCGGGACAATCGTCCGGGGCGGCGCCGTGGAGATCGGCGCGGCCGCCGGGGCCACCGTCCGAGGCGGCGCCGGGGGGATGGGCACGGCCGCCGGCGCCGCGGCTGGCGCCTGCTGCCAGAGGTCGTGCAGCATCCGCGCGACGTCGGCCGCCGCCGGACGCGCGCCGGGACGCTTCTGCAGGCACACTTCGATCGTCCGCTCCAGTACCGGGGGCAGCTGCAGATCGGACGGCACTTTCGGGTCGGTCTTGGCCACCGCGGTCATCGTCACGAGCGGCGTGTCGCCGGCGAACGCGCGCTGGCCGGTCAGCATCTCGTAGAGAATCGCGCCCAGCGTAAACACGTCGGAGCGTACGTCGGGTGGTACACCTTTTACCTGCTCGGGTGACATATAGGCCGGCGAGCCGAGCGTGGTGCCCGGCGCCACGCCTTTCAAGCCCGCCAGCGCCGACTCGGCCTGCGTGACCGCCGCCAGGCCGAACCCCGCCACACGCACGCGCCCATCCGGCGCGATCAACACGTTCTCCGGCTTCAGATCGCGATGGACGATGGCACGCTCGTGGGCCGCGGCCAGCGCGTGCGCGATCTGCACGCCGTACTGGATCGCGGTGCGGACCGGCAGCGGGCCCGAGGTGAGCGGCTCGCGGAGTGTCCGTCCGTCGATCGGCTCCGTGATGATGTACGCGGTGCTGGCGTCGGTGTCGATGTCGTAAACAGAGAGGATGTTCTCGTGCGCGAGGAGCGCCGCCGCGCGCGCCTCCTGTTCGAAGCGTCTCAGACGATCGGGATCGGCGCCGAAATCCGCCGGCAGCACGCGCATGGCCGCGTCGCGCTGGTGCTCGTGATCGCGGACGCCGTACACCTCGCCGAGTCCGGCGACGTCGAGGCGGGCCTGGATCTCGAACGGACCGAGACGTGTTTCCGGCGCAAACGGCATGTGGCCGACATGATACATGGTCCGCCTACGCCTGCCGTACGAGCGAGACCATCACGGCATCGACCGGAGCGCCATGGAGGACCAGGCGATGGCGAGTCCTCCGAAGAGCCCCTCTCGTCAGGACGTCATCTGTCGCCGATCACCGCGAAGCCCTGGATTTCGAGCTTCGCGTCGGGGTTGGCAAGCCCCGTGACGGTGATGAGCGCGCTGCCCGGGAAGTTGTCGCCGAAGATCTCGCGGCGGATCTCGGTCAGCCGGTCGCCGAGGCGCACGTCGGTGATGAAGACGGTCATCTGGACCATGTCGCTCAGCTTGCCGCCCGCGCGTCCGAGCGTCTGGTTGAGCAGCCTGAACACCTCCCGCACCTGGCCCTCGAAGTCGCCGGCGAGCGATCGTCCGTTGCCGTCGACGACGGCAATCTGCCCCGCGAGCCAGATGATCGTGCCGCCCTCGGTGATGACGGCCTGCGAATAGCCGCGCGTCTGCGGCCGGTCGCCCTTGATGTAGTCCTTGGCGGCCGCGGGCGCCGCGCACGCGAGCAACAACGCGATGCTGATGATGCGGATCATCGTCTCCTCCTCTTCAGTCGTCCTGCTGAAGCTGAACCGCCACGTCCCTCCGGCATATGGCCGGATAATAGCAGGAAGGAACGCGGGCGGGGTCGCTGCGGCGGCCGGAGTGGCGACGAAGGGCGGCGCGCCAGTGCCGTGCTTACGGCGATTCCACGGGAACAAGGGTTGCGCGCCCCGGCTGCGGCACCGCGGCATAGACCGCGCCTTCCTGATCTGAGAAAACGGCAAAACGGCACGGGTCGCGCCGGTCTTTGAGCACCAAGGTATAGCTGCGACCGTTGGTGTGGAACTGCAGGTCGAAACCCTCTGGCACCGGCGGCAGGAACGGCAGCTCCTCGAGGGCGCGGTAGCGGGGCCCCCGCGGAGCGGGCATCGCCTGGGCGGCATTCACGCGGCGCGCGAACTCCATGGCGCGCTCGCGGCGTACGCGATCCTCAACCGTTTCGAGCTGCATGTGCAGACACTGCTGGGCACGCGCGGCATCGGCCGCCGCGAGCAGGCCGAGCATGGTCACCAGGAGTGGAAACATCGGCGCCTCCTTGGGTATTGAGACGCCGGGGGCGGCGAAACAGCCGGGGTCACCTGGCCGGCACGGCGACCACGGCGGCGCCGGCGCGCTGCGATGGGCACTGGCCGTCCGGGCGGCCGATCAGGACGTACGCGTTCGCCGAGAAGCGGTAGGCAGGGCGAGCCCACACAGCCCGGCCGCGCGCATGACGACGCGCCGACGCAGCCGATGTGCCAGGCGAAGGCACGCTGTGAAGAGATGGTCGGGGCGACTGGATTCGAACCAGCGACCCCCTGCGCCCAAGGCAGGTGCGCTACCAGGCTGCGCTACGCCC
>CAZGLC010000020.1:0-30563 GCA_964526235.1 uncultured Bifidobacteriaceae bacterium
AACCGACGTCAACACCGGGTTGTTGCTGTCGGTGGTCGCCGTGCTTTCGGCCGCCACGTACCGGCTTACGCTCAGTTTTACGGCCGTCCGGCCGTTGCCGAACAGATCGTACGCAAACCCAAGTCGCGGTGACACGTCGTGCCAGCCGAGAACCTTCTCCACGGCGTCGAAATGGCGCGCTGGGAGCCAGCGGTTTGCGGGCACATCCTGCGGAGGCACGCTCGACGTCACGTAGTCGTAACGCACGCCGACGTTGACCGTCGCTCGGCGAAACGTCCACCGATCCTGGGCATAGAGCCCGACATCCGCGTCTATGCGGCTCGTGAACACCTCCGGGGCCCACAGTGTGATCAGGTTCGGCACGCCACGATTCACACGCACGGCGTAGTCGCCGGGCCGGGCGACCGCGCGATCGCGGATGCCGGGACCATTCGGTGCGTCGATGCCGGCTTTGAGCGTATGACTTCCCGTGACATACGTGGCCGACGCTCGCGACCGCAGCGTACGGCTCCTGTGCCAGATGCCCTGTTCAGTCCGGCCCCGGAAGACGTTGCTCGTCGCCTGGTCCAGCGCGGAAATCGCAAACAGGTCTGGCGACACGGGTCCGCCATTCGTCGCCTCGCGATCGTTGGGCCGCATGTGGAGCACCGTGTGCTGGTACGACGTTCCGGCTTCGAGAAGGAGCCGATTGTTGACAGGAGATTTCCAGACCAGCTGGGCCAGGTACTGGGGCACGTATGGCGCAAACTGGCTGGCTTCCGGGGCGACGCGGCCCGACACACCGCTGGCGCGCGACCCGGCGGCCGTCCCGCCGATGGCGCGGTTGTACCAGTCCTTCGGCTGGAGGTCGTAGAATACGGTGAACTTGTGGCGCTCGTTCGCCTGCCACGTCAGGCGCAGCGAATAGTTCTTGTCGTGGATGCGCTCGCTCCCCGTCTTGCGGCTGAAGTCGGGTGTGTACACCCAGTCCAGCGGGTCCAGATCGAACGGCATTCCCGAATCCACTTCGGCCGCGGTATTGCGGTACGACCCAAAGAACCATAGTTTGTCGTCCTTGATGGGTCCTCCGACGGCCGGATTCACGTCCCACTGCTGCCGGACGGATTGGCTCGTCGCTCCCAGCGCGCGCATTTCGGGCGTGATGTTCTTGCCGACAAAGCTTTCGTTGGCAAAATGGACATACAGCTGACCGTTGAAGGAGTTGCCGCCGTCCTTCGGGATCGCATTGCTCACGATCCCGCCCGTCTGCTGGTCGGCGCCGGCACCGCCGGTGGTGACGACCACCTCCTGGACGACGCCCTGATTCATCGTGTACTGCGCGCCGCCCGTGGAACTGACGTGGCGCGTGGGGAAGCCATCCATCAGCAGCTGGGTCTCACCCATGCCGTGGAACTGCAGATTGCCCTGCGAGAACGCGTTGTGCAATCCCGCGCCGTAGTTCTCCGGGCTCTGCGTGACGCCGGTGATCAACAGCGTATAGCTCTGGGGCAGCCGGCCCGTCGGAATCGCCTCGAGAATCTCCTGCGACAGCGTCCGCTGCTGCGTGATCGTCTGGACATCGACGATCGGTGCGGCGCCGGTGACGGTCAGCGTTTCCTCGAGCGCGCCCACGGGCAGCTCGGCATCGACTGTGGCGGTAAATGACGACGGGAGCTGGATGCCTTCGCGCCGCACGGTGTTGAAACCCGACAGCGTGAACGTGACCGTGTAGACCCCTGGCCGGAGGTCGACGATGTTGTAGCGCCCCTGGCCATCGGTGACCGCGGTGCGCACCTTTTCGATGAGCGCTGGACTCGACGCCTCCACCGTCACGCCGGGCAGGACGCCGCCCGACGGATCCCGGGCGATGCCCGTGATGGACGACTGTGCGTGAGCCACCGCCGGGATGATGGTGAGTCCAACCAGAACCAACACGCCCTTCGTCCAGTGAACCATATTGCTTACCTCCGGCGGTCTGACGGAAACGAAATAGGTCTCGGTACTAGCGGATGTTGACGAGCTCCTCGTCGGATATTGCCGGCGCGAACGAATGCCCAAGCGGCTGGCCCGACTCGTCCAGATATCTCTGTTCCTCCGGTCGAATCGCCCTGCCGGTCTTGAGATCGACGTGAATGTGGTACCCGGTTATGCCTGCCTGCCGGGCGCGAAGGCCTGCCCGAACCATCCGGTCGACGGACCGTTCGCCAACATGGCACTGATCCTCGCGGAGCTCGGGTGCCGCCTTTGCGCGATCGAAGCTCATCCCGATCTTCCATGGCGTCGTAAACACGCTCGGATCCTCGATGGTGGCTTCGTAATACAACGTATCGCGGGTCACCATCGTCCACCGCTCGGTGACTTTCATGTCTTCGCTGTGAAACGTCCCGTGCTTGTCGAACCAGGTCCCGTCGCGGTTGTTCCGGGTCTCCACGACGAGCGTGTTCCCTTCCCATCGTCCCCGAGAGTCACCCATGAACAGCTTCACGTTGCTGCTGATGTGTGAACGTCCATCCATCGGAATGATGCGTGTCCGGCTCGCCAGATCGTTGCTGAAGATGACGACATAGCCAGGGAGATACCGGAACTGAATGTTGCCTGCGGTGGTCGCGTGGGGCACGCCGCGAGGGAAGCAAAGCACGTCGGTATCGATATCCATTCGCCGCTGTGGCGCATACATCGCGGCCAGGTAATCCATCCGCTTTCGCTCGGCCCATGGCTGATACGGAATCTTGCCATTCAACGGATCGACGAGCAGGCTCCCCATGTTGCTCTCGGGATCCTGGCACTGAATGACGAAGCCCGCCGGATCCAACCCGTGTTCGATGCTGTGGATTCCGTTCACGCGATACGCCGCGCTGCTCCAGGCACCCTGCAGATCGGGCCACCCCTCGGGCGTGCGCGGCGGATCGACAACCTTTGCGGGCAGTGCCGTCACGTGATCCTTCGTTTTGATGTTCGTAAGCTCCGGACAGGCCGCCTTCAGATCGGCGAGCTGGTCGTACTTCGTGTTACGCGGCTGCTGGGCGCTGAGGGATACCAGCGTCAGGATGCCTGCGCTGCCGAGTGCCAGAGCGAATCGCATGAGGTGTGTGTGCATGCTCATCTCCGGGGGATGCCTTCGAACTCCAGCTCCGACCACGGCAGCTTCAGCCTGCCCTTCCCCGCCTCCTCCTCCATGTACGCATAACACTCGTACTCGAGCAGCTGCAGGTTCGATTCCTGACGGCGGTAGAGCGGCATGCGTATCTTCCAGGGCCGGCTGAACACGTTCGGATCCTCGATCGTCGCCTCGTACGTGATGTGATCGGGCCCCGTCCGCGTGTACCGTTCGACGACGTGCAATGCCTCGGTATGGAAGTTGCCCGCACGATCGAACCAGGTATTGCCGGTGAAATTGGTCACATCGGCGACGAGCGTATTCCCGTCCCAGCGCCCGCGGGAATCACCCATCCAGAGCTGGACGATCTCCGGATCTGGATGCTGGCCGGTCAGGTATATGGGGCGGGTGGTGCCGAGGTACTCGTAGACGAGGACCACCATGTCGGGGAATTGGAAGATCTGAAAGGGATACGCCATGTACGTCGCGCGCGGGATACCCGGCAGATAGCAGCTCGCCTCGGGATCGCGCAGCGCCCGCCGCTCGTAGTTCTCGCGCCTGGTCGCCAGCGCCGCCGGTAGATACGGGATTCGCCCACCCTCGACGACGCCGACTCCGCCGGGCGTGTTGTATCCGGGCGAGTGGTCCTCGAGGTTCCACGCCGCCGCGTTGACCGCCTGCCAGATCCCCTGCAGGTCCGGCCCGCCGCCCGGGGCCCGCGGCGGGGTCTGCGCCGCGGCGCTCGCCGGCGGTGGTTGACCGACAGCCGCCTCCTCGCCCGCCGGGCCGCCGGACGTGACGACGCTGTCGGACATCACCAGCCCGATCGTGGCACCGGCGGACAGGGCGACGAGGTAGGCGAGAACTCGCTTGCGCATCGGTGAGGCACCCTATGGGGTCGCGCCGAGCGACGATCCGAGAGAGCGGCCCTGGCCATCGGGCAGCGTGATGACGTTGCCGTTGATCGTCGGCGAGCCGTCCTTCGCGCGGTATCCCTTGACCTCGATGCGGGTGCCCGCTACCAGGTTGGCCCTCCGAATGCCACCGCGCGCCAGCGACGCGGCGGAGCCGGTCTCGACCGCCCAGTTCTGTACCCGCCCGCCAGCGTCCTTCACGTCCATGTAGATCCAGCCGTGCGGGTTGATCAGCTCGACCTTCGTGATGACACCTTCCAGCGTGATCGGCTTCGTGGCGTCGAACTCTGCCGCGAACGAATGATGCGCCGACACGCGTGCCGCGGCGGGGAGTAGCGCCACAAGGGCAGCTACCAGGATGTATCCGGCTTTCATACGGGCCTCCTTACGGAAGACATGCGAGACGTGCGAGCCACCCTTGTCAGAACGCGAACTGCGCGCTCACCTTTGCGAAACGCGGCGCGAGAATGCCCTGCGGCCGCTGCCAGATGGCGAAGTCATTTGCCGGCCTCTTCCTCCATGTACATGTAGCACTCGTATTCGAGCAGCCGCAGATTGCGCTCCTGCCGCCGGTACACCGGCATGCTGACCTTCCACGGCCGGGTGAACACGCGGGGATCTTCGATGATCGCCTCATACGACATGTGATCGGGACCGGTACGCGTGTAGCGCTCGACGACGCGCAGCTCGGTGCTGTGGAAGTTGCCCGCTCGATCGAACCACGTCTGGTCGTTGAAGTTCGCGACGTCGACGACGAGCGTGTTCCCTTCCCATCGCGCGCGCGAGTCCCCCATATAGTACGTCGTCGTTTCCGGGTCGGGATGCTCACCCTTGAAGTAGAGGAAGCGGGTGAGGCTGAGATATTCGTAGATGATGGCGACGTAATCGGGGAACTGCAGGATCTGGAACGGATACGGCATGTACGTGATCCGCGGCACCCCCGGCATGAAGCACTTGGTCTCCGGATCGGCTGTGGCGCGATTCGCGATATTCTGCTGCTTCTGTTCGAGGGCCGAGGGCTGGTACGGGATGCGCCCCCCCCTCGACGACGCCGTAGCCGCCCGGGACATTCAGCGCCGGGCGATGGTCCTCCAGATCCCATGCGGCGGCATTCACGACCTGCCAGATCCCCTGCAAATCGGGCTGACCGAGGGCGTTTCGCGGTGGGGCGTATGCCTGTCCGCCAGCGGGCGCCGCCTGGCCTTGCACGGGCTGTGGCACGACCACGAACGCCGCAGCCGGCAACAGCGCCATCGTGACCAGCGAACGGACGAACCGGGTTCTCATGCACACCTCCGCGGCGACCGGATAGGTTTGGCGGAGTGTAAGCGTTTACCTCTTCAGAGTCAAAGTGGCCTGGACGCACTTCAGGGTTGATCAGGAAAGACCGGCGCATAGGAGTGGCCCAACGGCTGCTTCGACTCGTCGAGGTACTTCTGCTCCTCGGGACGAATCGCCTTTCCGGTCTCCAGGTCGACGTGAATATGGTACCCCCGCAAGCCGAGCTGGCGGGCGCGGAGCCCTACCCGGACCGCGAGATCGACGTTGCGTTCCCCTTCGTGACATGAATCTTCGCGCGTCTCGTGCGGGTTCGCCCGGTTGACGCGGTCGTAGTTCAGCGCCACCCGCCACGGCTGTGTGAACACCGCCGGATCGTCGTAGACCGCCTCGTAGAACAAGGTGTTCTCATCGACCATCGTCCAGCGCTCGGTAATGCGCAAGTCCTCGCTGTGGAATGTGCCATGCGTATCGAACCACGTGCCGTCTCGGTTGTTCACCGTTTCGACAACCAGCGTGTTCCCCTCCCATCGGCCTCGAGAATCGCCCATGAACAGCTTCACATCGGACGGGAGGTGCGGGCGATCATCCATCGGAATGAAGCGGGTCCCCTTGCCCGCGAGCGTGTCACTGAAAATCACGATGTAACCCGGAACGTAGCGCAGCTCCCACACGTCTTCGGAGAACGGAGCGCGCGAGACGCCGTACATCGCGCACATGTAAGCCGGCGGCACGTCCATCCGCCGCTGCGGCGCGTACCAGGCCGCAAGATAATCCATCCGTTTCGCCTGCGCCCAGGGCTGGTACGGGATCATGCCGCGCATCGGATCCACAAGCACGCTACCCATGTTCGTGGCCGGATCCCGGCACTCGATGAAAATGCCTGCCGGGTCGCGCCCGACTTCGATGCTGTGCTGCGATCCGCCGCCGTACGCCCCATTGCTCCAGGTGCCCTGCAAGTCGGGCCACCCCTCGGGCGTGCGCCGGGGAACGACAACAGTCGCAGGAAGCGCCGTCATGTGCTGCTTGCTCCGGACGTTCACCCTCTGGCACGGCACACCGCGCGTAATGCGGCGAACCTCCGGCTGCTGGGCGGCGACGTCCACCGGGAACCACACACTCGTCGTGGCGGCCATGAAGGCCACGATCGTCACCACACCTGTCCTGCGCATGACGTCCCTCCGGCCGGAAGAGTACGCGCGCAGGTCAGCGGGTGTCAAAACAGCGTTCATGCGTAAGCTATACTCCCACGACTATCGGCAGCAGGGGGATCGATGAAGACGGCAATGATGGCGCTCGGCATCGCGCTCGTCGCGCACGTGGCGCACGCGGATCCGCTCGCATGCAACCTGTCTGGTTACAAACCCGCACCCGGCCTGACCGCCGCGGTCGTGGACGATACGCTCGTTCTCACCTGGGACGGCGAGAGCGCCGAGCAGGTCCGCCTGCGCCTGTCGATCCAAGGCGGCACGCCGACCATCCGTGACATCGCCGTGCGCCGCCGCGGCGGCGCATGGGCGGTCGTGGCCGCCAATGCCAGACCGGAGTTCCGCGTCGTCTCGGGCCTCAGGCGCATGGCGGGCGAGCAAATCGCGCCGCTACGCGCCCTCGGCGTGGAGATCACGTCGCAGGTCGTCGATCGGGAGAAGTGGAACGCGTTCTGGGACGCTCCCTTGCGACTGCCTGGCGACGACGTCGTCAAGCGCGGCGGATTCGTAGCGTCGCCACCCGTCGAGGGCGTGGCGCATCAGCCGGGACTGCCGCGGCGCCCCGAGGAGATCAGGCGCGCCACGGCCGTCTATCGCGCCACCGGCTGTACGGTGAACACCAACGGCGCACGTCTCGAGGTGTCATTTCCTGGTGTCGAGCTCGGTGTGTTCGCCGGCCGGCTCGAATACACGGTGTACAGGGGGACGAACCTGATTCGCCAGGCGGTCATCGCGAAGACTGATGAGCCGTCGGTCGCGTACAAGTACGACGCAGGGCTGACAGGTCTGGCCGTCGAACCGACCTCGCGCATGGTGTGGCGCGATATTTCACACCTCTGGCAGGACTACCGGTTCGGCGGGGCCAGCAACACCGACCCGGTGCCGGTGAAGGCGAGTAATCGCATCATCGTGGCGGAAGGGGCGAACGGCTCGATCGCGGCGTTCCCGCCGCCGCACACCTTCTTCTGGGCGCGCGAGATCGAGTTCAATCTGGGCTACACCTGGTACCGGAAGGAGGGGGCGTCCTTTGCATTCGGCGTGCGGCAAGCCGAAACGGAGGAAGACCCTCACTCGGTCGGCCGAGGCGAGGAGGACATTCGTCCGAACTTCGCGCTGTACAGCGCTCGGCCCGGCACATGGCAGCGGATGCCGATGTACTTGTATGTCAGCGCTGGACCGGCACCGACAGCCATCGAGGCGGCGCTCGCGTTCACGAGGCAGGATCGCTTCAAGCCGCTCCCCGGCTACCAGGTCATGGCCACGCATTTCCATACCGGCCTGGTCCGGCGGCTGCGGGAGCTGGGCAGCCTCGACGCGAAGCTTCCGGATCTGGAGGCGGTGCGCGCGACCGGGATCAACATCTTTGGCCCAATCGACGGCGGAGCGGGCGGTGGCGGCGATCGCCTCGCGGGGCTCGCGGCATACTACGACGCGGCGCGCCGGCATTCGGACAGGAATTTCCTCATTCTGCCCGAAGCCGAGCTCTTCGCCGGCCTCCTCGGCGGTCATTCGGATCTGCTGCCCTCGAAGCCGCTCTTCTGGACCAACGATCGCAAGCAGGGCCAACCGTTCGTCGAGCCGCATCCCCTGTACGGACGCGTGTACCACGTGGGCAGCGCAGCCGACCTGATAGAGATGGCCCGGCGCGAGAATGCGCTGCTCTTCATCCCCCACCCGCGGACGAAGACCTCCACCGGCTACCCAGACGCCGTGAAGGAGACCACCCATTTCCGCGACGAGCATTACCGCGGGATTCGGTTACCGCTGGGGCATGGGCCTCGACCTGTCGGAAACACGGCTGTGTGAGTACCGCTGCGAAGCGCTGCTGGACGAGGCGAACAACTGGGTCGCCGATCTCCCGACACCTCCGAAGCATCTGCTGGCGACGACCGAGACCTATCAGAAAGGCCCTGGCGACGACATTTATGCGAACAATCCGGTGAACTACGTGAAGGTCGATCCCCTCCCGGCGCCCGACGACTGGACGCCGGTCATCGAGGCGATGAAGCGCGGCGATTACTTCTGGACGTCGGGCGAAGTACTGATACCGTCGTACGCCATCGAGGGGACGGGCGCCGCACGCACGATCGTCGCCGAGGTGGAGTGGACCTTTCCGATGGAGTTCGTCGAGATCGTCTGGGGCGACGGCCGGACGACGGGCCGACACGTGATGGCCGCCACGGAGCTGCCGCCCTTCGGCCGTCATCGCTTCCGGATTCCGTTCGATGCCACCGGAAAGAAGTGGGTTCGCTTCGCCGCGTGGGACTCGGCGGGGAACGGAGCGATGGTTCAGCCGGTGAAACTTTCCAATTAGGAGCGTTTGATGAAGCGAATCCTTGCCTTCAGTGCGGCAATTGCAATCGCCCTGCTGCCCGAGCAGCCGGCAGCCCAGGGCGGCGGAGCGGCGGTCGACGCCGCGTCGCGCGAGCGCGCGGTGCGCCTCCAGAAGGAGCGCGACAACCTCGACCTGCAGCGGGTGCCGCCGTTCAAGGTATTCGACAACCTGTACTACGTCGGGATCGGGTGGGTGGCGAGCTGGCTGCTCACCACTGACGACGGCCTGATTCTGATCGACACGCTCGAGCCGCGGAATGCCGATCATCTCATTCAGAACATCCGGCAGCTCGGATTCGACCCGAAAGACATCAAGTATGCGCTCATCACCCATGCGCACGCCGACCACGTCGGCGCCGTGGCGGCCATTCAGAAGACGTACGGGGCACGGGTCGTCATGATGGAGGGCGACTGGAACCTGTTCCAGGGCACGGGCGGCTCAGCGCCCGACGCACCCGCGCCGCGCCGCGATATGGCCCCGCGCGACGGTGACAGCCTGACGCTCGGAAAAACGACGGTTCGCCTCTTCTCGCATCCGGGGCATACCCCAGGCGTGCTCTCGCTCGAGTTCACGGTGTACGACGGAGGCACGCCGTACGTGGCGTTCATGTTTGCCGGGGCCGCCCCCGGCCAGGGAGCGCAGGCGGCGCAGCAGTTCGTCGACTCCGTCACGCGGCTCGAACAGGTACAGGACCGCGTGCAGGTGCGGGTCGTAAGTCACCCGTTCATGGATCCCGCCTTCTGGGATCGCGCCGATCGGATCGCCCGGCGGCGGTCGGGCGATCCCCACCCCTTTGTCGATGCGGGACTCTTCAGAACGTGGCTCGCCGACTTGAAGGCGACGGGGCTGAAGCGTCTCGCAGAGGCGCGGGCGAAAGCGGCCCCCGTGAACTGAGGCGCGCGGCGCCGGCTATCGCATCTGCGGCCATCGTCCGGCTCACGGCCGAAGCGCCGCGGTGACCGGCGCCACCTCGCGCCACGGCGTGAGACCGAGCAGCTTCGCCGGGTTCTCCTTGAACATCAGATCGAGCTCGCGCTCGGTGATTCCCTGCGCGCGCAGCTGCTTCGCCATCGTCGCCAGGCAATCGGACGGGAATGGGTTCGTCAGGAACCCACAATCGGTCGCGGCGATGATCGACTCGGCCCCAATCCTTCGTACCAGCTCCGCACGCGGCCCGTTCTGTCGCAGCTCCACGAAGCCGCCCAGCTTCAGGAATTCCTGCAGCTCCTCGCCGTTCATATCGGTGGCGCCGTGCGGCGAGACGACCTGCAATCCGAGCTTTCGAGCTTCCCGCGCGAGCAGCAGCGTTTCCGCGCCCGAGACATGACCTGTGGCGAGCACGAGCGGCTGGTTCGTGTCGACCGTCTGCATCTTGGCCATCAGGCCGATGAGGCGCTTGACCTCGGGCAGCAGCTCGCCATTCTGCGAGACCGGCACGAACTTCGGAGAGCCGGGCGGCATGATGAATGCCCACCGCCGGTTCTTGGACATGAAGTCGTCGGTGGCGGCCTGCGGCCGGCCCGAGACGTTCGGCGGACATGGGCACGGGCCGTCCATCGTCGGCATTTCCACGATGCGCCCCCACCCACCCTCGACCTGGGTAAAGGCCTCGACGGCCGCCACGTTGATGCCGCCCACCGTGAAGTTCAGCGGCATCCGCCCGAAGATTTCGAAGGTCGGATCGAGGTGCGTGCGCACCAGATAGGCGGCGAGCGCCGAGGACGAATCGAGGTGCGACTTGAATACGAAGCCGCGCATGCCGCGAGATTTGGCGATCTTTACGGCTTCGAATACGTCGATCGACATCCGCTGATTGGTAAATCTCGGCGCCGGCGCCAGATGCATGTGGATGTCGATGGCGCCGACGAGCGCGGGATCTCGGAGCCCAAGGTCCACAGGCCCGCGCGTACCATCGACGCGAAGCGGGTTCTGCAGATCTCCGCGAAACGGTTCCTGCGTGCTGCCGGCCTGTGGTGCCGCCGCTGCGACATCAGCACGCGGTGTGAGCGGCAGCGCCGCATACAGAATGCTCGCGATCACCGCCAGCCGAATAAGCTCGAGCGACCGCTTCCGGGAGCGCCTCATCACATCACCTCCCCATTCGCCGCAAATGGCGGCGCGATCATGCCATACCCTCGCGGCCGGGGTGTCGAGGCGGGCGTGTGCCGGCGGGTGTGCCCGACGTGTGCGCCCAGATTCGCGAGTCAAGCGTGTAGACAAATGCCGAGGGGAAAGAGGCGCAGGGCCTGCATACGCAGGCCCTGCGCTCGCCGAGAAGGGGCAAGCGATCAAAAGTCGATCTGGGCCGACAGCCGGAACATCCGCGCACCGGGGATCTGCGTCGGCTGCAGCCAGTTCGGACCGAACGTCGTGTTCACGAGCTGTGCGGTGTTCGCATTGAGCAGGTTCAGGATATCGACGCTGCCCAGGAGCCGCGTCGCGCCGACGCGAAACACCTTGGTCAACCGCGCATCGACTTTCGTGAACCGGTCGCCGTAGAACGTCCCGCCGGGAATCAGCGGGATGTCAACCGTGCCATTGGCGCCCGAGGCGAGGCGCGAGGATGCCGAGAATACCAGTAGAGCGACGAGGGAACGCAGACGCATCGATGACCTCTCCGGATGAAGAACGTTACTGCGGAGGCGCGCCAGAATCGTCGACCGCCCCCGCAAACAGCGATCGGCCGTCGGCGACCACCACCGACCGTGCGGCACCGCGGGTCGCGACGGCCTTCCCCGAATACCCCTCGACGGTGACCTCGTCGCCGACTTTCAGCGTCCGGCTCGTCCAGCCGTTGCGCGCGAGCGCGCTGGGGCTCGCCAGCTCCAGATTCCAATTCGTCTGTGTGCCGTCCGGATCCTTGACGTCGACGTAGAAACGGACGTGCGGGTTCGTCCATTCCACTCTCGACACGACCCCCTTGATCTTGAACGTCTTCGTCCCGTCGTATTCGGATGAAAAGCTGTGATGGGCCCTCACGCCGCCGCTCGACGCGAGCAGCAGCACGACACCGGCAACCCACAACCCGAGATTCCTCCGCATCAGTTCCCTCCACGCGGCGACCATGGGACGCCCTTCACGTACGCAGCCAGCGCACTCCCCTGCAGACCGTTGATGTCCGAGACCACTTCAGCGGTGACCTTCCCGGGAGCGCCGCCGTACTGCACGAACACGCCGCCGTGCGAGTCGCCGCCGTTCGGCATCGGAATCCGATTCTTGATGGCGTACGTCTTCGCGTCGAGGACGACGATTTCCTTCGAGGTGTTGCACGCCGCCCACATCTCGGCACCGTCCGGCGACATGACGATGTGATCGTTGCGGATGCAGTTGGTCGGCAGCGTCCTCTTCACCTGGTCCGTCGTGGTGTCGACGATCGTGATCGTCGACCCGTCCTTCGGTCCGACTTCGCCCTTGTCGGCGACCCACAGCTCGCTGTCGTCGATGTTCAACCGCAGACCGTACGGCCCGGGGCCGGTCTTGACTTCGGCAACGACACGGTCGCGCTCCCCCGGCTTCATCCCGCGCTGGATCTTCGCGACGGTCTCCTCCGTCGCGGAACTCACCCACGCCCACTGGCCGTCCTTGGAGAACACCGTCCAGAGGGGATAGCGCTTCATCGGGATCGCCTGGACGACGCGCCACGTCTGCGTGTCGATCTTCGCCACCCATCCCTGCAGCACCGGCACGAGCTCGCCGCGGAACGGCGGCGGCACCGAGTAATAGAGGTAACGGCTGTCGGGCGTCGTAAATCCCGCGTACGTCCCGCCATGCACATCGGCCGCCGTCATGCCGGCCACGACCTTGTTGTGGTCGGTCGGATCCAGCACGTAGAACGCCTTACCGTTCGACGTGCCGGTGGTCCACGTCCAGTCTTCGATGAACACGCGGGGCCGTCCCTGTGTGTCGTGAAACGCCTTGGCGTGGTGCGGCGTGCCGCCCGACGCAATCACCTGGTAGATTTTCAGCGTCCGCGCGTCGAGGATGAGCGTTGCATTCGGTGTCTTCTTGCCCGGTCCCACGATGCTCTCGAGATTGGGCAGGTAGAGGTACTTCCCATCCGGTGAGAGGCCGATCCCGTGGCTGCCATAGTCGCGGGTGTACGTCTGATCGACATCCGACAACGCGATCGGCTGCTTCGTCTTCGCGTTGATGACGACGACCGAGTTGCTGGCGTTCTTCGATCCGTAGTCGGTGCCCGAGTTGGTGAAGAACAACAGATCGCCGGGGCTGACGGGATACGCCGGCGGCCCGCTGGGATCGCGTGTCTCGAGAAGCCGAATGCCGAGCCGCTGCGCCTCGGGCGTCGTCCACGTGTCGGCGGGCGGCTGCTGGGCCTGCGTGGCTCCCCAGCGCCACGCGGTGCCGGCGACGGCGGCCGCCGCGATGATCGGCAGGAGGAGCAAGGTCGCGCGCTTCACCACGGTATCTCCTTATCTCGCGCCGCTGGCAAACCCGTATTGATTGTTCTCGGCGCAGACGTACTCCATCAGATCGTCCGTCGCCGGGCGCAGGGTCGACTCGTACCGAACGGTGAACGGACGCGAGAACGCGCCGGGGTCGTCGATGAGCACCTCGGTGTTGAGATGACCCCTGTCGACGCGCGTCCAGCGCTCCACGGTGTGCAGCTGCTCGGTGTGCGGCGTACCCCGCCCGTCGAACCATGCTTTGTCGTTGAACCCGACGGTGTCGATCACCAGCGTGTCGCCGTCATACGAGCCGATCGAGTGTCCGAACCACGTCGGGTCGAGCTGCGCCGGGTGCTGGCGGCCGTCGAGGAAGATCTGCCGGAACGTGTGCATCAGTTCGTGCATGATGTACATGTGCGTGGGCCGCTTGTGCGTGTAGTTCTGGATGAAGCGGAACGGATAGGGGGTGTACCGCATCACGCCCATCGGCAGGCACCAGTTGTTCGGATCGTCAGCTTGTTTCCGCGATGCCATCCGCGCCTTCGCCGCGGGCAGTAACGGCAGCTCTTCGCCCTGCTTGAGGCCCGTCGCGGCGTTGAACGGCCGGACGTTCACCCAGACGCCGTCGCCCAGATCGATTGTGCCGTCGGGCAGCCGGGGCGGCGGTCCGGTGGGGGCCTCCGGCAGCTTGAAGTTCTGCCCCAGCGCGTTCACCGGGCCGAGGACGCCCTTCTGCATGTCGCCCGCCTGTCCCTGACCCTGCGCGGCCGCGAACGTCCCGAACAGCGGAAACATCGCGGCGATGGCCGCGAGGACCAGCAGCCTCCGCACGTGTACCTCCGATGTCAGAACTCGACCTGCACCGCGAACTTCGCGAGCCGCGACGTGAGCACGCCCCGCACGACCTGCCACGCGGGCCCGAAGCGCGGATTGATGGTATTGACCGCGTTCGAGTTGAGGATGTTGTGCAGCTCGAACCGCGGACGGAAGGCCGCACCGACGAGGCGGAAGTCGCGCGAGAGCGCCACGCTCAGCAAGTTGACGCGCTCTTCCCGATAGAGACTGTTTGGCGCGACGAGCTCCACGTTGGCGGTCGCCGGGCAGGCGCCGGCCCCTCGACAGGCGGCGAGATTCCGGCCGAGCGCCGCCGACGCGAGCGCGTTCGTCACTGTATAGATCGCCTGCGTGGCAATCGCCGGGACGTTCTGGTAATTCGCGCTCACGAGAAAGTCGACCGGCAACCGGTACGTGCCCGACAGCTTGACCTGCGTGTCGGCGGACCATGGCGGTTCCGACCGGCAGGCGCGCTGCGGCGCCGCCGTGTTCTGGAACGCCGCCGGCACCTGCGTCGTCTGCGCGACCGCCTCGGGCACCGCGCGCAGCACGTCGCAGCTGTCGGTGACCGTCTGGCCCACGCTGATGCCGCCGGTGAGGTACGCGCCGCCGATGCGCGCGTTCAGCGTCGCGTCGACGCCGTTGTGGATATTCGTCTGCTCGCCGAAGGTCTTCGCGAGCGTGACGTAGTTGTCGACCTGGCCGAACTTCGCCGGCTTCAGATCGAGAATCCCGCAGATGCGTTCGCCGCCGCCGCCCGGCAGATCGGGGTGGCCTGGACCCGTGACACAGTACTCGTCGTAGTCGGCAGGACCAACGAGGCGGTTATCCGTGATCTGGAAGTTGCCCTGCCGGGTGCGGAAGTACGCGACGTTCACGGCGACACCCGTCACCAGTTCGCGCTGCAGCGATACCATACTCTGCCAGCTGTATGGCGCGACGCCGAAGCCCTTGACGAGCTCGGGGTCGAACGCCGTGCCGCGACGAAGCTGCCCGAACAGCGCGTTCGAGAGCGGCCCGAGCTCGTTCTCCTGCGGGGCGAGATCGCCGTTGGCATCGTTCCAGGTCCGCGTCGCGCTCGTCACCATCAGATTCACCGGATTACCGTTCTGCGTCAGGCTGTTGTTGTTGGCCTGCACGACCTGGAAGCGGCCGATCGACGCTTTCAGCGCTGTGCGGCCGTTGCCGAACAGGTCGTACGCCGCACCGACGCGCGGGTTGACGTCGGTCCAGCGCGGGATGTTCTTCACGGGCTCGAAGCTGCGTTCGGGCACCCACGGACCCGCCCCCATCCGCTGCTCGGGGGCGTATCCGTGCACGTGCTCGAAGCGCAGGCCAAGGTTGAGCGTCAGGTTCCGGATGCTCCACTGATCCTGAGCGTAGAGCGTGTGCTGCTGGATGCGCGATTTGTTGACGTAGGGAACGGCCCAGAGCGTAATCGACTCGGGCGTCCGTCCGGCCATGTTGTGCGTAATGCCGCGGCTGATGGTGAAATCGTTGTCGAGCACCATCTGGCGGAGCTGCGTCCCCACTTTGAAGTTATGCGACCCGGTGACGTACGACACGGAGCCGTACGCCTGATACGACCCCCAATCCTGGAAGCCAAGGGCGTCGGCCTGCGCGAGCGCGGTTCCGGGAGAGCCGTAGTAGAGGTTCCGCACGCGATCGAATACGGCCGGATCGTTCGCGCCGCGGCCCACGTCGAAGTGGTCGCGATAGATGTTGCCGGTCAGAATGAGCCCCCGGCCCTCGACGAGCAGACGGCTGGTGGCCACGCGCGTCCACCCGAACTGGGATGTCACATACGGCCAGTAGTACCGGTCGCCGGAGGCCTCGGGCGACTTCGTCCCGCCGAGCACGCCCTGGATACAGTTGCAGCTGTGCTCGAGCCGCTGCTGGAACGTGACCTTGTCCTTCTGCGTGGCCTGCCACGTCAGCCGCAGCCCCCATTCCGTGTAGAAGTTTTGCTCGAAGCCGGGGCGCGCCAGATCCGGTTCGTAGAACAGCGTCCCCTGCAGCCGGTTGTACCAGTTGCCGGGCGCATAGTTGGACGTTTCGAGATAGCGTGAGCTGGCGAAGAACCACAGCTTGTCCTGCCTGACCGGGCCGCCGAAGCCGCCGGCGACGTCGAACAGCCGTCGAATAGCGGCCGGCTGGGTCGCGCCGCGCGCCCGCAGTCCGGCGTCGAGGTTGTCCGCCTGCAGCCGCCGGTGCCCCATGTCCGCCGAGAACGTGCCGCTGAAGACATTGCCGCCATCGCGCGGCACGTAGTTGACCTGCACGCCGGCGCCCTGCGCTTCCGCGCTCAGCCCGCCGATCGTCTGCACCGTCGTCTCGTAGGTCGTCGCGGGATTGACGCTCGACAGGAAGTTGGAGGCGCCCAGCGGAAGGCCGTAGAACATGCCGTCGCGCAACTGGATCCAGGGGCCGCTGCCGTGGATGACGAAGTTCTGCTGGTTCTCGCCCTTCGTGCCGCCGACGTCGATGCCGACCGCGCCGTTGTTGGGCGTCGCCCCCGGGATCATCGCCACGTAGATGCCGGAGTGCTTGCCGATCGGCAGCGCCTGCTGCACCTCGCGCGGCACCACGAGCTGCTGGACGGTGTTCGAGACGTCGACGACCGGCGCCGCGCCGGAGACCGTGACGGTTTCCTCGATCTTCCCGACCTCCAGTGTGGCGTTGACCGTCGCCGCGAACCCGGTGGTCAACTCGATCGCCTCGCGCCGGAACGTGCTGAAACCCGGCAGCACAAACGTGACGGAGTAGACGCCCGGGCGCAAATCGATGATGCGGTAACGGCCCTCCCCGTCGGTCACGACGGTTCGCACCTTTTCGATCAGAACAGGACTGGCGGCCTCCACCGTCACACCGGGCAGCACCGCGCCACCCGAATCCCGCACGACACCGACAATGCTGCCGCTGGCCGCATCCTGGGCACCCGCCGCCACCGGCAGCAGCACGCCAACGAGAGCCAATGAGGCCGTTAGAGCCAACGACGCTGTCGCTCGTCTCCGCATGTTCCCTCCGTGACGCGACTGGTGAGGTGTCTACGGCGCCTTGTCGGCGGCCACCGCGAGTGCATACGTTGTCGTGTCGAGGCACGCCGCCTCGAGCACCTTGTTGAACGGCGCGCGCTTGACGCGCATCGGCTGTTGGGTCCACGGCCCGGTGAGCACCTTCGGATCCTCCACAGTGGCCACGTACTCGAGCGTGTTCGCGTCGACGAGGCGCCAGCGCTCGGTCACGTGCAGCGCATCGCTATGGACCCAGCCGCTTGGCTGCTCCCGGCCATCGACGAGCCACGTCTTGTCGTTGAAGCCGACGACATCGACGACGAGCGTGTCGCCCTCCCAGCGACCCACGGAGTCACCCTGATACGTCGGGTACATCGTGTCTGCGGGGTGCGGACTCCCGTCGGTCGGGATCACGCGGAAGGAATGCAGCGTCTCGGTGAGCACCACGACGACACCCGGATGCCGGTGCTGGACGATCTGCACGGGATGCGGGGTCGTGAATGCCCGTGGGTACGAATACGGCATGCAGCGGAGCGTCGGATCGTCCTTTTCCGACAACGTGTCCATCTGTTTGCGCGCCCAGGGCTGATAGAGCGCCAGGAGGTCCGGGATGTTGTAGTCGTTGGTGCTGGCGCCGAGCCAGACGCCGGTGAGATCCGGCGTGCCGTCCGGCGTGCGTGGAATCGCCTCGGCCGCCGGCTCGGCCGGCGCGGGGCTGCTCTGCACCGCCGGCATGACGCCGACAAGAACGGCCGCGGTGACGACAACGCCGGCCGCGAACGAGGCGACTGCTGCTCGATTCATGGCGTCCTCGGCAACGCGCTACTGCGGTCCGCCCCGGCGGCCGCGGCCGCGTCCGGTATCGGGGCCCGCGCCCACGCCGATCGCCTTGCCGCCCGGAAAGACCATCTCGACGGCGGCCGCGCGAAACTGCGACAGGTCGCGGGCGCGATAGCCCGTCACGGTGATCGTCACGCCGGGTTTGAGGATCTGCGGCGTCGCGCCCCGTCGCGTGAGCATGGCCGGCGGCCATCCCTCGAACCCCCAGTTGATCACCTTGCCGCTGGCATCCTTGACGTCGACGAAGACCCAGCTGTGCGGGCTTTCCCACTGGACGCGCGTGACGACGCCTTCCACGGTGATCGGCTTGTCGGCGTCGAAGGCGACGGCGAAGGAATGATGCGCGTCGAGCGGCTGCAGCGCGAGCCACACGGCTGCGCCGACGAGCGCGAGATGAAGACGCGTGGACCCCATAGCGCACCCTCCCTGGTGCGCAACAGCCTAGACCGCGCCTGCAGTGATGTCAACGTTTACATGCCACGGTGCTATACTTCCCGGCCACCACGCTCCACACCGCGGGCACAATAAGGAGGGGGATGTGAAGAAGACCACAGTTTTCATCGGCGCGGCACTGGTCGTGCTCGCCGGGGCGCTCCGGATGCCGCCGGCCGCCCAGACGCAGGGCGGCCAGGCGCAGGACGTCCGCGCGCTGCTGCAGGCCGTGTCGAAGAACATCGGCGCCGACACCCTGACCACGCTCGAATACACCGGCGCCGGCATGGTCGCCGCGCCCGGCCAGGGCTACGACCCGATTCCCGTGTTGATCGGCATCGCGGAGAGCTTGCCACGCTTCGCCGTGAGCAACTACACGATGACGATCGATTACACGACGATGTCATCGCGCGAGGCGTACACGCGCGTCTCGCCGGAGCCGCCGAACCGCTATCCCGCGCTCCCCAGCACCGCCGCCCAGCACGGCAACCTGTCCGATCCCTCGTTCCGGCGCGGGGGCGGCGGCATCGCCAATCCGTCGCCGGTGCAGATCGACCTGCGCAACAACAAGACCGTCGCGTGGGACGTCGTCAACAACAAGCCGGTGCGCCAGTGGCAGTACCTCTACGGGATCGACACCGGTGAGTACCGGCAGCTCGAGATCATCCTCACGCCGCACGGCTTCGTGAAGGCGGCGCTCGCGCCGGGCGCGAACCCGGTGCTCGTGCCGCCGCCTGGTCCGCGTCGCGTCGTGCTGAACAACGTGCTCGGAAAGTACAAGGTCGTCGGCACGATCGAGGACAACCTCGTCGCCATGGTCGAGACCTTCATTCCGAACCCGGTCGTGGGCGACATGCGAATCACGCACGAGTACGACGAGTGGAAGGACTTCGGCGGGGTCAAGATGTGGACCGAAGAGCACTCGCACTTCGTCGAGGCGTACCAGGCCGACAACCGGCAGTTCCGGATCAGCAACGCCCGCGCGAACGTCAAGGTCGCGCCGGAGACCTTCACGATCCCGCCGGACGTGTCGCAGCAGGCGACCCGCCCGGTCGTGCGTGTGGAGTCACGGCAACTGGCGCCGGGTGTCTGGTTCCTCGGCGGCGGCACGCACAACAGCGTGCTCGTCGAATTCCGCGACTTCGTCACCGTCGTCGAGGCACCGCAGAACGACGAGCGCTCGCAGGCGGTGGTCGCCGAGGTTCGCCGGCTCGTGCCCAACAAGCCGATTCGCTATGTGGTCAACACGCACTACCACTGGGATCACTCGGGTGGGCTGCGCGGGCTGGTCGCGGCGGGGGCGCAGATCGTGACGCACGACCGCAATGCCGAGTACTACGATCGCACCATGTTTCGCCGCGAGCGCAAGCTGATGCCCGACTCGCTGTCGCAGCGCGAGGAGCTGCTGGGCGTGTTTACCAACCCCCAGTTCGTCCGGATCGGCAATCAGGGGTTCATCCACGACCGGAGACCGCTCAGCACCGAGGTCTCGAAGGTCATGGAGTTCTTCAACATCGGCACCGGCTCGCCGCCGTACTCGAACCACAACGAGTTCTTCCTCGTGGCGTACCTGCCGGCCGAGGGGATCCTCATCAACGCGGATCTCTACTCGCCGCCGCCGCAGGGCGCGCCGCTGCCGTCGCCGACGCCGGAAGGTGTGGCGGCGATCGGCCACATCATCAAGGAGTTCAACCTCAAGGTGACGCAGCACGTGCCGATTCACGGGCAGCCCGGCGGCCACGAGCAGTTCCTGAAGATCCTCGGCAACACCGAGCTGCCCGACGCGCACGGGCCGCTGGTCGCGCCGACCACGACCACGAGCAGCCGATAGCCCGCGTTGCAGCGAGTGGGGCACGCTGCCTCGCCCCACTCGCCGTTCTACAATCCGGGCCGGAGGACACGCCGATGACATTCGCCACCTTCGCCCTGACGTTTGCAGTACCCGCGGTCATCCTCGCGCAAACCGCCGCAACGGCGCCCGCCAGGCCAGATTCCGCGGCGGTGCGCGCCCTGATCGAGCAGGCGAAACAGGCGGCCGGCGCGCAGTGGGCCGAGGAGGCCCGCTTCTTCTGTGAAGCCCCGCGCGGCAACAGCCCCGACGATCCAGTCATCGTCCCGACCAGACTATTCGACAACCTCTACGTCATCGGTAACGCGGGCACGGTCGTC
This sequence comes from uncultured Bifidobacteriaceae bacterium, assembly GCA_964526235.1. Classification (GTDB taxonomy): domain Bacteria; phylum Acidobacteriota; class Vicinamibacteria; order Vicinamibacterales; family UBA2999; genus MELF01. Next base: position 20,507 of record CAZGLC010000020.1, read on the forward strand.
TACGTGGTCCAGACCTCGAACGGCCTCGTGATGTTCGATTCGATGACGGCGGCGCAGCTCGAGACGCAGCTGCTGCCGGGCTTCACGGCGCTCGGCCTCGACCCGGCGAACGTCCGGACGATCATCGTGGCGCACGGCCACCAGGACCACTTCGGTGGATCGCGGTACTTTCGGGAGAAGTTCGGCTCGCGGATCTTCGTGTCCGCCGCCGACTGGGATCTGATGGCGAACCCGCCGGCCGGTCGCGGCGGCCAGCCGCCGCCCGCCGCGCCGGCGCGCGACCAGGTGGTGGCCGATGGCCAGCCGATCGTGATGGGCGATTTCAGCGTGACGCCCGTCGCGATTCCCGGACACACCGCCGGGTCGATGGGCTTCATCTTTCCGGTCCGCGACGGCGGCCGCACGCGCGTGGCGGCGATGTTCGGGGGCACGATTCTCAATCCCGCGCCGATTTCCGACGAGGGGCTGCAGACGTACCTCAAATCGGTGGCGCGCTTCAGGGAGGCGACGCGGAAGGCCGGTGTCGAGATCGTCCTGCAGAACCACCCGCTGATGGACCCGATTCACCCGAGACTGGAGCGGCTGCGGACGCGCAAGCCGGGCGATGCGCATCCGTGGGTCGTCGGCACGTCGAGCTATCAGACGTTCCTCGACGTGATGGGCCGGTGCACCGAGGTGAATCTGGCGCGGCGCAAATCCTGACGCTTGCGTCCGAGCTGGCGGCCAGTCTAGTATCCCGCCACCATGAAATCCTTTTCACTCGCACTGCTGCTCGTCTTTCTCGCACCCCCGGCGTTCGCGCAGCTGCCGACCGGCACGATCCTCGGCACCGTCCGCGACGCCGCGGCCTCCGTCGTGCCTGGCGCGACGGTCATCGCCACCAACACGGACACCGGACTGTCGCGCACCACCTTCACGAGCGGCGACGGTTCCTACCAGCTGCCGGCCCTGCCCGTGGGCCGCTACGAAGTGCGCGCCGCGCTCGACGGATTCCGTACGGCCGTCCGGAGTGGCGTGACGCTGGCCGTCACCCAGGAAGCGGTCGTCAATTTCACGCTGGAGGTCGGCCAGCTGGCCGAGACCGTCTCGGTGACAGCCGAGGCGCCGCTCGTCAACACGACGAGCGCCTCGCTCGGCGCGCTCGTCGACGCGCAGGCGGTCGCCGGGCTTCCGCTCAACGGCCGCAACTTCATCGACCTGACGTTCCTCCAGGTCGGCATCGCGAAGCAGGAGAACATGACCTCGGGCGGCACGTTCGTGGGCAGCTGGTACAGCAGCAACGGCGCGCCGCTCCGCTCGAACAGCTACATGCTCGACGGCGCGGTGATGGCCAACGTCCTGGGCGGCAGCGCCGGCTCGATGGCCAACACCTCGCTCGGCATCGAAGGCATTCAGGAGTGGCGCGTCATCACCAACACGCCGAGCGCCGAGTACGGGCTGACGATGGGCAGCCAGATGACGGTGGTGACCAAGAGCGGGACCAACGCCTTCCACGGATCGCTGTTCGAGTACTTCCGCGACAGCGCCCTGGACGCGCGCAACTACTTCGACTATCGCACCGCGCTGACGCCGGAGCGCCTCCCGCCGTTCCGCCGCAACAACTTCGGCGGCTCGATTGGCGGGCCGGTGAGACAGGACCGCCTCTTCTTCTTCTTCACCTATGAAGGGCTGCGGGAACGGCTCGGCATCACATCGGTCGCCAACACGATTCCGAGCGAGTGCCGCACGGAGCCGCTGCCGGCCGCCTGCCGCTTCGACGGCGGCACGACGATCGCGCCGCTCATCAAGCCGCTGGCGGCGCTCTTCCCCCAACCGAACCTGCCGGGCAATCGCGCGACCTTCCCGTTCACGCAACCGACCCACGAGCACTTCTACCAGGGGCGGCTCGATTGGACGATTTCCGGCGGCGACACGGCATTCGGCCGGCTCACCCAGGACGACACGACCCAGGTCCGGCCGCTCGGATTTCCCGGGTTCATCACCGATCGCCATAGCAAGAACCAGTACCTGACGCTGTCGGAAACGCACGTCTTCTCGCCGAATCTGCTGAACTCGGTTCGGGTGTCCCACAGCTCGACCAGGCTGAACCTCACCTCACCCACCGACATTCGAGGGCCCGAGTACGACTTCGTGCCGAGCAAAGGCCTCGGCGTCATCAACATTTCGGGCATCGGGGAGTTCGGCCCGCGCCCGAGCGCGCCGCTCCGCCAGAACCAGCAGGTCCTGACTGTCAGCAGCGACGCGGTGTATACGAGGGGCGCGCACGCGTTGAAGTTCGGCGCGCTCATCAACCGGTACGAGCCGGAATTCACGCTCGGCGCCGCCAGCACCGGGCAGATCGTCTTCCCGACGGTGACGCACTTCCTGCGCGCCACCCCGTCGGCGTACGTCGCGCGGGCGCCGGGCTCGATCCTCGACAGCAGCTGGCGCTTCTACTCGATGGGCTTCTACGCGCAGTCCGACTCGCGCATCCGGACGCTCACGCTGAACCTCGGCCTCCGCTACGAGTTCATCACCGACCCCGAGGAGCTCAACGGCCGGGTGAGCACGATTCGCAATCTGGCCGTCGACGCGAATCCTACCTGCGCGGATGCGCGGTACTGCCTGCAGGCCAACGATCCGGGCAAGCTGTTCAACAATCCGTCGTACACGAACTTCAGCCCGCGTGCCGGCTTTGCGTGGGACGTCCGCGGCGACGGCAAGACGGCCGTCCGCGGCGGCGCCGCGGTCCTGTACGACATCGCCACGTTCGGCTCGGCGATCCTCGGGCTCAACTGGCCGTACTCGGCGACCACGCGCGCCAGCGGCGATTTCCAGATTCCCCTGGTGTTCCCGGAGGGGCCGGGCGGCCGCGGGGCCGGCGGCGTCGACTTCAATCTGAATCAGCCCCACAGCATTCAGACCAATCTCTCAGTCGAGCGCGAGCTGCCGTGGAACATCGCGGCGACCGTGTCGTACGCGAGCACGCGTGGTCTGAATCTCTACCGCCGCTCGGAAGGCAACCCCACGATCCCGCTCGGGACGCCGACGGTCGACACCCGCGGCAACCGCGTCTGCGCGAACCTGGGGCCCCGCGCGCTCGACCCCGCCGGCGAGAAGTGCTGGCTCGGGACCGAGCGCCGCATCAATCCCAACTGGGCCCAGGCGAACGTCCTGTACGCGGACTCGAATTCCTGGTACCACGGGCTGCAGATGCAGGTGCGCAAGCGCGTGAGCCAGGGGCTGCAGTTCCAGAGCTCCTACACGTACTCAAAGGCCACCGACGAAACGCAGGGGATCGTCGATGCCGAGAACACGACGAGCCATCCCGCCAGCAGCGATCCGTTCAACCGCGCGTTCGACAAGGGCCCGACATCGTTCGACCTGCGACACAACTGGTCGGTCAACACGATTTACCGGCTGCCCGAGCCGGCCGCGGGCGGCGCGCTCAGGGGCGTCCTCGCTGGCTGGTGGCTCGGCGGCATCCTTCGGATGCGCAGCGGCTACCCGTTCACGCCGGTGCTCGGCGGGAATCGGTCGCGCTCCCAGGTCCTCGGCAACGTGGCCGGCCTCGATCGACCGGACGTCGTGCCGGGCATCACGACGAGCGACATCACGGAGGGCGTGTCGCGCGGATGCGATCACATCCCGGCTGGCACGCGCGTCGGCACGCCGGACCTCTGGTTCGACCCGTGCGCGTTCGCGCTGCCGCCGGAAGGCTTCCTGGGCAACGCCGGCCGCAACCTGCTGAGGGGGCCGGGCCTGACCAATCTCGACATGTCGCTCGCGAAGGATACGCGCTGGGCGCTGCTCGGCCCGGACGGCCGCGTGGAGCTCCGCGCCGAGGTGTTCAACGTGCTGAACCACGCGAACTTCGCGACGCCCGAGGTCGGAGTGGCGGACACGCCGTCGGCCGCCGTCATCTTCCCGGGGAGCGCGGATGAGCGCGACGCGACGGGCAACCTCATTTCGCAGCGGCGGCTCTCGACGGTCGGCAAGATCCTGAAGACCGCCACGCCGTCGCGGCAGGTCCAGTTCTCGGTGAAGCTGCTGTTCTGATGCGAACGGGCGCGTGGGGCGGCCTCTCGCCACACGCGCCTCAGTCCACCACGCTCTGCTCGGGGTCGAGCAGCACCAGCCAGACGAGCGCTCCGGCGGCGAACACGGCCGCGCTGATCAGGAACGGCGCGACCCAGTAGCCGAGCCCGAACAGCGTGCCGTAGACGATTGGGGTCAACGAGGCGGCAACCGATGCCGCCGTGTTCATGACGCCCGCTACCGTGCCGCTGAACGGGCCGCCCAGATCGATCGAGACGGCCCACGCCGGGCCCATGACCCATCCGAGGAAGAAGAACGACGCGGCCAGGCAGAGGATGGAGGTCATCGTATCCCCGGTGAGTGCCGCGGGCATGAGGAAGGCGGCGGCGAGGATGAACCCCGGCACCGCGACCAGGCGCCTGGCTCGGCGGACACGGCCCGCCGCTTTCAGGATCATGTCGGACAGCCACCCGCCCATGAGCACGCCCGCCATGCCGGCCAGCAGCGGGATCGATCCGATCAGGCCGAGCGCGACAATTGAGAGGCCGCGGTAGTCCCGCAGGTACGTCGGGTACCACGTCAGGTAGAAGCTGGTGCCGAAGGAGAAACAGCCGTATCCGAGCGCGAGGTACCACATGTTCGGCGACGTCAGGATCGCCCGCCACGGCGTCGGGCGCCGGACCTCGGCGGGCCTCGTGATGCCGCCGGCCTGGCCGGCCCCGAGGATGAGCGCGAGCTCGGCGCGATTGACCCTCGGATGGTCCTCCGGCCGGTCGCGATAGAGCCACCGGAATGCGGCGACCCACAGAAAGCCGAGCGCGCCGAATGCGTAGAACATGACGCGCCAGCCGTAGGCCAGCAGCAGCGAGCCGGCCGTGAGGGGCATGATCGCCACGGCGAGAAGGCCGAAGAAGTGCGTGATCCCCTGGGCGCGTCCGCGCTCGGCAGGCGCGAACCACATTTGGATGCCACGGCTCGCCACCGGGAACGCGCCAGCTTCGCCGAGCCCGAGGAGCAGCCGCGCCGTCAGGAGCGATCCGAAGCCGGCCGCCGTCCCCGTCAGACAGGCCGACGCCGACGTCATGGTGATCAGGATGCTGAGCACCCTCTTCGGTCCGTACCGGTCGCCGAGCCAGCCCACCGGGATTTGGCCGATCGCATAGGTCCACGTGAACGCGGCAAGGACAGCGCCCATCTGGCCCAGCGTCAGTCCGAGTGCGTCGCGAATCTCGGGTTGCGCGACCGCGATGATGCCTCGATCGAGAAAGCAGATCAGGTGCATCAGGCTGAAGCCGGAGAGCATCCACCAGCGCGTCCGCGTCGCCCCGACGGACCGTTCCGGAACGGCGGTCTCGACGCGCCGGTCGGCCATCGTGGCCGTGCGGTGGATGTCCATGGGCGGCAAGCTGATATACCACAGGGGCCACTCGCGACGGATCTTGCCTTCTTAAACGTTTACAACTAGAGTTTCGCGTGGCACACGGGGCGGCGTCATCCGGCGGAAAGCGGGTTCCAGGAGGAGAACTATGCGCGCTCAGCAGGTTTGGTGTCTGGTGATGGCGATCATCGGGTTCGTGGCATCTGGTACGGCGGCGGCCCAGGACAGCACGAGCGGCACGATTACGGGGGTCGTGCGGGACACGTCGGGCGGCGTGCTCCCCGGCGTGACCGTCGAGGCGGCCAGTCCGGCGCTCATCGAGAAGGTGCGCGTCGCGACGACCGACGGCGACGGGCGGTTTCGCATCATCGACCTGCGTCCGGGCACGTACTCGGTGACGGTCACGCTTGCCGGCTTCCGGACGGTGCGTCGCGAGGGGATCGAGGTGACGACCGGGTTCACGGCGACCGTCAACGCCGACCTACCGGTTGGCGCCCTCGAGGAAACGATTACCGTGAGTGGCGCCGCGCCGATCGTCGACGTCTCGGGCGTCCAGGAGCAGCAGGTGTTCTCCGGCGAGACGGTGCGCGCGCTGCCAATCGGCAAGAACGCCGGCATCTACATGGTGCTCATCCCCGCCGCCGCGCAGGGCGGCGGCCTGGTGAACCAGGACGTCGGCGGTACCAAGGGCGAGTCGACGCAGAACTTCTCGGTGCACGGCGGCCGCGCGAACGAGACGTACCAGCTTCGCGACGGGCTGTACTTTGGATCGCACCTCGGCGTGGCCGGCAACTTCAACATGAGCGTCAATCCGGCGACCGTCCAGGAAGTCAGCGTGCAGACGACCGGCGGGCTGACGGCCGAAGCTCAGGCCGGCGGCGCCATCGTCAACGTGATCAGCCGCGATGGCGGCAACGAGTTCCACGGCACCGTGAACGCCGACTTCGGCAACGAGGATCTGCAGGGCAATAATCTCAACGCCGGGCTCGAGGCGCGCGGCGCGCACATGACCGGCATCCTGCGGCGGCTCTACGACGTGGCCGCCGGATTCGGCGGTCCCGTAAAACGCGACCGCGTCTGGTTCTTCGCGAGCGTGCGGAAGTGGGAGAGCTCGAGCTACCAGGCAGGCAACTACTTCAACCGATCGTCGAACCCGCTCTTCTACGACCGCGACCTCTCACGTCCCGCCTACGATCGGAACCTGGCGCAGGAAGGGAGCGTCCGCATCATCTGGCAGGCCGCCCAGAAGCACAAGATCACGGCAACGAGCCGCTGGGAGAAGAACTGCAACTGCAACTTCCAGATTGCCACGGGGACGCTGGCGCCTGAAGCCTCGGGCAGCAACTGGTACATTCCGATGCGGTCGAACCAGGGGACGTGGACGTACGCGGCCACCAACCGCCTGCTGTTCCAGGTCGGCGCGATCGAGCTCGGCGGCCAGCACCTGCGCAAGCTCGGCGAGGAAATCAAGGACAACCCGATCTCCATTCTCGACCGCCTGACGAACGTCTCGCACGGCGGCCCGGACCGCAACCTGCTCTCGTTCGTCAACAACCTGGCGGAGACCGACTACGGCCAGCGCAACGTGAGCGCCACGGTGTCCTATGTGACCGGATCGCACAACTTCAAGGTCGGAGGGCTGTGGCTCCACTCGTTCCGCGACTTGTATCAGCCGTTCGAGCGCGGGATCAGCTACACGTTCGCCGGCACCGTACCGGAGCTCGTCACCTACTATGCATCGCCGCTGAACATGAAGATGCGAACCCGGCAGATCGGGCTCTTCGCGCAGGAACAGTGGACGCTCGAACGGCTCACGATGTACGGCGGCCTGCGCTACGACGCGCAGGTCGGCTGGAATCCCGCCATCGACATCCCGGCCGGACCGTTCGTGCCCGCGCGCCACTTCGACGAGGTGCGGAACGTCCCGAACTGGAAGGACATCAACCCGCGCGTGGGCGTCGCCTACGATCTCTTCGGCAACGGCCGCACGGCGCTGAAGGCCAATGTCGGCCGCTTCGTCGCCTACGAAGCCAACGGTGGCGTGGTGTTCACCAGCAATCCCGCGAACACCATCGTCACGAACGCCTCGCGCGTGTGGACGGATCTCAACGGCGACTACGTGCCGCAGGAGACCGAGCTCGGTCCGCTGTCGAACCCGAACTTCGGGCGGAGCGTCGCCCGCACCACGGTGTTCTCCGACGAGGTGCTGACCGGGTGGGGCAATCGCGGCTACAACTGGCAGGCGGCGATTACCTTCCAGCACGAGCTGATGACGGGGCTGGGCCTGAATGTCGGCTATTACCGGACGTGGTTCGGCAATTTCCAGGTGACCGACAACCTGCTCGTGGGGCCGGAAGATTACGATTCGTATTGCATCACGGCGCCGAACGATTCGCGGCTGCCCAACCCGGGCGAGCGCCTCTGCGGCCTGCTCGAGATCACGCCCGCCACGTTCGGCCGCGTGAGCAACGTCGTCGATCTGTCGTCGCAGTACGGCGACCAGACAGAGGTCTACAACGGTGTCGATATCACGGTGAACGCGCGGTTCGGCAACGGCGGACTGCTCATCGGGGGCATCAGCACCGGCCGAACCGTCACCGACATCTGCGACATCGTTGCCAAGGTTCCAGAGTTCGCGATCAACATGGCGGCCAACGTCGCCCTCACCACCAATCACGCCAATGGACCGACCAACGCGCCTTCGCAGTTCTGCCGTGTGACGCCTCCGTGGTCGGCCCTGACGCAGCTGAAGCTGTCGGGCGCCTACACGCTCCCGGGGAACCTGAGCGCCAGCGTCAACTACCAGAACCTGCCTGGGATCGCGACCACCGCCACGCACGTCGTCCCGGGAGCGCAGATCGCGGCCGCGCTCGCTCGTCCGCCGGCGGCGGGCGCCCGCGCCACCGCCAACGTGAATCTGATTCAGCCGATGTCGCTCTACCGCGAGAAGCGGCTCAATCAGGTCAACTTCGCCGTCTCGCGCGTCTTCACCGCGGGCCGCAGCCGCATCCGGCCGCGGATCGAGCTGCACAACGCGTTCAACGCGAGCACGATCCACACGATCGTCAGCCGCTACGGTCCTGCCTGGGAGCAGGTGCGCGGCCTGCTGGCGCCGCGGCTCATCAAGATTGCCGCGCAGCTCGACTTCTGATGACGGGCACGCCGATGAGAGCCGCCGCTCTGACGCCCGTGCTCCTGTTCCGCCTGCCCCAGGCCGCGCCGTCACCGTCGCACAGGCGCCGCCGCCGCAGGGGCGCGTCGCGGAGGGAAAAGCCGAGTGGGCCGTCCCCTTCGATGCGCGAAGTGCCACGGCGCCCAGGGTGAGGGCGGCTATTGGACCCGACCTCGCCGGGCGTGGCATCAGCTTCGAGGCATTTCGCCGCGCCGTGCGCCAGCCATGAGGCATCATGCCCGCTCGGGCGCCCGCGAACGATGTGTTCAAGGAGTCGATCGTCCAGTGGGTGAGGCCGGTGCGGCCGGAGGTGCGCACGCTGGCGCTTCGTGACTACCGCAACATGCGCGACGACTCGTACCGGCCGATCACCTTCCAGCAGGCGGGACGGGGCGGTCAGCCCACGCAGCCGTCGCCCCGCTCGGCCGGCCGCGTCACTTCCAGCGTCCGGGGGGCGCGGTGCTGGAGCGGACGACGAGCGTGTGCGGCAGCCAGATGCGCTCGGCGGGACGCTCTCCGTTGTTGAGGATACCCAGCAGGGCGCGAACGGCGCGCTCCCCCATCTCGCGCATCGGCATCGACACCGTCGTCAGCGGCGGATCCCAGAAGCGGGCGTGGTGGATGTCGTCGAGGCTGATGAGCGACAGGTCGTCCGGCACGCGCAGCTTCCGGTGGCGCGCGGTGTGCAGCACGCCGAGCGCCATCTCGTCGTTGAAGCAGAAGATCGCGGTGGGCGGCTTGCGGCCTGCCAGGAGCCGCTCGCCGCAGACGACCCCCGATTCCACGGAAAAGTCGCCGTGCACCACGGTCACATCCTGCGCCGCGCGCGCCTTCTTGGCGCGCGCGAGCGCGCCGCGGAGACGCTCCTCGCTCACGAAGCTGGCCGACGCCAGACCGGTCACGACCCCGACCGAGCGGTGCCCCATGCGATAGAGATGGTCCATCGCGTCGGTGGCCGCGGCGGCGTTGTCGATCTGCACGCTCGGGATGCCGAGCCGCGGTCGGATGCCCATGACGTTCACCACGGGAGCGATGGCGTCGCGATATCGACCGACGATGGCCGCCAGGCCGTCGACCAGCTTCCGCCCGAGGAAGATCAGCCCGTCGGCCTGGCGTTCCTTCAGCATCATCGCGTAGCGCTCCTCGCGGCTGCCGTCATAGTGCGTGTCGCCGAGGAGCACCGCATAGCCTTCCCGGTCGGCCGCGTCTTCGATGCCGAGCAGGATCTGCGACCACACCGCCCTCGAGATGTCGGGGACCGTGACGATCAGCCGCCGGGTGCTGCGCATGCGCAGGTGCTTTGCGCTGGCGTTCGGCGCGTAGCCGAGCCGCTCGACGGCCGCCATGACCTTCTTGCGCGTGGCCGGAGCGACAACATCGGGCTGGCTGAGCACGCGCGAGACGGTCGCGATCGAGACGCCGGCGCGACGGGCGACATCGAAGATGGTGGGCACGGCGCTGTCATCATAGCGCCCCGCTGCGGGGTTGCG
>CAZGLC010000021.1:0-9890 GCA_964526235.1 uncultured Bifidobacteriaceae bacterium
CGTGGCTTGCCGGCAGCGAACGTCGGCTGTGTCGTAACCTCCACCACCATCATCCTGGTGCCGCTGCGGTAGAACAGTTCCCGGCCGTTGCGGCCCCAGACCGGCTCGGTGCCGCCACCCGACGAGATCTGCCACTTGCCACCCGGGCCAGGATATGGCTGGACGTAGATCTCCGGGCCGCCGGATTCATCCGAGATATGCGCCAGCCAGCGCCCGTCCGGAGAGAACGCAGCGCCTCCTTCCGTGAACGGCGTTTGGAGGTGCGGCTGCGCCCGGCGGTCGCTGAGCGCGAGCAACCAAAGATCCCCGTTCATGTGAAACGCCAGCACCCGCCCGTCGGGGGAAAACGACGTCGGAATCCCGAGGCTGGTGGCCAACTGCTCCCGTCCGCCACTGCCGTCCGCCAGCTGCCAGAAGAGATTTTGCGGACCCTTCTCGTTTGAATAGAACGCGATGCGTGTGCCATCGGGCGTCCACGCGGGCGCGTTGTTCGTGCTTCCTGCGGACGTGAGTCGCGTCAGCCCGTCGCGCGTGAGGTCGTAGAGCCAGATCTGGGGTCCGACTTCCATGGCCACCATCCGGCCGTCGGGGGAGATCTGCGGCCAGTCGTACGCCCGCGGAGGAGCGGCGGCCACGGCCTGGGTCGTGCCATCTCGGTCGACCCAAATGAGCTGGCGTTGCGGCGCGGCGTCGGATCCTCCCGGAACATAGGCCAGCGACCCCGTCGCAGAGATGCTATAGGCGGTGGCGCCATAGAACGCCAGATTGGATGAGGATTGCAGCACACCCTGGACGATCGGTACCGCCGCACCCCTGACTTGCAGGGTCTCTGCGTCGAACGGTACGGCCATCAAGTTCTCGCCGTCCGCGTAGACCAGATGACCGGTGGACACGTAGCGGGGCATCGTCCCTGCCAGCATCAACGTCCGTCGCTCGCCCGACACAAGCGATTGAATGGCGATCCGCGGCGCCCCAACGGTCCCGGCGCCAAACAGCACGGCCGCACCGCCCGGCAGCAACTCCGGCCAGACGTGGTCGGTTTCGCCCGCCTCGAAACCGGCCAGCGGGCGCATCGCGCCACCCTCCTCGGGCACTTCCTGCAGGATGCCCGATGCGACGACGATCGCACCGTGGCTGCCCCACGAGGCCCCGTGCGGAATCACCTCGCCGCGGGAGAGCGTGGCGAGCGTGATGGGCGCCCCACCGCTCGTCGAGACCTTCTTCAGCGATCCGTCTGCAAAGAACCCAATCCACTGGCCGTCGGGCGAGAAAAAGGGATAGAAGCCTCCTTCCGTGCCTGGGATCGGCCTGGGCTGGAGGCTCTCCATCGGGCGCAGATACAGTTGTGGCGCGCTGCCCGGCCGGGTGGCGAAATAGGCGACATGACTCCCGTCGGGCGATAACGCCACTGCGGGTCGATCGGTGACGAGGCGCTCGCTCGGAGGCAGCGTGATGACCGTGCGAGTGACCGGTCGGGGTATCGCGTCATTGCGGAGCCCGAGAGTCCAGATGGCGAGGCCGGCGATGGCCGCACCCGACAGCAGCGTGGTGAGGCTGATGAGGAGCGGTCGCCCCTTGCGTGCACGGATGCCTGTGTCCGTCTCCGGCGGCCCGACGTCTTGGCCGCGTTCGCTCGGGTGCAACACGTCGTCGAGCTCGATCCGCGCGTCGGCGATGTCGTGGAGGCGGCGGCCAGCGTCCTTCTGTAAGCACCGGCGCAGCAGAGCCCGAACGGCGGGCGGCGTGGCCGCGGGCAAGGCGCTCCAGTCGGGCTCGCGCTCGAGCACCGCGGCAATCGTGTCGGAGATCGTCGCGCCCGGAAACGCCTGGCGACCGGTCACCATCTCGTACAGCACGCAGCCGAACGCCCAGATATCGGTCCGCTTATCGACCGCCAGCCCGCGTGCCTGCTCCGGGCTCATGTAGGCGGCCGTGCCGAGGATGACGCCGGCGCCGGTGCCCGCGATCGTGACGGTCGGCGCCTGCGACGACTCGGCGCCACCGGCGTTTCCGGACGTCGCCTTGGCCAGGCCGAAGTCGAGCACCTTCACCGCGCCGGCCGGTGTGATCTTGATGTTGGCGGGCTTGAGGTCTCGATGGACGATGCCTTTCATGTGCGCCGCATCGAGCGCTTCGGCGATCTGTGTCGCGATGGCGAGCGCATCTGCGACGGGCACCGGCCCACGGGCGATGCGGTCGGCAAGCGTCTCGCCCTCGACCAGCTCGAGGACCAAGGCGCGTACGTGGCGTCCGGCGTCAGCCGGACCGTCCTCGATGCCATAGATGGCGGCGATGTTCGGATGGTTGAGCGCGGCGAGCACGCGCGCCTCGCGCTCGAAGCGCGCCAGCCGGTCGGCGTCGGCGGTGAACGCCGCCGGCAGGATCTTGATGGCGACATCGCGCCGCAGCCGGCTGTCGCGGGCGCGGTAGACCTCGCCCATGCCGCCGGCGCCGAGCTTGCCCACGATTTCGTAGGCGCCAAGGCGGGCGCCGGTGCGCAGCGCGGCCGACGCCCCGAGTGCGGCGACGCTCAGCCCGCGCTCGGCGTCGGCATGCGCGCGGAGCATCGCCTCGACCTGCCCCCGCAGATCCGGCCGGCCAGCGCACCGCTCCGCCAGAAGAGCGGCGCGCTCCGCCGGAGGCTGCGCCAGCGCCTCGTGAAACAGCGCCTCGAGGTCGGACCAGGAGGGAGCGCTCACGATGTCGCTCCAGGGTCGAGGTTCGCGAGCAGCCACGCGCGCGCGACGGCCCACTGGCGCTTCACCGTTGCCGGCGACAGCCCGAGCACTTCGCCCGTTTCCTCGATCGTCAGGCCGCCGAAATACCGGAGCTCCACCAGCCGCCCCTGCTCGGGGTACAGCGCCGTCAACCGCGCCAGCGCCTCGTCCAGTGCGAGCACGTCGATGCCGCGGTCAGGTGACGCCGCCATCGCATCGACGAGGGTGACCGGCCTCGCGCCGCCGCCGCGTTTGGCGGCCGCGTGCTCCCGCGCGTGGTCCACGAGGATGCGCCGCATCAGCTGCGCCGCCACGCCGAAGAACTGCGCGCGGTTCTGCCACTGCGCGCGCTCCTGGTCGACGAGCTTGACGTAGGCCTCGTGCACGAGCGCCGTCGGCTGCAGCGTGTGGCCGACGCGCTCCCGGCGCAAGTAGCGGCCGGCGATCCGGCGCAGCTCGGGATAGACGACCGGAACCAGCTCCTCGAGAGCCGCGCGGTTTCCGTTGGTCCAGGCGACGAGCAGCCGGGTGACCGGGCCGGGAGCCGGAGCCATAAGCCCCACCTGTTCAAGTGTTTGAGCCGAGGGCCTGAGTATACGCCAGGTCCAGTGAGCCGGTTCGACGCGTCTTTCCGCGTTAGCGGGCACAGGAGGCGTCATGAACCGTGCCCGCCCTCACCCACTCCTCGCCCTTCTCACGCTGTTTTACGCGTCGAGTACCGGAATCGCCTTGGCCGGCCAGCGGATGGACGACCACGAGTCGGCCACCGACGGGGCGGAAAGGGCAATCGTTGCGCAAGCCGTCGACTACGCAGAGCTTCGTCCGAATGAACTGGCCCAGGCAGAACAGCTCGTGTCCCGGATCTACGAAGAGATTGGTGTGCGGATCGTATGGCTCCACGGTCGTGTATCGCCAGAGGATCCGCGGGGGCTGGTCGTGTTCGTGCGCCTGCTGTCGCGCGAGATGGCCGAACGCAAGATTTCCAAGGAGCGGATCAAGAGCAACGTTCTCGGCCAGGCCAATCGACCGTCACGCCTCGTCTACGTCTTCTTCCACCGTATTCTGCCGGTCGCGGTCAGACACGAGCAGGACTACGCACGGCTGCTCGGTCTGGTCATAGCGCACGAACTGGGGCACGTGATGTTGCCGGCCGACAGTCACTCGCCGACCGGCATCATGAGCGCCCGGGCGGATGTCTGGTCGAGAGCGGTGCGGTACTTCACGGTCGAGCAGGGTGCCGCGATTCGGTCGTTCCTGACCAGGGCAACGGAGGCCCCGTCCGCCGCGACACGGCCTCCGAACCCGGAACCGAACGTGAACACGAACGAAGAAGCGAGAAGCCCAGAAGCGTGAACGACAGGCTTCAGACCGCTTCGACGAGATCCTCCATCCGCTGCAGCGGGATGATCTCGCTGACCTTCTTCTCCTTCGCCTTCACCTCGTTGTATTCGATCGTCGCCTCGCGCACGGCGTTCGCGTTGTAGTCGGGCGTGAGCGTCCCGTTCCACTCGGCGTACCACCGCACCGTGTCCATGATCAGGCGCTCGGGGCCGATCCAGTTGTCGAACCGGCCAAGTCGGATCTCGGCGGCGGCGACGCCGGGCGGCATCTTCGCGTCGTAGCGCCTGCGCGCCTCCCCGCGGAGCACCTCGAAGTAGCTCCGCATCTCGGCCAGCTCCTTCTTGCCGCCGATCGGGCCGTGCCCCGGCACGAGCACGTCGACGTCCCAGCCGATGATGGCGTTGCAGATGTCGATCCAGCGCGTGATCCAGCTGTTGTTGGCATACGGCGCCACCCAAAAGAAGCCGACGTCGCCGAGGAACACGATCTTGTGCTGCGGCAGGTACGCGACGACGTCGCCCCACGTGTGCGCCGGGCCGGTGACGCGGAACTGCACCTCGACGCCGTTGATGTCGTAGACGAGATCGTCGCGGAAAGTCACGGTCGGCAGCACGAGCCGCCGCTCCTCGGCTTTTTCCGCGACGCCAGGCGTCACGGCCCACATCTTCGGCACGTTCGGCGCCGCCTTGACCATCTCGCTGCGGCAGTAGGGATGGCTGAGGATCTCCACGCTCGGGTCGAAGAACTGGTTGCCGTTGACGTGATCGCCGTGGTGATGCGTGAGGATCAGCCGGCCGAACGGCTTGCCGGTCGTCTTCTGCGCCGCGGCAATGAAGCTGCGCGTGGGGATCGGCCCCTGCAGCGCGTCGATCGCCACGAGGTGATCGCGGCCGACGATGACGCCCGCGTTCGAGACGCCGGCGGCGCTGAGGCCCGGGCCGCCGCCCTGCATGTACGCGTACACGTTGGGCGCCAGCTGCCGCAGCTCCCGGTTCCACTTGGGCGGCATGGGATGCCGCGGATCGGGCTGCGGCGGCGGCATGGGATTCACCGCCTGGGCCTGCGCGGCGACCGTCCGATTCAGCCCGGCCAGCGCGGCCGTCGCGCCGACGAAGGCTCCCGTCCCGAGGTGTATCGCATCACGCCGGTTCATGTGCGCCTCCTTTAGTAGGCAGTAGGCAGTAGGCAGTAGGCAGTCGGCGGTAGGGTATCATCAGCGCCGACCCTACGGAGGGGCGCGATGAGAAAGGTACCCCGCCTGGCACTGCTCGCGTTCGCGACGCTGGCCGCCCAGCCGGCTTTTGGCCACCACTCCACTTCGGCGATCTTCCACGACGACAAGCGGGTCACGGTGACCGGCACGCTGACGAAGGTCGACTGGATCAATCCGCACATCTTCATCCTTCTCGAGGGCGGCACGGGCACGGCGGTCGAGTCGTGGCGGATTCAGGGGAACCCGCCGCAGTGGTGGCGAAACCTCGGGGTCGTCCGCGCCGACTTCGCGAAAGGCATCGGCCAGAAGGTGACCGTCGAGGCGCTGCCGGCGCAGGACGGGTCGCGGTACGGGTACCTGCGCAAGATCACGTTCGCAAACGGCGACGTCCTGGAGGACGCGCGCGGGGAGGGTGCGCGATGATTCGCTTCACATGTGCGGTGCTCGTGGCGCTCGGCGTGGCCGCGACGGTGGCGGCGCAATCCCGGACCCCAGATACCGGATCCCGCATCCCGGATCCCGGATCCCGTCCCCCGGATCTGAGCGGCACCTGGTCGATCTTCCCTGGCGTGAACGCCTCCGCCGGGCTGCGGCGCGAGACCGGCGGCGCCGAAGAGGTCCGGCGGCTGGATCGCGCAAACATCCGCGGCGTCACGACCGAGGTCTCCGGCGTGCGGCCGTGGGCCGACGCGCCCACCTACAAGCCGGAGCACCTGGCGAAGGTCAAGGAGCTCGATTCGCGGCAGAGCAGGACCGACCCGGTCTTCTACTGCGGCAAGCCGGGCGTGCCGCGCATCGGCCCGCCCCGCCGCATCGTCCAGCTGCCGAACGAAATCCTCTTCTTCTACGAGGACATGTCGGGCGATCCGTACCGGATCATTCCGACCGACGGCCGTCCGCACCGCGCCGACGCGAATCCGTCGCACTACGGCGACTCGATCGGCCGCTGGGAGGGGAACACGCTCGTCGTCGACGTCCGCAATTTCGTCGAGGACACCTGGTTCGGCGAGAAGGGGTATTTCCACACCGACGCGATGCGCGTGACCGAGCGCCTCTGGAAGAACGGCGAGAACCTGGTGTGGCAGGCGGCCGTCGACGATCCCGGCGTGCTCGCGCGCCCCTGGACGATGCCGCCGCGGATCGTGCGGCCGTCGGCGACCCCGCTCGAGGAGTCGCCGCCGTGCCGCGAGCAGGACGGGCCGCTCCTGCGCAACGACGACCATCACGATCAGCGGTAAAGGGCCGGGCTTTGGGCTTCAGGCTTTAGGCTGTGGGAGATGATCGCCTCGCGCAGCAGATCGCCTTTCTGCTCGAAGCCGACAAACTCAAGACCGTGCTCCGCCGCACGCCGCTGACCGATGCGTCGCGGCCGGAGAACTCCGCCGAGCATTCCTGGCACCTCGTGCTCGCCGCCATCGTCCTGGCCGAGCAGGCTACGGTGCAGGTCGATCTCCTCCGTGTGCTCGAAATGCTGACGATGCACGATCTGGTGGAGATCGACGCGGGCGATACGTTCGCGTACGACGCGGACCATCTCGGCACGAAAGCCGAGCGCGAGCGGACGGCCGCCGATCGCATCTTCGCGCTGCTCCCACCTGACCTCGGCGCGCGGCTGCGCGGCCGCTGGGAGGAGTTCGAGGCGCATAAAACCCCCGAGGCGCGCTTCGCCAACGCGCTCGACCGCCTGCAGCCCCTCCTCCAGAACGCCTGCGCCGGCGGCGGCAGCTGGCGCGATCACGAGGTGACGCGTGCGCAGGTGCTGCACCGGATGGATCCGATCCGCTCGACCATGCCCAACCTGTGGCCGCGCGTGATGGAGATCGTCGAGGCGTTCTGCGCCGCTGGTGTGCTGCGCGGCGACACCCCGGTCGCCGGAGGTCCCGACGGCAGCCGGTAGCGCGGTGTATACTCGGCCAATTCTGGCTTTGGACGTTGGGCTATGGGCTGTTGGCGAGGACGGGCCAAAGCCCAAAGCCCAAAACCCAAAGCCCAAGGAGGCGGCGATGTCGCGAAGAGTGTTCCGGATTCCGCTCGCGGTCATCTCACTGGCCGTCGGACTCGCGTGGGTGGTCGTCGGCGTCTCCGCCCAGAACGGGCAGCCGTCCACCAGCCGCGGTGAGTGGCCCCACTACAACGCCGATCTGAAGGGCACGCGGTACTCGCCGCTCGACCAGGTCACCGCGTCGAACTTCAACCAGCTCGAGGTCGCCTGGCGGTTCAAGACCGACAACTTCGGCCCGTTCCCCGAGTACAAGCTCGAGGGCACGCCGCTGATGGTGAACGGCGTGCTCTACACCACGGCCGGCACCCGGCGGTCGGTGATCGCCCTCGATGCAAAGACCGGCGAGCTCATCTGGTCGCACAGCTACCGCGAAGGGCGGCGCGCCGCGAGCTCACCTCGGCAGTTGTCGGGACGCGGGGTCGCCTACTGGACCGACGGCAAGGGCGACGAGCGCGTGCTGTACATCACCACCGGCTACCGTCTCATCGCGCTCAACGCCAGGACCGGGTCGATGATCCCGTCCTTCGGCGCGGGCGGCGTCGTCGATCTGAAGGTCGGCGTCGTCAAGGGCATCAACGAGCAGATCGATCTCGAGACGGGCGAGATCGGCGTCCACTCCACACCCACGGTGGCGGGCGGCGTGGTCATCGTCGGCGCGGCGATGCGGGAAGGGGCCACGGTGTCTTCGCACGACAACACCAAGGGGCTGGTGCGCGCCTTCGACGTCCGGACCGGCAAGATGGTGTGGAGGTTCGACACGATCCCGCAGCGGAACCAGTTCGGGAACGACACCTGGGAGGAAGAGTCCTGGGCGTACAACGGCAACGTTGGTGTGTGGAACCAGCCCACGGTCGACGAGGAGCTCGGGCTCGTCTACCTGCCCGTCGAGACGCCGACGTCCGACTACTACGGCGGCCACCGCCCGGGCAACAATCTGTTCGCCGAGAGCATCGTCGCCGTCGAGCTGAAGACCGGCAGGCGCCGCTGGCACTACCAGCTCGTGCACCATCCGCTCTGGAACTACGACATGCCGGCGCCGCCGGTGCTTGCCGATGTGATGGTCGACGGCAAACCGCGCAAGATCGTCGCGCAGCTCACCAAGCAGGCGTGGGTCTACGTGCTCGACCGGGTGACCGGCCAGCCGATCTGGCCGATCGAGGAGCGGCCGGTCCCGCGGTCGGACGTGCCGGGCGAGAAATCCTCGCCGACGCAGCCGCACGTGACCAAGCCGCCAGCCTACGCGCGCGAGTTCATGCGCGTGCCCGACGATCTGATCGACTTCACGCCGGACCTGCGCGCGAAGGCGCTGGAGCTCATCAAGCGGTACCGCGTGGCGAACACGCCGTTCAACCCGCCGGTGCTCGGCGACGTGAACGGCCTGCTCGGTGCCATCGTCCCGGCGACGGCGACGAACTGGCCGGGGGGCGGTTTCGATCCGGAGACCGGGGTGATCTTCGCGCCGGCGGGGAACACCTTCGGCGTGCGCACGCTCGTGGCGCCGCCGGCCGGCTACTCCGACATCCGCTATGTTTCCGGCATCGCGGGCCGGCCGTTCGTGGAAGTGTGGGGCCCCGGCGACTGCTGCGCGGCCGACCAGGGCGTCGTCAACCGCGAGAACCTGCCGCAGCGCTATGCGCCGCCGCCCGGATCCAAGCCCGCGCCGCCGGCGCCCGGCCTGAACATCGACGGCCTCCCGATCTCGAAGCCGCCGTACGGCATGCTCGCCGCCATCGATCTGAACCGCGGTGAGCTGCTCTGGCAGACGCCGCACGGCGATACCCCCGACAACATTCGCAACCACCCGGCGCTCAAAGGGTTGAACCTCCCGAAGACGGGGCAGGTCGGCACCGCCGGCGTCGGGATGGTCGTCACCAAAACGCTCGTCGTGATGGGCGATCCGCAGATCACCACGCCGCCGGGGCGGCCGCGCGGCGCGATGCTCCGTGCCTACGACAAGAAGACAGGGGAGCAGGTGGGCGCGCTGCTGCTGCCGGCGATCCAGAGCGGGTCGCCGATGACCTACAGGGTCGACGGCAAGCAGTACATCCTCGTGGCGGTGAGCGGCGGCAACTACTCGGGCGAGTACCTGGCATTTGCGCTGCCGGACGGCGATCAGCGGAAGGCGACCCAGTAGCGCTATGAACGACGAAGCACACGAAGGTCTCGAAGCCACTCCTGGCGCCGCGAAGCGCCCCGTTCGTTTTGGGGCTTTCGTGATCGTCGTGATCTTCGTCGTTTCGATCGTCTTCGTGTCCTTGGCTGCGGCCGCGTCGGTATGGGACGGCGTCTACACCGAGGCACAGGCGACGCGCGGGGAAGCGATCTACTACGAGCGCTGCGGCGCCTGCCACGGGCCGTCGCTCGAGGGCGGCGACATGACGCCGGCGGTCACCGGCGGCGTCTTCACCTCCACCTGGAACGATTTGCCGCTGTCGGATCTCTTCGAGCGCATCCGCATCACGATGCCGCTCGATCGCCCAAGCACGCTGTCACGCCAGCAGACCGCCGACGTGACCGCCTTTCTGCTCAAGTCGAACAAATGGCCCGCGGGGCAGACGGAGCTCCCGCGGGAGCTCGAGCCGCTGAAAGAGATCCAGATTCAGGCCATTAAACCGTA
>CAZGLC010000021.1:9990-26314 GCA_964526235.1 uncultured Bifidobacteriaceae bacterium
TCCCGCGGGAGCTCGAGCCGCTGAAAGAGATCCAGATTCAGGCCATTAAACCGTAGCGCGCAGGCTTCCAGCCTGCGCGCCTACGGCAGTGCGAAGACGTAGACGGCGTTGTGCCCCTGCACGGGGGCCGGCATGACCGTGTTGCCGACGACGCTGATCGGCCCCGCGGTCACCGACTGACCGCCGCCGGTGAAGATCATCACGTACTGCTTGCCGTTGACCGCGTAGGTGATCGTGCTGTTCATCACCATCCCGCCGACGACGGTTTGCCAGAGCACTTTGCCGGTCTCGGCGTCGAGCGCGCGGAAGCGGCGGTTGAGATCCCCGAAGAAGACGAGATCGCCGGCCGTGGCCAGCGCCGATCCGTTGGTCGGCTGCGGCTGCGAGTAGATCACGCGCATCTCGCCGGTCGCGACGTCGATCTTCGCCATGCCCATGAACTTCATCGGGTCCGACCCGGGCCGCGGCACGCCGACGCGGCGGCCGTACCCGGTGCCGCTCGTGTTGACCGCCTGCATCGAGAGGCACTGGTCGTGGAACGGCACGTAGATCGAGTTGCGGCCGGGATGGTAGGCGATCTGCCAGAGGCTCCGCGTGTTGTGGTAGCACTCGAGCACCGTGTCGCCGTCCTTCTTGAACATCTTGCTCGGATTGAGGGCGGTCTTCCCGGTCTTCACGTCGGCCACGGTGAGATTGAAATTCGGGTCGTCGTACGGGAAGGGCCGCGCCCAGAGGAACTGGCCGGTGTCGCGCGCGACGGCGAACATCCCACCCGCCTCCGCCACCGTAACCACGACGTCCATTTCGGATCCGGGCTTGATGCCGGGATTAATCCACTTCACGTGCTTGGGATCAGGATTCACGCGCGTGCGAATGAGCAGCCGCTCCTGATTGTGATCGGCATCCCAGTCGTCGCCGGGCAGCTCCTGGTAGTACCAGACGAGCTTCCCGGTCTCGACGCTGAGCGCGAGCGTGGAATTCGTATAGAGTTCGGTCGGCGAGGTGGGCGGCGCCGCATCATAGCTGCCGTGCCGCTTGAAGCGCGTATAGGGGTTCGGGTTCGCGACGCCCCAGTAGACCACCTTGCGGCCCGGGTCGTACGAGCCCGGCAGTCCCCACGCGCCCGCGGCGCGCTGATCGACCGGCACATTCCCCCACGTATCGCCGCCCGGCTCGCCGGGTGCCGCCGTGGTGTAGAACCGCCAGACCTCCTTGCCCGTGCGCGCGTCGAGCGCCGCGATGAAGCAGAACTCGCGCTTCCCCTGCTCGCACGTGCGGTTCGAGATCACCTTGCCGTCGGCCACGAGGAGCCCGCCCGCGGTGATCTGACCGTTGTCGGTCTTCGTTTCCCAGCGGAGCTTCCCGGTCTGTGCGTCGATGGCGAGGAGGTACCCGTCGGGCGCGCCGTAATAGATCATGTCCTCGTAGATCGCGAGGTTCTTGCTGCGCGCGGCCAGCCGCGGAACGCTCGCCGGATAGTCGCGCCGATATTCCCAGACCAGGTCGCCCGTGGTGGCGTTGAGCGCCTGGACGCCGCCGCCGGGCGCAATCACGTACATCACGCCGCGATAGACGATCGGCGTCGACTCCTGGACGCCTTGCGGCAGCCCGCGCGACCAGGCCAGCGTCATCTGCCTGACGTTGGCCTTGTTGATCTGGTCGAGCGGACTGTACCGGTGCTGGTTGTACGTGCGGCTGATGTGCAGCCAGTCGGCCCCGTCCGGATTGACGAGGACCTGGTCGCTCGCGGGCACGAAGGTCCGGTCCTCCTGCGCCGCGAGCGATGGAACGAATGCGCCCGCCGCTGCCGCGGCAAGCGCCAGCAGCGAGGCGGCGAGCGCTTTCTTCATTACTTCTTCTCCGGTTGGGCTACGGGCAGGTAGATGTCGTTGTTGAAGGTGTTGAAATCCGAGGGGACGCAGAAATACTCCCAGATCTCTGTTCCAGCGGACATGCTGACCGTCAGCGGACGCAGCGTCCACGGTTTTGTATAGGTCGG
Organism: uncultured Bifidobacteriaceae bacterium; assembly: GCA_964526235.1. Classification (GTDB taxonomy): domain Bacteria; phylum Acidobacteriota; class Vicinamibacteria; order Vicinamibacterales; family UBA2999; genus MELF01. The sequence continues at coordinate 11,990 of CAZGLC010000021.1, forward strand.
TGGATCGATGATCGTGATCTGCACTTCGATCGTGCCGTAGTTCAGACGGCGCCACCGTTCCACGACGCGCATCTCGTCGCTGTGCGGCCACCCGCCGTCGGGCTGCGTCTGGGACAGCCACGACCGGTCGTCGTACCCGTTCGACTCGACGACGAAGGTGTTCCCCTCCCAGCGGCCGACGTTCCAGCCCAGCCACCGCAGTTCGGGCGGGTTCTCGGGGAGCTTGCGGCCGTCGGTCCAGATCGTCCGCCACGTATGGGTCTGTTCGAAGAACTGGAGCACGCGATCGGGCAGCATGATGAACTCGAAGCCATAGTTGCCGGTCGCCAGGCGCGGCCAGCCCCGCGGATCGCAGTTCACCTGCGCGCCGCCGCCCTGGCCGGAGGTGTCCTTCGTGTGCAGGTATTCGCCCGCCGCGTTCTTCTCGCCAATCGTGGCGTCGAACCGCTCCTTCCCGAGCGGAGTGAATGGAGGGGGATCCGCAAACAGCTTGCCGCCGCCACCTTCGCCGCCATACCAGATGCCCGACAGGTCTCGGGGGTTGAACGCATGCCCCTCGACTTTGAGCCTGGCGTTGGCTTCGCGCCGGTCGCTCTCGTTCTGACAGCGCGGACAGGTGCTCCAGCCCGGGGGAGAGGGGACCGAGGCGACGACCGGCCTCTCCGGCGTCCGACCCGGGGCTTGCGCCGACGCGGCCCATGGAACGGCCGCAACGGCCGCGAGAGTCACGATGCAAACACGCATTCCGTATCGCATGGTCCTTTGCCTTTGTCTGCGCTTACTGTTCGAGCAGGTTGCGCCGCTCTGACAAATCGATCACGACCTTGCCATCGGGCCGCACGACCTTGATGAGGAGGCCGTGGGGCGTGCCCGCCTTGGCCGGCATGAACGTGGCGGTGATCGGGTCACCGGCTTTGAAGGTATCGCGGCCCATGCCCTCGCTGATCATCGTGGTCGGCGACGATAACTCGCCGGTCCATTTGATGGCGTTGCCGCCGGTGTCTTTGACGTCCCAGACCACGAACACATGCGGGTTTCGCCAGATGACGTTCGACACCACACCGTTGTTGGTGACGAGCTTGCCGGCCGCGGAGTCGTAGCCGGCCCGGCTGTGATGCGCCGATGTCAGCGCGCCGAGCAGGAAGACCAGGCCCAGGACCATGTACGCAAGTGCCGAGGGGCGGGAAGTCCGCATCTAAACACCTCCTAAAGGAGTACGAGAGGATGCAACCATTTGCGGGTCCGCCTGTCAAGAGGGAAGGCCACCGCCGCGCCGGGCGCTTCGGCGGCCAAGGCGGCGCGGCTATAATGCGCCCCACAAGGAGCCCATGATGCGAACGATGCAGACTTTGGCGGCCGGTCTTGCGCTGGCCGTGGCGATCTCAGGGTGCGCGCAACAGCCCCGGCTCGAGGCGGCCGCCGAGGCGATGGGGGCCGGCGACCTGACCTCTATCCAGTTTTCTGGCAACGGCACCCACTACGCCTTCGGCCAGGCGTACGAGCCGGGCGGGCGCTGGCCCCGCTTCGTGCTCAAGAGCTACACGATGGCGGTCGACTATCAGGCGCCCGCTATGCGGCAGGAGATGCTGCGGGCGCAGGGCGAGGACCCACCGCGTGGTGGCGGCGCCCAGCCGTTTGCGGTCGAGCAGCGGACCATCCAGGTGGTCAGCGGGAAGTCCGCCTGGAGCGAAGGTGGCCAGCAGCCGGCGCCGAATCCCGGCGCGGTGAGCGATCGTCTGCGCGCGCTGTGGGCCACGCCGCACGGCGTCATCAAGGCCGCGATGGCGAGCGGCGCCTCGGCGAACGAGGCGGGTGTGATTACGCTGCAGGTCGAGGGGCGTGAGCTGCGCGCCACGCTCAACGAGCAAAACCAGGTCGCGCGCGTCGAAACCCAGGGTGTGAACTCCGTCGTCGGCGATTACGCGATCGAGGTCACCTATTCGGACTACGCCCAGTTCGGCAACGTCATGTTCCCGCGCCGCATCGTCCAGAAGGAGGACGGCTTCGACACGCTCGACCTCACCGTCACCGACGTGCAGCCGAACGCCGCCGTCTCGCTGCCGGTGCCGGAGAATGTCGCCAAGGTGACCGCTCCGCCGCCCGTCACCGCGCAGATCGAGAAGGTGAGCGACGGGCTCTGGTCGGTGAACGGGGCCAACACCCGCAGCCTTGCGGTCGAGTTCCGCGACCACATCGGCATCCTCGAGGGGCCGACGAGCGACGCGCGGTCGGCGGCCGCGAACGAGCTGGTGCGCAAGACCATCCCGAACAAGCCGATCCGGTATGTCGTGAACACGCACGCCCACTACGATCACGCGGGCGGGCTGCGCCAGTACGTCGCCGAGGGGATCACCGTGATCACCCACGAGAGCAACAAGGCGTTTTACGAAAAAGCGTGGGCGCGGCCGCGGACGCTCGAGCCCGATCCGATCGCGAAGGCCGGCGGCAAGCCGCCCGTGATCGAAACGGTCGGCGACAAGCACGTACTGACCGACGGGTCACGGACCGTGGAGCTCTACTACCACAAGGGCAACGGCCACCACACGGGGACGCTCGTCGCCTGGATCCCGCGCGAGCGGATCCTGTTGTACGGCGACGGCTACAACCCGCCGGCTGGCGACGAGATTCGCACGCCGGAGCGCGGGCCCTATTACGCGATTCAGCTCGTCGAGCTGGTCGAGCAGCAGCTCAAGTTGAATCCGGTGCGCATCGCGCCTGTGCACGGGCGCCTGGTGCCGTACCAGAACCTGAAGATCGCGTTCGATATCGCCGGGACGAACTGAAGAACCGGGCTACGGGCTTTGGACTTCAGGCTTTAGGCGCCCGATATCGCGCCTTCAAGCCTGAAGCCCGAAGCCCGGAGCCTGTTTTACTGCACCATCCGATACAGCCGCTCGTCGTACGGGCTGCCGTCGACCGCCGTCTCGCGCAGTCCTTCGCGATACGTTCTCGTATAGGCGGCGGAGATGTGCGCCTCGCGCGCCCGGTCCTCGCGCCACACCTCGACCACCGTGAAATGGTTCATCCGGGCGCCCTGCAGCACGTCGAACCGCACGTTGCCGTTCTCCTTGCGCGCGTGCTCGACCTGGCTGTGAAGGAACTCGCGCGCCTTCGGGAGCCCATTGGGCACGACGTCGACGTGCGTGACGACGAACACCGCGTTGCCCGGGACGGCGGCGTGCGGCGCGACCGCGAAGGTGGTGTGCACCCGCTCGTCGTAGGCGGTGATGCGCAGCGGCGTCAGCTTCTCGTGGAACTGCATCACAGGCGCGGCGCTGCGATGCGCTTTGAACGCCGCGTCGTCGCGCCACTCCTCGATGACGATGAACTGGCCTGGCCGGCCGATCTGCTGCAGGATGTCGGCCCTGACGTTGCCGTCTTCGCGGCGGCTGGCGTCACGATACCCCTTGAGCAGATTCAGGGCCTGCGACTCCGATGCGGGCGCGACGTCGACGTAGGTGACGATGTAGCGGGGACCGGGCGCCGGCTGCGGGGGCGCGGCCGGCGGCGTCTGGGCCGCGGCGCGCGCGCCGGTACCAATCAGGGCGGACAGAATCAGGGCGATGACGAGCGTTCGTTTCTGCACAGCATTCCTCCAGAGGCACCCCAACGCGCACAGTCCGCGCGTCGGGGGCCCCGCACGAGGAATACTGCCAGAAAACAGCCTCGCTGGACAGCGTCAGCAGAACCCAGACGCCCGCCCCCCCCGCTGACGCGCGTGAGCCGGTCAGCGCGCGTCCCTGATCAGCTCCAGGTCGATCGAGGCGGTCACCTCGTCGCCGACGAGCACGCCGCCCGTTTCGAGCACCTGGTTATAGTGCAGCCCGAAATCCTTGCGGTTGATCGTCGTCGTCGTACTGTAGGCGACGCGCTCGTTGCCGAAGGGGTCTCGCACGCGGCCGCCGCGATGGACGGTCAGCGTGACCGGCCTGGTGACGCCTCGGATCGTCAGATCGCCGTCGACGACGAATGCCGCGTCGCGGGCCTTGGCGATCCGCGTGCTGCGGAACCGGATCACCGGGTGGTTCGCCGCGTCGAAGAAATCGGCCGACCGCAGATGCGCGTCGCGCTGCGGCTCGCGCGTGTCGATGCTCGCGGCCGGAATGGTGATCTCGATCGCAGCCGTTTCGGGGTTGTCGTCGTCGCCCGTCAGCGTCCCGGCCAGCTCGGCGAAGCGCCCTCTGGCGGTGGCGATCATGAGATGGCGGACGGAGAACTCGGCGTGCGAATGGGCGGGGTCGACCTGCCAGGTCGTCGCCGCCGCGGTGAGAATCGTGCTCATGTGAACCTCCTTGGTTACTCGTCGGAAGTAACTATATAAAAGTAAGTAGATTACGTCAAGTGAGCAGATGCGGTAGAATGTGGGCATGGCCAGGGGAGCACTCTGTCCGCGCTATCACCACGCCGTCGAGCTGCTCGGCCGGCGATGGGCCGGCGCCATCATCAGCATCCTGCTGCGGGGCCCTGCCCGCTACAACGTGATCCGCGTCGAAATTCCGGACATCAGCGACCGCATGCTCGCGGAGCGGCTGAAGGAGCTCGAATCGGAGGGGCTGCTCGTCCGGAAGGTGATTCCGGATCCGCCCGTCGGCGTCGAGTACAGCCTGACGGAGAAGGGCCGGGCCCTCGAGGGGGCGGTCAGCGCCATCGCCCGATGGGCCGAACGCTGGGTGCCGGCGCCGTCCCGTGCCGCCCGCGCCGCGCGCACCCGCCGCTGAGCTCTTACGATCGGCGTCCTGCCGTTACCGGCGGCGTTCGCGCTTTCACGGTTTTGCACGTCACATTTATGACAGCAACGCGCACGAGCGTGCAGTGTTGGCACGGAATGGAAATCGCTGTGCCGAATCCGCACGACCGTCCGATAAATCTGAGTGCAGGCCATGAACGAGAACGAGTCGGTCGCCGCGTCGCTCGTTGCGCTGACGGAGGAAGCCGAACACGCCCTGGGCGGCGTGCGTAACCTGACGCTCAACAGGTTTCCCGTCACGTTCGGCCGCGAGCGCCGCTCGTCCAACGGCGCGGTGGGCTCCCACGGCGCGGTGGCCGAGGACCTTCGCCGCCGCGAGGCGGCGCCGGTGAACGACATCTACCTCCGCGAGATTGCCGAGTCGAGGGGGCTGCAGATTTCGGGCGCCCACTTCGCGATCGAATACGACGACCATCAGTTTGTCCTGATCGACCGCGGCAGCGCGTGCGGCACGATCGTCTCGGGCCGGCACGTCGGCGGCCAGCGTGTGGGCGGCCGCGCCGAGCTGCGCGACGGCGACGAAGTCGTCGTCGGCAACAGCCGCTCGCGGTACGTCTTCCGCTTCACCGTCATCGGCGACGAGCTCGGCCGCTCCTGACCGTATAATTCCGGCGGACATGCGGCGCAGGGTGGTCACGCGTACGGGCTGGGTGCTGGCCGCGCTGGCGGCGGTCTCGACGACGGCCGCGGCGCCGGTCGGTCCACCCGCGCGAACCTGGAGCCCCACGGCGGTCGATCGGGCGGCGCGGGCGCTTCCGCGTCTGCACAGCCTGCTCGTGAGCCGCGGCGGCGAGCTGATGTTCGAGCGCTACTACAGCGGCAGCCGGCGGGATCGCCCCGCCAACATCAAGTCGGCATCGAAGAGCGTCATCTCCGCGCTCGTCGGCATGGCGATCGATCGCCGGCTGATCCCCGGCGTCGACACGCCAATCGCGACGTACTTCCCCGAGCTGGCGCGCGATCCAGACTCACGGAAGCGCGCGGTGACCGTCGAGCACCTGCTGACGATGCGAAGCGGCCTCGAGGGGACGAGCAACCGGAACTACGGTGCCTGGGTGATGAGCCGCAACTGGGTGCGGCACGCGCTCGCGCGGCCGATGTTCGCGGCGCCGGGCGAGGAGATGGAGTACAGCACCGGCAACACACATCTGCTGTCCGCCATCCTGACGCAGGCGACCGGAAAGAGCACGTGGCAGTTCGCGAACGAGGTGCTGGCGCGGCCGCTCGGATCGACGCTCCCGCAGTGGCCCCGCGACCCGCAGGGCATCTATTTCGGCGGCAACGACATGCTGATGACGCCGCGGCAGATGCTCGCCTTCGGCGAGCTGTATCTCAACAAGGGACGCGGGCGTGAAGGCCAGATCGTCTCCGCGCGATGGGTGGCGCGCTCGTGCGAGGGACGCGAGCGGACGCGGCGTCCCGGTGCCGCCTTCGATCCGTTCCGCGGATTCGACCCGCTGCGGGACCGCAGCTACGGGTACGGTTGGTGGGTGCACGAGATCCGCGGCTACGACACGTGCTTTGCCTGGGGCTATGGCGGTCAGTACATCTTCGTCGTCCCCGATCTCGACCTCGTGATCGTGACGACCTCGTCGCCCGACGTGAGCGAGGAGCGCCGCGGCCATCGCCGGCTGCTCTTCGACATACTCGACGAACTCGTGGTCGCGCCTAACGCAACCCGATAACCACGAAGTCCACGAAAGTCACGAAACGCCAAAGAAGGAATTTCGTGGTCTTCGTGAGCTTCGTGGTTTCAATTCGACTCCCGCAGGAACCAGCGATCAATTAGGACGCGGCGCGTGAAGAGCGGCGAGCGGAGGAGCCGTCGCCCGAGCGCCTTCACGACCGCGGCGATCGGCCTCGACGCGGGGCGCGCCGCCGGGTAGCGGCGCCGAAGCTCGGCCGCGTACGGAAGGAGCGCCTCGCGATCGACCTGCCCCGCCGCAGCGACGAGCGTGTCGGCGGCCAGACGCCCGGAATCGACCGCCGGCTTGATGCCTTCGCCGCTTTCGGGGTACGCCAGCCCGGCCGCGTCGCCGGCCACGAGCACGCCGTCATCGACGAGCGGCCGCGGACCAGTCCCGGAGGCGAGATACGCATGGCCGTGCCACCGGACGTGCGAGGCCCGGCGCGCCAGCCCGCGCGCCTCGAGAAAGCGCATGAACGCGTCGATGTGCGGATTGAGGTCGCCGTGATCGCGGCGCCCGAGACCGATGTTCAGGTACTCGCCCTTGCGGACGCACCACCCGTAGCCCTCGAGGTCCTCACAGAAGAACAGCTCGGGCAGCTCGCCGTCGGTGCTGCTGCCGCCCGGCTCCAGCGGAAACTCCGCTTCCTTCGCGACCACCGTTCGCACGTGGGGCGGGCCTTTACGGCCCGCCTGGCGCGGCGTAAAGCCGCGCCCTACGGATGAAAGCTCCCGCGCGACGGGACAGAAGTGCCCGCCCGCGCCGACGACGACGCGGGCGCTGATGTCGCCGTTGACGATCCACGTGTCGCCGCGCCGTTCGAGGGAGGCGAGGGGCGTACCTCCCCGCACGCGCGCTCCCGAACGCCGCAGCAGGAAATCATCGAACTCGCAGCGGCGAATCGCGTAGCTGATCGGAGCGGGGTAGCGCGTGTCGACGGGACGGCCGCCCATGAGCGACGTGCGGAAGCCTCTGATCGTCTGGATGGTGAGGCCGGTCGCGCGATACTCCTCCGGATCGAGGTCGAGCAGGCGGAAGACGCCCGGCGTGACCCAGCCGGCGCAGACCTTGTCGCGGGGAAAGCGCGCGCGATCGATGACGAGGACGTCCCAGCCGGCACGGGTGAGGACGCGGGCGCAGGTGGATCCCGCGGGGCCGCCGCCGACGATCAGCGCGTCGCAGCGTACCACTCGTCGGCCTGTGCGCCGCCGTAGACCTCGGCGCGCGTCCAGTAGGGTGGCGCGGCTTCGAGCGGCGCGAAGACGACCTGGAAGAGCTGCAGCGAGCCGGCCGCGAACGCCGCCTCGGATCCGGAGAGATACAGCTCCCAGGCGCGCTGGAACTCCGGGCCGTAGCGCGCGCGGACCTGCTCGCCGGCCTTCGCGAAGCGGCGGCTCCAGTGCGCGAGCGTGCGCGCATAGTGCAGCCGCAGGTTGTCGACGTCGAGAATCGACATCCGCGCCGGCGCGAGCACGCGTGTGGCCACTTCGGCGAGCGTCGGCGGGTATCCGCCGGGGAAGATCCGCCGGCGGATAAAGGCATTGAGGGGGCGCGGGATGTCGCGGCCGATGAAGTGCAGCAGGCCGCGGCCGTGGCCGCGCCGCAGCACGCGACGCATCACCGCTGCCAGCGTCGGGAAGTTGCGGAGCCCCACGTGCTCGAGCATCCCGACCGAGACGAACACGTCGCACTCGCCGCGCACGTTGCGGTAGTCGTCCTCGACGAACTCGACCTGGCCGTCGAGCCCCTCGCGCGCCGCCCGCGTGCGGGCGTAGGCGATCTGCTCGTGCGACAGGTTGAACGCGCGGACGTTGACCCCGTATTCGCGCGCCATGTGCAGCGCCAGCGCGCCCCACCCGCAGCCCGCCTCGACGACCGACTCGCCCGGCTGCAGCTGCAGCTTGCGGCAGACCAGATCCATCTTGGCGATCTGCGCCTCCTCGAGCGACATCTCCTGCCGCTCGAAGTACGCGCACGTGTAGAGCAGCTGCTCGTCGAGCCACCAGCTGTAGAAGTCGTTCCCCAGGTCGTAGTGATGATGGACGTTGCGGCGCGCCCGCTGAACGCTGTTGCCCGGCGCCAGCTTCGAGCTGAGGCGCTCGCGCCAGCTCGGCGTGAGGCTGAGACGCGACATCGCCTCGAGCACCGGTTCGAGGTCGCCGCGGACCTCCAGTGTCCCGCGCATGTAGCATTCGCCGAACTGCAGGTGCGGGTTGACGAGCACCGCCCGCAGCGTCCGCGCATCGCGGACGACGAGCGTCCCGATCGCCGGCTGCGGCGCGGTGTGCGGCGAGCTGCCGTCCCACAGCTCGAGGCGCACGGCCGCGGGCGCGAGCTGCGCTTGCAGGAGGTGCGCAAGGCGGCGGCTGAGCCAACCCACCGGAGATGGCATCGGGACACGAAAATACAACACCCAACTCCCAATTCCCAAGTGTTGGGTGTTGGGCCCTTGGAAGTTGGGAGTTACGCCGGTTGGATGTGAATGCCGCACTCGAGCTTCTGCCCGCCCCAGCGGCCCGAGCGCGGGTTCGACGGATCGAGCGGCAGCGAGGTGCACGGCTCGCACCCGACGCTGGTATACCCGCGGTCGTAGAGCGGCAGCAGCGGAATGCCGTGCCGGCGCACGTAGGCCCAGACGTCGCGCGTGGTCCACGCCGCCAGCGGGCTGACCCGCTGGATCGTCTTCCCGCTCGGCAGCCGGAACGGCTCCACCTCCTGCAGGCCGGCGCGCGAGGGCGACTGCTCCCGGCGCAGCGCCGTGAACCAGACGTCGTACTGCTCGAGGGCCGCAAAGAGCGGCTCCACCTTGTGCCGCCGGCAGCAGGCGTCGGTACTCTCGGCCTGCCAGAGTCCCACGCGTGGATCCGCAGCGCGCAGCGTCACCAGATTGAGGCCCCACGCCTCCGACAGCTCGTCGCGGTAGGCGAGCGTTTCGGCGAAGTGGTGACACGTGTCGAGAAAGAGCACCGGCAGGTCCGGCCGTTCCTCCCGCAGCAGATGCGTGAGGACGACGCACTCGGCCTGAAAGCTCGAGGTGAGGCACGGCGCCTGCCCGAGTGCCAGCGCGGTGCGGATGACGTCGCGCGCGTCGGTCATGTGAACAACTCCTCGAGCGCCCGCGCCACCGCCTCGGCCGCCTCGGTGTCGGATCCGGCGCGGCGGGCCACCCGCGCAAGGCGTTCGGCGGCGCTGGCCGGCGCATCCGGCGCGTGCACACCGGCCGCGCGAACAGGCGCGGTCATCATCCCGGCGCCGGCGGTAAAGCAGGTCGCCGGATCGATCAGCACGAAGCTGCCGGTGGTCCGGTTGTCGCGATAGGCGTCGAACACGAGTGGACGCGTCGTCGAGATGGTCACGTGGCCAATCTGATTGAGCACCAGGCCGTGCCCGACTTCTGCGGTCACCGTGCGCGTCGTGTGCTTCAGCAGATACAGCCGCTTCGGATCGAGCGGCCGTTCATCCATCCAGACGAGTTCCGCCTCGAACCGGGTGCCGACATGCGGCGGTTCTTCGGCAACGGTCATGAGATCCCCGCGGCTGATGTCGAGCTCCTGGTCGAGCGTCAGCGTGACCGACATCGGTGCATACGCCATCTCCAGGTCGCCGTCCCAGGTCACGATGCGCGCGACGCGCGCGGAGCCCCCGGACGGCCAGACGGTAATCCGGTCGCCGACGCGAACGCCCCCGGACGCAATCTGCCCGGCATAGCCGCGGAACCGGTCGTGCGGCCGGGACGCGAGCTGGACTGGAAAACGGAAGGGGCGCGCGGCCGCGTCGCGCGCGACGTCGACCGTTTCGAGGTATTCCAGCAGCGGCGGGCCGTCGAACCAGGGCGTCCGCGCACTCCGCGCGATGACGTTGTCGCCGTGCAGGGCGCTGAGCGGGATGGCGTGGCACCGCGCGCCCTGGAGCAGCGCCTCGAAGTCGTCCCGGATGTCGTCGAAGACGTCGCGGTTGAAATCCACGAGATCCATCTTGTTGACCGCGATCACGAAGTCCTCGATGCCGAGGAGACGCGCGATGCGGGCGTGGCGCTTCGACTGGACACGCACTCCATGTTGCGCGTCCACGAGCAGAATCGCGACGTCGGCCGTCGAGGCGCCGGTCGCCATGTTGCGCGTGTATTGTTCGTGGCCGGGCGTATCGGCGAGGGTGAACTTCCGCCGCGCGGTCGCGAAGTACCGGTACGCGACGTCGATCGTGATCCCCTGCTCGCGCTCGGCCTTCAAGCCGTCGGTGAAGAGCGAAAAGTCGATCGGCCCGACGCCGCGATTTGCCGACGCGGTCCGTACCGAGTGCACCTGGTCCTCGTACACCCCCTGCGAGTCGTGCAGCATCCGCCCGATCAGCGTGCTCTTCCCATCGTCCACGCTCCCGGCGGTGCAGATGCGGAGAAGACTCGACATCAGAAGTACCCCTCGCGCTTCTTCACTTCCATCGACCCGTCCTGGTCGTGGTCGATGATCCGCAGCTGCCGCTCGGAGTGCCGCGTGGCGATCAGCTCCTCGACGATCTTGGGCACCGTGTCGGCGTCGGAGCGGATCGCGCCGGTGCACGGCGAACAGCCGAGCGAGCGCATGCGGGAGCGGACGACCTGCGGCGTCTCGCCCGGCATCGTCACGACAAACGGCTGCTCCTGGACGATGAGGGAGTTGCCGCGGACGATCACCTCGCGGTCGCGCGCGAAGTAGAGCGGCACGACCGGGATCCGCTCGACGTTGATGTACTGCCACACGTCGACCTCGGTCCAGTTCGACAGCGGGAAGACGCGGATGCTCTCGCCCGGTCGGAGCTTGCCGTTGAGGAGGCTCCAGAGCTCCGGCCGCTGGCGCTTCGGGTCCCACTGGCCGTTGGCGTCGCGCACCGAGAAAATCCGCTCCTTGGCGCGCGACCGCTCCTCGTCGCGCCGCGCGCCGCCGATCGCCGCGTCGAAGTTGCCCGCCTCGAGCGCGTCGAGCAGCGCCCGCGTCTTGAGCAGCCCGCAGCACCGCTGGGTGCCGACGGCGAACGGCTGCGTCCCGTCGGCAATCGCCTCCTGGTTCGTGTGGACGATGAGCCGCGCGCCGACCGCCCGGGCGGTCTCGTCGCGGAATTGGATCATCTCGCGGAACTTGTAGGTCGTGTCGATGTGGAGCAGCGGAAACGGGATCGGTCCTGGATGGAACGCCTTCTGCGCGAGGCGCAGCATCACCGACGAGTCCTTGCCGATCGAATAGAGCATCACCGGCCGCTCGAATTCGGCCGCCACCTCGCGCAGGATGTGGATGCTCTCGGCCTCGAGCGCGCGCAGGTGGTCGAGACGGAGCGCGGGCGCAGCGGGAGCACGCTCTAGTGCTGGTACGGTCGCAATCGTCATAAGGTCCAAAAATAAAAAAGCCCGGGAGGTTGTCCCGGGCTTTCGATCAGTGCGTTGCTGGGTATCGCTTATGTCGTGAATGCCCCAGACGGCCGGACCGAGCGCGCCAGGACCTCGGAGGTCCCCGCACAACAACAACAACAGGCGCACATCGGGCCACGTCCGGACATCACGATGTCCCCGATTCTATCCGCTCAGGGCCCAAAGTCAAAAGCCGGGTTGACAGCCGGGCGCCGCGGACGATACAACGGTAGGCGCTTCATGCATCGCGTCCATCTCTCCTGCTGTGGTGTCCGGCGCGCGGCGGTGTGTCGCTGCGCGTGTATCGGGCCGATGGCGGCGAGGTAGGCGCACTCTCTCCTCGCTGACCTTCGGCCGGTCCTCTTCCGTTTCCACGTTGACCTCACATCGTTCGACGTGTGGGCTCGGTGCCCACGAGGAATGGAGTCATGCACGCGCTTCGAGGCTGGCGCGCCGACGCGGCGGCGGCCGTTCGATCTCACCGCCGGGAACGGCAGCAGCTGAACTTCTGAAACCGGACCGCGCATGACCGACTCGCATCTCGCACTTGTCGCGATCACGTTCCTCGCCGCCGTCGTCAACGGCGCGCTCGGGTACGGGTTTTCTTCCATTACCGTGCCGGTCGCGCTCCTGTTCCTCTCGAACCGCGTGCTGAATCCGGCGCTCGTGCTGATCGAGGTCGTGCTGAACGCCTACGTGCTCTGGAACAATCGCGAGGCGTACGCGAACGTGTGGCGGCGCCTGTGGCCGATGGTGGTCGGCCTCGTGCCCGGGATCGTGGCCGGGACGGCGATCTTGTCGCAGGTCGACCCTGGGTGGCTGCGGTTTGCGACCTTCGTGGCGCTGCTGCCGCTCATCCTGCTGCAGGCGGCCGGCTACCGGCGTCCAATCCGGGCCGAGCGGTCCGCGAATCTGGTGTTCGGCGGCGGCGTCGGCGTGCTCTATGCCGTCACGACCATCTCGGGACCGCCGCTGGCGATCATGCTGAATAACCAGGGGTTCGCGCAGAAGGACTTCCGCGCCGCGCTCGGCGTGGTCCGGCTGGCCGAGTCGTCGATGACCGCCGTCGCGTACGCATACGCCGGTCTCTTTCTCGCGCCCAGCCTCGCGCTCATCCCGTGGATCGTCCCGGGCATCGTGGTCGGCGTGCCCATCGGGGCGTTCGTCATCCGCCATGTCCGAGCCGAAACCTTCCGCAGGATCTGCATGAGTTTCGACGCCTGGGTGGTGGCGTTCGGGTTGTCGCGCCTGCTGCAGGAACTGGGCATCGTCGAGAGCGACGCCGCGTATCTGGTGCTGATTGGCGTCGGCACGCTCGACCTCTGGCTCCTGTACCGTTTCTTCTCGAAGCATCAATTCGAGCCTGAGGCAATATAGTGCGATTTCAGTCGATTTGAGTACCGTTTCACGCCGATATAAAGTCACACGGCGTGAGCGGTTTCACCACGGCAGCCGGCATCTGGCTCTGGGCATACCTGATGGCGGCTGTGCCCCTCCTCAACGAAACGGTGACCGTGACGGCACCCATGCCGGTCGCTCGAGACGAACGCGCCACGCTGTCGTTCGTCGTCACCGCAGAGCGCGTGGTGCAGTTGCCGCTGAATGGGCGCTCGTTCGTGTCGCTCGTCGCCCTGGCGCCTGGAGTGGCGCTGCCGCCGGGCTCTCAGCTTCCGCGCATCAACGGCGGCCGACCCCGGGTGAACGAGTATCTGTACGACGGCGTGTCCGTCCTCCAGCCTGAGCCCGGTCAGGTGGCCTTCCTTCCGGTTGTCGACGCTATTCACGAGATCCGGATTGAGACCAACGCGCCGGCGGCCGAATTCGGCCGCTTCAACGGCGGTGTGATCGCGGTGACGACGAAGGCGGGATCGAACGTGCTGCACGGCAGCGGGTTCGATTTTCTGCGGCACGAGCGTCTGAACGCGCGCAACTACTTCGCCCTGGCCGAGGGAGACGCGCCGCGCTTCCGCCGGCAGCAGTTCGGCGGCGTGCTCGGGGGGCCCATCCGGCGGGATCGCACGTTCTTCTTCGTCGACTATCAGGGGCAGCGTCAGACGATCGGCCGTACGGTGATCTCGACCGTGCCGACCCTCCTTCAGCGGCGGGGCATATTCACGGAGCCGGTGGGCGGGCGAGTGCCGGTCATCTATGACCCGGCGACGACGGTCGCGCGTCCGGACGGCAGCGCGTGGCGGATGCCGTTTCCGGACAACCGCATTCCGTTCGAGCGCGTCGATCCGGTGGCGCGCGCGCTCCTCGAGCGGTATCCGCTGCCGGCGTCCCCCGGGACGGCGAACAACTACCGGCGCGTCGGCAATGAGATGAGCGATCACGATCAGGCCGACGTGCGCGTCGACCATCGTCTGACGGTGCGGGACGAGCTGTTCGCGCGGCTCTCCTACGTGACGGAGCGCGTTGCGCCGGTCGCGGCGCGGCGGGGCGGGCCCGGGGCGGCGCGCGGGGCCCGCCGCCCCCCGCCCACCCCCCCCGGGGGGGTCGCCCCCCAGCCCCCG
>CAZGLC010000021.1:26324-30508 GCA_964526235.1 uncultured Bifidobacteriaceae bacterium
TGCTTGCGGCGCGCCACCCATCGGGGCGGGTGGCGGTGGGGCGGTCGGCGCCGGGGCCGGCCGGCGCCGGCGCGACGAGCGGCACGCTCGGCCCGCAGCGCACCGCCGCGTGGGCGATCGCCTCGCAGCACCGGCGCACGCTGTCGTTCGCTCTCCTCAACGAGCTCCGAGTGGGCGATACGCGGCGGCGCGTTCGGCGCGCGGCCACGTCGCTGGCGGCGCCGGCCTCGGCAGCCCTCGGTCTTCCAGGAATTCCGGCGAACGCGGCGTTCACGGACGCGCTGCCGACGTTCTCGACGAGCGGCTACCAGCATCTCGGCTCGCCGCCGAATACGGCCACCGATTTCCAGACCCGCGTCACCCATCTCGTCGACGCTCTCACATGGGTGCGCGGCCGCCACGCGCTCAAGGCCGGATTCGACCTCCGGTTCGAGCGCCTCGACGTCGTGCAGCCGCCGTCGCCGGCGGGGCAGTTCCAGTTCACGTCGCTCTTCACCGATCTGCCCGGCACGCCGGGCACCGGGGCGCCGCTGGCCAGCTTCCTGCTCGGTCAGGTGCAGACCTTCTCGATCGATCTGCAGCAGCAGGAGATCCGCAACCGCGCACACGTGCAGGAGTACTTCGTCCAGGACGATTGGAGGGCGCACGACCGGCTGACCCTGAACGCCGGCCTGCGATATACGCTCAACTTCCCGTCCGTCGAAGAGAACGACCAGGCGGCGGTGTTCAACCTCGAAACGCAGACGCTCGACTATCTCGGCCGCGACGGCCGTTCGCGGTCGGCGCGCCGGCTGCACAAGACGGACGTCGGTCCAAGGCTCGGACTCGTCGCGCGCCTGCGCGACGGCACCGTCGCGCGAGCCGGCTACGGCCTGGTCTGGATCGAGCAGGCGGGCATCACGAGCCCCTTCACGACGCCGGCGTTTCCCTTCGTGCAGACGGTGTCGCAGCGCACGCTCGACGGCATCGAACCCGCGTTCGTGCTGGCGAACGGCCCGACGATTCAGGCAATCCCGCTCACGCCGGATGCGGGACTGGGACTGGATGTGTTCGCCGTCGATCGCGACCTCGGATCGGGGTATGTCCAACAGTGGAACGTGACCCTGCAGCACGCGCTGTCGCCGCGGACGTCGGTCGAAGTGGCCTACGTCGGCTCACGCGTGACACGGGCGGGTGTGCCGGACGCGAACGTGAATCAGCTGCGCGTCGACCAGCTCGTCCTGGGCCCGTGGCTGCTGCAGCGCGTGCCGAATCCGTACGTCGGCGCAGTCCCGCGGTGGTCGTCGCTCGGCGACGACACCATCCCGCTGGCGCAACTGTTGAAACCGTATCCACGGTTTACCGCTGTCAGTCTGTACCGAAACAACGTGGGCACGACCGCGTATCACGGCCTCGAGGTGCGCATCGATCATCGGATCGGTTCGGGATTCTCCGCGCAGGCGAGCTACACCCGGTCGCGTCTGATGGACGACGCGTCCGCGGTGTTCGATGCATCCATTCTCACGGGGCCGGTCACGAACCCGTCAGTTGCCGACGCGTTCAACCGCGCGCTGGAGTGGGACTACTCGAACGGCGACATGCCCCACGTGTTCGCGTCATCGGCCGTGTGGGCGGTGAAGGGCTGGACGCTGACGGGAATCCTGCGGATGCAATCGGGCGTGCCTGTGGCCGTGACGCAGGCGACGAATTTCAATGCGTTCGCCGGGTTCGGCATCCAGCGCCCGAATCTCGTGGAGACTCCTGAGCTCGGCGCGGACGCGCGGACCACGAGCCGCTGGTTCGATACCGGCGCGTTCGCCGTGGCGCCGCCGTTCACGATCGGCAGCAGCCCGCGTAATCCCGTACGCGGCCCGGGCTACCACAATCTCGATCTCGCGCTGATCCGCCGTGTTCCGCTGCGCGGCCGCGGCGCCCTCGAGCTCCGCGCCGAGGTGTTCAACGCCACCAACACGCCCGCGCTCGGCAACCCGAACGGCGTGTTCGGCACGCCGGCGTTCGGGACGATTACGTCGGCGGGCGACCCGCGCGTCATCCAGCTTGCCGTCAAGGTGCACTTCTAGTACAAAGAATCTCTTCTCTTTCGAGACTTTTCCTGGAGGCTCCCGGTGCCCACCCTGCAGATCCGTCCTGACATCCGCGAGAAGTACGCCGTCCTCTTCGGCTCTCACCCGGTCAACGGCCGCACGGTCGTCGTCGAGGACCTGATTGCCGACATGACGGCCGCCGTGAGCGCCGAGCTGCCGACGCTGCTGGCCGATCGCCATGCCGTCCTCGATCGCGTGGCGCAAGGAAAGGCGAAGTGGCGGTTCCTGCCCGCCTCGGAGGAGGTCAGCGACGCCGACGGCAACAAGACGACCGTCGCGCGGATCCGGCAGGGGATGCTCGACGGTTTCTTCGGGCGGCGCACCGCCGATGCATGGCACACGGGCGCGTCCGTGCCGATTCCGGCCGACACCATGCGCCCCGGCCTCGAGGGCACCGGCCCCGCGATCGACATGGGGATGGCGATGGGCGCGCTCAACAGCGGCGCGTCGCAGTGGATGTGGGACTGGGAGGACGCTGGCGGCGACTACAGGGACCAGCTCTATCAGGGGTGGGTGAACCTCCGCGACATCCTCGCGCGCCGGTGGGACGAGAAGCCGTTCGTCCATCCAACGAAGAAGCGCACCTACACGATCGAGACGCCGCACGCGGAGTGGCCGACGATTCTCCACCGCGTGGCCGGCCTCCATCTGCGCAACCGGCAGATGTGGCTCGACGGCGAGCCGGTGCCCGGGATCATTCCGGGACTCGTCATGCACGCGGTGCACAACTACGACACGCAGAAGAAGAACGGATCGGGCATCTACTACTACATCCCGAAGCTCGAGACGTGGCAGGAAGCGCGCCTCGTGGCGAAGCTCCTGAAGCAGCTGGAAGCGGCCATCGGGATCCCGCGCGGCACGATCAAGGTGAAGCTGCTCAACGAGCGCGCCGAGTTCGTACTGCAGCAGGACGCGATCATGTGGGTGCTGCGCGAGAACATGGTGGGCCCCAACGTCGGGCGCTGGGACTACATCAACAGCCGCGAGGAGATGTTCCGCCACGATCCGGCCATGGTCATTCCCGATCCGCACACGGTGACGATGGGCGAGCCGTCCATGTCGTACTACACGCGGCGGAATGCGCTGCTGGCGACGCTCTGCGGCGCCATGCCGATCGGCGGGATGGCGGCGCAGATGCAGAACCCGCACGCGCCCGAGAACGACGCCAAGGCGCTCCGCGACATCTGGATCGACAAGCTGCGCGAACGGCTGACGGGCCTCTTCACGATCGACGGCAAGACCTACGACACCTATCGCCAGAGCTGGGTGGCGACGGTGCAGAAGGAGTACGTCGGCGCCGGGAAGGAGCCGCTCGTCACCGAGCTGGGCGACCTGCAGAAGGTCGTCGACAAAGGGACGCAGGACGAGCGCGACCGGCTCGAAGCGCTCGGCCTGCTCAGGGGCGGCAAGGTGCAGCCGCTCGAGCTGACTGCGGCGGATCTCACGTCCGAGAAACTCTTCGCGGACGAAGCGTGCGACCGCCTCCTCGCGCGCCCGAAGGGGCCGACGACCGAAGACGGGCTGCGCTACGCGATGTACATGGCGACCGAGTACATGTACCAGCAGCTGCAGGGGAACAATGCGGCCGCGATCTTCGATCCGAAGACCGGGCTGCGGTTCATGAACGACCTCGCGACGTACGAGATCTTCTGGCACTTCCTGTATCTGGCGACGTACCACGGCGTGGAGCTGACCGCCGACGGCGAGCTCTCGAAGAAGGGCGACCGGGTCACGCCGGAGTTCTTCGTGAAGCTCATCGACGCGCGGCGCGACACGGTGAAGGAGCTCTTCAAGAAGCTGAACATCGTGTACGAGCAGACGCACGCGGAGCTGGTGCTGCAGGTGATGCAGCGGCAGGTGGTGGCCAAGAAGGACGGGACGCTCGTGCGGCAGCCGCGCTGGATCAAGTACGGCTCGCGGGTGCTGCTGGCGATCATCGAGCAGCCCGAGGCCGACCGCGAGGCGATTCTGGACGCGATTCTGAGCGACCGCCAGGCCGTCGTCGCGAAGCTCTCGCAGGCGGGCGATCCGACGACGCGCGCGAGGCTCCAGAAGGCGCTCGACGCGCACGACTACGTGTACGACGTGCCGCACCACGCC
>CAZGLC010000022.1:0-30452 GCA_964526235.1 uncultured Bifidobacteriaceae bacterium
TGCCGCGCGCACATATCGAGGCCGGCTGCGGCACGTGCCACAACAGCTCGCCGGCCCCACGTGTGCGCGAGGCCGAGGCGCTCGCCCTGCGCAAGGGCTGCCTCGGATGCCACAAGGTGGACGGGCGCGGCGGCGACGAGGCGCCGGCGCTCGATGCCGCAGGTCTCAAGCCGATCGGCGACCTGAACCTCGCGCGCGTGGGCGGCGAGCCGACGCTCGCCAACTACATGCGCCAGCACCTGCTCGACCCGGCGGGCGTGGTCCCCGGCAGCCTCATGGTGCCGCAGCCGTTCACGACGGCCGAGGCCGATCTGCTGACGACGTGGGTTCTGTCGCTGCGGCGGCGGCCGCTGCCGCCGGAATACCTGCCGCACGACCGCGTGCGCCGGACGCTGCTGGCCGAGGCGCGCCCGCTGCTCTCGGGTCAGGACGCGTTTGCCGCCTACTGCAGCGCCTGTCACGGCGCTCGCGGCGAAGGGAACAACTACGGCGGGCAGCCGACGCGCTTTCCCGCCATCGCCTCGCCCGACTTCCTCGACATCGCCTCCGATGCCCTGCTCGAGGGGACGATCACGAACGGCCGGCCCGGGCGGCGGATGCCGCCGCTCGCGGGGCCAAACGGGACGCTGCGCCCGGAGGAGCTCACGGCCGTCGTGGCGCACCTGCGCAGCCTCGGGCCGTCGGCGCCCTCCCGCGCGTCGGTCGATGCGGCGCGCCCCGATCCGGGGCTCGGCGCCGACCTCTACCGGCGCGACTGCGCAGTCTGCCACGGAGTCAACGGCGAGGGGACCGTGCTTGGTTCCCCGCTGGCCACCCCGGATGCGCCGGCGCGCAGCCGCGATCGCGGGTACGACGCGCTGGCGCGCGGCGTCGCGGGCACCGCCATGCCGGCCTACCGGATCTACGACGCCGCCGCGATGCGCGCCGTCATCGACGCGGTGACGGCGCTCCCGCGCGTCGACGGCTCGCGTGCCGCCTGGCGTCAGACGTCCGGATCGCCCGAGCGCGGGCTGCACGTCTACGTCCGCCAGTGCGCCGGCTGCCACGGTGACCGCCGCGAGGGAAAGACCGGGCCGTCACTCGCCAACTCCGGGTTCTTGAAGGTCGCATCGCCGGCCTACGTCGCCGCCACCGTGGCACGCGGGCGCAGCGGTACGCCGATGCCGGCGTTCAGCCGCGACAGCGCGAACCACTCGGCGCTCTCGGCCGACGAGATTCTGGACGTGAGCGCCCTTGTTGTCGGCAGGGCAGGCAGCAGGAGACGGGAGAGCTCTCCCGGCTCCTGACAAGGAGAACCATGGACCGACGCGAGTTCCTGCAGCATGCGACCCTGGCCGGCTTCGGCGGCCTGGTTGCCGCCGCCACGCGCTCGTGGTCGCTCGAGCGGATCGACAACCCGCTGGCCCGCTACCCCGATCGCGGCTGGGAGCGCGTCTACAGAGATCTCTTCGCCGTGGACGACTCGTTCGTGTTCCTCTGCGCGCCGAACGACACGCACAACTGCCTGCTGCGCGCCTACGTCAGAAACGGGGTCGTCACGCGCATCGGCCCGACCATGGGGTACGGGGACGCGACGGACCTGCTGGGCAACAAGACGTCGCACCGGTGGGACCCGCGGTGCTGCCAGAAGGGACTCGCGCTCACCCGGCGGTTCTACGGCGACCGGCGCGTGCGCTACCCGATGATCCGCAAGGGGTTCAAGGCGTGGGTCGACAAGGGCTTCCCGCGCGGCGCCGACGGCCGGCCGCCGGCCGAGTACTTCCGGCGCGGGTGGGATGGCTGGGAGCGCGTGAGCTGGGACGCGGCCGCCGAGATGGCGGCGCGGACGCTCCAGAACATCGCCGCCACGTACGCCGGACCGGAGGGCGCGCGGCGCCTCGCCGCGCAGGGGTACGACGGCGAGTCGATCGAGGCGATGCAGGGCGCGGGCACCCAGTGCCTCAAGTTCCGCGGCGGGATGCCGCTGCTCGGCGTGACGCGCGTGATGGCGATGTACCGGCTGGCCGGCGCGATGGCGATCCTCGACGCGAAGATACGCGGCGTCGGGCCCGACCAGGCCCTCGGGGGACGCGGATGGGACAACTACTCGTGGCATACGGATCTGCCGCCCGGCCACACCATGGTCACCGGCACGCAGACCGTGGAGTTCGACCTGCACGCGGTGGAGCGCGCCAGGCTCGTGCTCGTGTGGGGGATGAACTGGATCACGACCAAGATGCCCGACGCGCACTGGCTCACCGAGGCGCGTCTCAAGGGGACGAAGGTCGTCGTGATTGCCTGCGAGTACAGCGCCACCGCGCACAAGGGCGACGAGGTGATCGTCGTGCGCCCAGGAACCACCCCCGCGCTCGCGCTCGGCCTGTGCCACGTGATCCTCCGCGACAAGCTGTACGACGACGCGTTCGTCAAGCAGTTCACCGATCTGCCGCTCCTCGTCCGGCTCGACACGCTCAAGAAGCTGCGCGCCACCGACGTCAAGGACGCTCCGCCGCTGGCGACGCTCACCAACTTCACGCGCGTGATGGCGAAGGGCGAGACGCCGCCGCCGCCCGGCGCGCACCGCGCGCAGCTCATCCCGGCCGCCCTGCGCGAGCAGTGGGGCGACGGGGTCATCTGGGACCGGACGCGGGGCGCCGCCGTGCCGCTCTCGCGCGATCTGGTGGGGACGCACTTCGACCGCGCCGGCCTCGACCCGCAGCTCGAGGGCGAGGTGCAGGTGACGCTCACCGACGGCCGGACGGTGCGCTGCCGGCCGACGTTCGACCTCGTCCGCCAGTACGTCATCGACAACTTCCCGCCGCAGGCGACCGAGGAGATGACGTGGGCCCCGCGCGCCGCGGTCGAGCACCTCGCGCGCGACGTGGCGGGCGCGCGCGCCGGCACGCTCATGGCGCTCGGCATGGGGCCGAATCAGTTCTTCAACAACGACCTGAAGGACCGCGCGGTGTTCCTGCTGGCCGCGCTCACGGCCAACGTCGGCCACATCGGCGGCAACGTCGGCAGCTACGCCGGCAACTACCGGATCGCGCTCTTCAACGGGCTGCCGCAGTACATGAACGAGAACCCGTTCGACGTGGAGCTCGACCCGGCGAAGCCGGCGCGCGTGCGCCAGTACTGGCGCGCCGAATCCGCCCACTACTACAACCACGAGGATCATCCGCTCAAGGTGGGCAACCGGATGTTCACCGGCAAGGGGCACATCCCGACGCCGACCAAGTCGCTCTGGTTCGCCAACGCCAACTCCATCCTCGGCAACGTCAAGTGGCACTACAACGTCGTCAACAACCAGCTGCCGAAGATGGAGTTCATCGGCGTCAACGAATGGTGGTGGTCCACCTCGTGCGAGTACGCCGACATCGTCTTCGCGATCGATTCGTGGGCGGAACTGAAGCAGCCCGACATGACCGCGTCGGTGACGAACCCCTTCCTGCAGGTGTTTCCGCGGACGCCGCTGCCGCGCATCTTCGAGACGAGAGGGGACGCCGAGGCCGTAGCGCTCGTCGCGTCGAAGCTGGCGGTGCTCACCGGCGACCGGCGGTTCGACGACTACTTCCAGTTCATCCGCGAGGGGCGCACCGACGTCCATCTGCAGCGGATCCTCGACCACAGCAGCGCGGCGAAAGGCTACCAGATTGCCGATCTCGAGGCGAAGGCAAAGCGCGGCGTGCCGGCGCTGATGATGACGCGCACCAACCCGCGCGTCGGCGGGTGGGAGCAGACCCAGGAATCGAAGCCCTGGTACACCAAGTCGGGACGGCTCGAGTTCTACCGCGACGAGGATGAGTTCATCGCCTACGGCGAGAATCTCCCCGTCTACCGCGAGCCGATCGACTCCACGTTCTACGAGCCGAACGTCATCGTCGGCGCGGAGCACCCGTGCTTCCGCGAGGAGGCGCCGGGCGTCTACGGCCTCGAGGCGGACGATCTGTCGTGCGAGACCCGCCAGGTGCGCAACGTGATCAAGCCGTGGGCGGAGGTGGCGCAGACCGAGCACCCGCTGATGCGCGACGGGTACCGCTTCATCTTCCACACGCCCAAGTACCGGCACGGCTCGCACACGACGCCGATCGACACCGACATGGTGGCGGTCCTCTTCGGCCCCTTCGGCGACGTCTACCGCCGCGACCCGCGCACGCCGTTCGTGACCGAGGGGTACGTCGACATCAATCCGCTCGACGCCAAGGAGCTGGGCGTCGAGGACGGCGACTACGTCTGGATCGACTCGGACCCGTCGGACCGGCCGTACCGCGGCTGGAAGAAGAGCGACCCGGCGTACGAGGTGGCGCGGCTGCTCTGCCGCGCGCGCTACTACCCCGGCACGCCGCGCGGCGTCACGCGCATGTGGTTCAACATGTACGGCGCGACGCCCGGCAGCCTCCGCGGCAGCCGTACGCGAGCCGACCGGCTCGCCAAGAATCCCGACACCAACTACCAGGCGATGTTCCGGTCCGGCAGCCACCAGAGCACGACGCGCGGCTGGCTCAAGCCGACGCTGATGACCGACTCGCTGCCGCGCAAGGAGCTGATGGGCCAGGTGATGGGCCAGGGGTTCCTGGCCGACTCGCACTGCCCCACCGGCGCGCCGCGCGAGTCGATCGTGAAGATCACGCGCGCCGAGCCGGGCGGTCTCGAGGGAAAGGGACTCTGGCGTCCGGCGGCGCTCGGGCTGCGGCCCGGCTACGAGAGCGACGCAGTGAAGCGGTTTCTCTCGGGCGACTTCATCAGGAAGAAGGGCTAGCGCAATGGCGAAGGTCTACAACTGGCAGCTCGGGCGGGCGATGGACTACTGGTATTCCGAAAACCGCCCGAAGCGGCAGTTCGGCGCGGTCTTCGACATCAACAAGTGCATCGCCTGCCAGACGTGCACGCTCTCGTGCAAGACGACCTGGACGAGCGGCCGCGGCCAGGAGTTCATGTTCTGGAACAACGTCGAGACGAAGCCCTACGGCTACTACCCGCTCGCGTGGGACGTGAAGCTGCTCGAGGCGCTCGGCCCGCAGACGTGGGACGGATCGAAGTACACCGGCCGCACGGTGTTCGAGGCGGCGCCGCCGGGCGAGCGCGTGCTCGGCTGGATGCCGGAGGGGATCGACTACGCCTCGCCCAACATCGGCGAGGACGAGATCACCGGCCGCGTGGACAAGGGGATGGCGCTCAGCCTGCCGCAACAGGTGTGGATGTTCTATCTCGCGCGGATCTGCAACCACTGCACCTATCCGGCGTGCCTCTCGTCGTGCCCGCGCTCCTCCATCTACAAGCGCCCCGAGGACGGCATCGTCGTCCTCGACCAGTCGCGCTGCCGCGGCTACCAGGAGTGCGTGCGCGCGTGCCCCTACAAGAAGGTCTACTTCAACCCGTCGACCGGCACGAGCGAGAAGTGCATCGCGTGCTTCCCGAAGATCGAGGAGGGCATCCAGCCGCAGTGCTTCGTCAACTGCATCGGCAAGATCCGGCTGCAGGGGTGGGTGAACCCGCCCGAGCGGGCGCGTGAGGACAACCCGATCGACTACCTCGTGCACGTGCGGCAGCTGGCGCTGCCGCTCTACCCGCAGTTCGGCCTCGAGCCCAACGTCTATTACGTGCCGCCGATCAACGTGCCCGATCCGTTTCTCATCCAGATGTTCGGTCCGGGCGCGCCGGCTGCCGTGAAGACGTACCGCAACGCGCGGCACGACAAGACGCTCACGGGCCTCTTCGCGCTCTTCGGTTCGACGGAGCGGACGATTCCGTTCTTCAGGATTGCCGGAGACGAGGCGATCGCGCTCGACGACGACCACCGGGAGATCGTGCGGGTGCCGATCTACGAGCCGCTGGTCATCCGCCCGGCCGAGGATCCCACGCGCCGAATCATCAGGCTGAACACGACATGAGACGGAACATCTCGGCAGTCATTTTCGCCCTCGCAGTGGCGCTCGCGGGCGCGTGCCGGCGCGGGCCGGCCATCGACACCACCCAGGTGACCGCCGTCGCCGTCACCGGGTCGCTGCCGGCGGAGGATCCGCTGGCCGCGGTCTGGGACCGGGCACCCGAGCATCCGGCCGCGCTCGTGCCGCAGGACATCGTGGAGCCGAAGCTCGTCGAGCCGGGTGTGGCGCGCATCAACGTGCGCGCGCTGCACAACGGCGAGTGGATCGTCTTCCGCCTCGGCTGGGCGGACGCCACCGAGAGCGTCCTCGCCCAGACCGGCGTCACCTCCGACAGCGTCGCCATCCAGCTGCCGATTCAGGCCGGCAGCCAGGTACCCGATGCCGCCATGGGCGAGGCAGGCAAGGGCGTGCATCTCCTGTACTGGAACGCGCTCTGGCAGGACGACGCCGCGCGCGCCGCCACGGGACAGGACCGCGTGGCCGCGCTCTACCCCAACGCGACCACCGATCACTATCCGTTTCTCGCCAATCCGGCCGCTCGGGACGAGATGGCGCGCCGCTACGCGCCGGCTGACGCCGCCGGCAATCCGATTACGCGGCGCCCTTCCTCGTCGCCCGTGCAGGAGCTCGTGGCCGAAGGCTACGGCACGACGACCGCCGCGCCGGCACAGAAGGCGGTTGGGCTCGGCGCGTGGCGGAACGGACAGTGGCTCGTCACGATCGCGCGTCCGCTGGACGAAGGCGACGGGCTGGCGCGGCTGACCGTCGGTCAGAGGACGTTTCTCGCGGTGGCGGTGTGGGACGGCGCCTCGCGGCAGGCGGGCGCGCGGAAGATGAGGTCGGTATGGATTCCGCTGGTGCTGCAGGCGGCGCCCAACCGGTGATCGCCGCACCGGAGACCGCGCTTCACGTCTGGCTCGAGCGCGCCGCCTGCTGGCGGTGTGCGTCGACGCTCTTCCGCTTCCCGACGGCCGACGGGCTCGCCGAGCTGCGCGTGCTGCTGCCGATGCTCCCCGACGAGGCCCGGGACGCGGGCGCGGCGCTCATCGACGTGCCGCTCGACACGTGGGAATCGGAGTTTCATCGCGTGCTCGGACCGGGAGGCCTGCCGTCGTGCGAGTCGTCTTTTGATCGGGCCGCCCTGGCGGGGCGAGGCCCGCTGCTCGCCGCGATCGGCGGTTTCTATGAGGCGTTCGCCTACGAGCCCGACGCGCAGACGCGCGAGGTACCCGACAACATCGCCGTCGAGCTCGACTTCCTCGCCTACCTCGCCTTCAAAGGGGCATTCGCCGCGGACGCGCAGCGAACCGAGGAGCTCGAGGTGACCACGCACGCCTACGACGCGTTCCTCCGCGATCACCTCGGGTTCTGGATCGCGCCCTTTCTCGAGTCGCTCGCCGCGACCGACTCGGAGGTGTACGGCGCCGCGGCCGCGTGGCTGCAGGGGACGTGGATGCGCCTGCAGGCGTCGCGTACGTAGCGTTCGGCTGAAGCCTGGCTGAAGCCGGACACTACGTACTCAGGGCGTTGTCGAGCGCCATCATCACGGCGAAGCCACCGATGAAGCCGAGCGTGGCGATGTCGGTCGTCCCGCGCCGCACGGTTTCCGGGATGAGCTCCTCAACGACGACGTACAACATGGCGCCCGCAGCTGCCGCCATGCCGTACGGCAGGAACGCGGACGAGGCGAGTACGAGCGCCGCGCCGATCACGCCCGCCACCGGCTCGACGGCGGCCGAGAGCTGCCCCCAGAAGAACGCGCGCCCGCGGGTCATCCCACCGCGCCTGAGCGGCAGCGCAATCGCCAGTCCTTCGGGGACGTTCTGCAACCCGATCCCGATGGCGAGCGCCGTCGCCGCGCCAAGCTCGCCGCTCCCGAAGCTGACGCCGACGGCCAGGCCCTCCGGAAAGTTGTGCAGCGTCATCGCCGCCATCAGCAGGGTCGGCCGGCGCCACGGCACGTCGGGGCCCTCCGACCGCGCCTCGTCCGGGAACTCCGCGTGGAGGTGCGGCAGGATCTGATCGGCGGCGTAGAAGAACGCGCCGCCCGCCAGCAGCCCGATCGTCGCCGCCCGGACGCCGCCCGACGCGATGGCCGGCACGAGCAGCGACCAGCAGGACGCGGCCACCATCACGCCGCCGGCGAACCCCATCATCCCGTCCATGAGGCGGCGGGGCGCCGAGCGAAAGAACAGGACCGGCAGCGTGCCGACGACCGTCAGCAGGTACGTGCCGACCGTCGCCGCAAACGCGAGCAGCACGGGACTCCACGCCCCGACCCCGTCGATCGGCATCATTCACGCCAGGAGGTTTCGAGCTCGGCGGGCGCGAGACCGTCGAGCTCTTCCGGCCGCGCGGTTGCCCGAAACGTCACGCGCACGAATTCACCGTCGGCGCCGTCGATTTCCAACCCGCGCACGGTGCCATTCTCCAGCCGGTCGACGGCGAGCGCCCGCGGCGCGCCGACACACACCGTCGGCCCGTCCCGGACGTGAACGCAGGTCGCCATGACATGCGTCCCGTCCACCACTGAGACGATCGATTGGAGCGGCAGCAACTCGGTCGTCGACAGCAGTTCAGGTCCCGGGCCGATCCGCGTCACCTGCGTCAGCCACCCTCGATGGGTGCGGCTGAACTGGTCGAGTACGCCTGCCCACTTACTGCGCGGCACGTCATGCACGCTCATGGCTCACCCCCGGCTCACACTGACGATCCTCGCCGGCCCGCCTTCTCGTCCGCGAGCAGCCGCTCCAGCGCCTCGCCGCGGATCCGCGCGGCGCACGCCTCGCAGATGCGGTCCGCCGACGGCCGCGCGCACACCAGACAGTGGCGCTCGGCCGCGACGCCGGCGGCCGTCTCCGCCGGGTGCGGCGGCGGCTCGCCGGTGGGCGCACGGAGGCGAATCGTCAGGACCTGACAGAGCGAGGTCCGCACGACCGCCTCGGCCACGCTTCCCATGACGACGTGCGCCAGCCCGGTGCGGCCGTGCGTGCCGACCACGACGAGATCCATCTGTTCGCGCGCGGCGTACCGGACGATTTCCGGCGCGGGCCGGCCGACCGCCACGGACGCCGTGAACGACACGCCGTCGGCCTGCGCCTCCGCGAGCGCGCCCAACCGATCGAGCGCGGCGGCGCGCTCGGGGGCGTGGTGCACCACGTGAAGCAGGTGGAGCGTGGCGCCGAAATGGCGGGCGAGGGCGACGGCCGCCCGAATCGCCTGATCCGAGAAAGGAGAGAAGTCGGTGGCAACGAGGATGTTTCGAATGGCGAGCGCCTCTGGCGCGATCATGACGAGCCTCCTTCCCGCCGGGCCTTGAATCGCTTGAGCCGGCCGATGGCCTCCCGCTCCCGTTCTTCGAGGGCCACCTCGATGTGGGCGATCTGCTGCTCGAGCCCGGGAATCAGGACCTGCTCGAGCGCGTTGATCTTGCGCGACGCCTTCCGAATTTCCTCGCCGAGCCGCTTCAGCCGCATCTCGTGCGAGCTGATCGCGATGAACGTCTCGGCCGCTTCCTCGTGGCGCCGCGCGGCCTCGGCCGCCGCCAGCCCCCACCCGACGGGCGAGGCGCCGCGCGCGTCGGCGGCGCGCACGAGCTGCGGCCCCTTGACCTCGGGGCTCGGGATGCCCCACACCTTCCGCCGCTCGATCGCGAGTGGAATCTCCCGCGTCGCGGCCAGCGCCAGCGAGGTGAGCGTCTCGTCTCCGTGGAGGGCCCGCGCCAGCGTGAGCGCGCGCGTCGCCTCCCGCAGGCGCGTCGCGAGCTGTTCCCGCCCGGCGATGACGCCGCGCGTCAGGCGGACGAACTCGCTCGCCAGCGCCTCACGCTTGTTCCGGAGCAGCTCGGCCCCCTTCAGCGCCACCTGCCGGCGCCCCCGGGTCACGAGCAGCCCCATCCGCGTGGAGGGCACCCGCTCCATCGTTGTCTCCTTCGGGCCGGTAGCGCTCGATGAGGGCGCGCCCGATCCGCGTCAGCTCCTCGGGCCGGAACGCGCCGAGCAGCCGCCAGCCCACCGCGAGCGTCTCCTCGATCGACCGGCGCGCGTCGCGCTGCCCCACGAACTCGGCTTCGAATCGATCGGCAAATGTGAGAAACGCGCGCTCCTGCTCGCCCAGCCCCGCCTCGCCCACGATCGCCGCCATGCGCCGGACGTCGCGGCCGCGCGCGTAGAAGGCATAGAGCTGGTCGGCCAAGGCGCGGTGGTCCTCCCGCGTGCGCCCCTCGCCGATGCCCAGGTTCATCAGGCGCGAGAGCGACGGCAGCACGTCGATCGGCGGGAAGAGCCGCTTCTGCTCGAGCGCCCGCGAGAGCACGATCTGCCCTTCGGTGATGTACCCCGTCAGATCCGGAATCGGATGCGTGATGTCATCGTCGGGCATCGACAGGATCGGGATCTGCGTCACCGACCCGGCGCGGCCGCGGATCTTGCCGGCCCGCTCGTACAGGCTGGCGAGGTCCGTGTACATGTAGCCCGGGTAGCCGCGGCGGCCCGGAATCTCCTCGCGCGCGAGCGCGACCTCCCGGAGCGCTTCGCAGTAGTTGGTCATGTCGGTCAGCACGACCAGCACGTGCATGCCGTGCGTGAAGGCGAGGAACTCCGCGGCGGTAAGCGCGCAGCGCGGCGTCATCAGCCGCTCGATCGTCGGGTCGTCGGCAAGGTTCAGAAAGACGGACGTGCGCTCCTGCGCGCCCGAGCCCTCGAACGCCTGGAGGTAGTAGTCCGCCTCGCGGAACGGAATGCCGATCGCGGCAAAGACGACCGCGAACGGCTCGCCGCTCCGGACGCGCGCCTCGCGCACGATCTGCGCCGCCAGCGCGTGCGCCGGCAGCCCCGCGCCGGAGAAGATCGGCAGCTTCTGCCCGCGGACGAGCGTATTGAGGCCGTCGATCGCCGACACCCCGGTCTCGATGAACTCGGACGGGCGCTCCCGGCGGACGATGTTGATGGCCGAGCCGGTAATCGGGAGCACCGCTTCCGGAATGACGGGCGGCAGGCCATCCACCGGCTGGCCGATTCCATTGAACGTTCGGCCGAGCATCTGCCGGGCGACCGGCAGCGTCGCCACCTGGCCCGTGAAGGCGACCTCGGCGCGCGCGGGGCGGATCCCCTGTGTGTCCTCGAGCACCTGGATGACGGCGTGCGTCTCGGACAGCTCGATGACCTGGCCGCGGCGGCCCTGGCTCCCGTCGACGCGGATCCAGACCATCTCGCCCAGTCTGGCGGTCCTGACGCCCTCCACGAACAGCAGCGGGCCGGCAATCGCCGTGGCCGAGCGCGCGAGACGTGTGACGAGCTCCATACGTCAGTGCCCCCTGATCCTGGCCAGCGTGTCGTCGATCTCCGCCACGAGCGCCGTGCCGGCTGCCTCCACGGACTCCGCCGGCACTTCGCCAAGGCGCAGCAGCCGCTCATCGAGCCCCGCCGCGAGAATCGCCCGAAGCGGCGCACCCTCCTCGATGCTGGCGGCGGCGCGGCGGGCAAAGTGAAGGATCGTGCGAAGCATCGCGAGCGCCTTGGCGGGCAGGCAGGCGGCGTCGAACTCGTGAAAGGCGTTCTGACGCAGAAAGCCCTCCCGCAGGAGCCGCGCCGCCTCGAGGACGATCCGCTCCTGGTCCTGCACCGCTTCGAGGCCGACGAGCTGGACGATCTCCTGCAGCTCACGCTCGCGCTCGAGCAGCCGCATCGCTTCCTGCCGGAGCGCCGCCCATTCCTCGCCGACCTCGCGCTCGAACCAGGCCGCCAGCCGTTCGGCGTACAGCGTGAAACTCTGCGTCCAGTCGATCGCCGGGAAGTGGCGGCGGTGCGCAAGATCCGTGGTGAGCGCCCACAGCGCGCCGGCGACACGGAGCGACGCCTGCGTCACCGGCTCGGAGAAGTCGCCGCCCGGCGGCGACACGGCGCCGGTGACGGTCACCGCGCCTTCGCCGTCCCCACTGAGCGGCACGACGCGGCCCGCACGCTCGTAGAACTGGCCGAGGCGCGTCGCCAGATACGTCGGGTAGCCCTCCTCGCCCGGCATCTCCGACAACCGCGCGGAGATCTCGCGCAGCGCCTCGGCCCACCGGGAGGTGCTGTCGACCATCAGCGCCACCTGGTAGCTCATGTCGCGGAAGTACTCGGCGACGGTGATTCCGGTGTAGATCGAGGCCTCCCGCGCCGCGACCGGCATGTTCGACGTGTTGACGACGAGCACCGTCCGGTCCATGAGCGGCGCGCCCGTGCGCGGATCCTTGAGCCGGGGGAACTCGGCCAGCACGTCGGTCATCTCGTTGCCACGTTCGCCACACCCGACGTAGACGATGACGTCGGCCGCCGCGAACTTCGCCAGCGTCTGCTCGAGCACCGTCTTGCCGGTGCCGAAGCCGCCGGGGATGATGGCGGTCCCGCCGGCCGCGATCGGGAAGAACACGTCCAGCACGCGCTGGCCGGTGAGAAAGGGACGCTCGGGGGTCAGCCGGCGCCGAAACGGCCGCCGCCGCCTGACGGGCCAGCGCTGGAGCATCGACAGCGTCCGGCCGTCCTCGAACACCACGATCGGATCGGTGACCGTCGCGTCGCCCTGCCTGACGTCCCGAACGCGGCCCGACACTCCCGGCGGCACGAGGATCCGGTGCGCGAGGCTCGCTGTCTCCTGCACCACGCCAACGACCGCCCCCTCGTCGAGCTGGTCGCCGGCGCCGACGTGCGGCACGAAATGCCAGCGCCGCTGGCGGTCGAGCGCCGGGTGGACGACGCCGCGTAGGATGAAGTCGCCCGACTGCGCCGCGAGCGCTTCGAGCGGTCGCTCGATGCCGTCGACGACCTGGCCGAGCAGACCGGGGCCGAGCTCGACGGCCAGCGGCTCGCCGGTGGCTTCGACCGGCTCGCCGAGCATCAGGCCCGCCGTTTCCTCGTACACCTGCAACGTCGCCAGCCCGCTGCGGATGCGGATCACTTCACCCAGCAGACCGTCGCGGCCAACGCGCACGACCTCGTTGAGCGCCACGTCCTCGAGACCCTGGGCGACGACCGTCGGGCCCGAGACTCTGACGATCGAACCAACGTTGGGGCTGGGCGTGCTCACCGTGGCCTCCTCACGGCTGAATCTTGATGTGGTACCCGATCGCGCGACGGATGAGCGCCGCGACGTACTCTTCGCCGCCGACGCGCTCTTCCCATCGGGTCGGAAGCGTGAACGGCAGGACGATCGGCACCCCGACGCGGTTCGCGCGTTCGAGAACGGTCGGCGGCACCTGGCACAGAAGCGCTTCGTCGACTGCGAGGATGCCAAGCCCCGGTTCCTCCACGAGTGCCGCGATGCGTTCGGCGCTGCGGGCATCGTCAATCTCCTCCACCGGCACGCCTGCGAGGCGGAACCCCAGGGCGGCGCCGGGTCTGGTCACCACCTTCAGCCGGTACCGGTCCATGCCGCCTCCTTACGCCTCGACGAGCTCGAGGAGCTCGGCCGCCGGGACCCCGAATTCCGCGCCGCGCAGCACGAGGCGGATCCGCTGGATCTCGACCCGCCGATCGAGCACGAACGACACCGGCACCGCGAGCGAGAGCGGGCTGCCCGTTGCCTCCCGCCGCATGGCCTCGCCGAGCGCCCGCTGGAGCAGTTGATCCGCCGCGACCGGATCGTCGAGCGCCGCGAGCGTCCTGAGTCCGGCCACGTTCAGGAGGCGGCCCTCGCGGGCGAGCGCCGCCCCGAGCCCGGCGCGGTCGAGCCGCGCGTACTGGCGATAGCGACGCAGGCCAAGGACGCGCCCGCCGTCGATGAAGAACTCGTCGGCCTCGCCCCGGCCGGCGAGCTTGAGCAGCGTGGCGGCGTTCACGAGATCGACGTGCGTCTCGACAAACCGGCGCAGCATCCGGCCGTCTTCGCCGTCGCGGCCGGCGGCCGCACGCGCCTGGCTGAAGAGCACGCGATCGAGGGCCACCTCGATGGACAGAAGGTCGTGGCGATGCGCGTAGGCGGCGAGCCCCTCGCCGAGCGCCCGTGCGTACGGGCTGCGCCATGACGTCAGCAGGTCCACGACCGCCTCGACCTCCCGCTGGCGTGCCAGTTCTTCGAGCGCGGCGTGGTCGAGCTCCGGCGTGGGGGTCAGCAGCAGGGACATCCGCTCGGCCGCCTCACCCGCCGCCACGCCGCGCAGGATGGTCTTGATCGTCCACCCATCCTCGAAGGCGAGGATCGACCGGAAGAGCGCGCGCACCCGCTCGCTGCCAAGGAAGCGGTCGATCCGCGCGAGATCGTCGGTCAGCCGGGCACGGAGTCCGCGTTCGGCGGCCGCGAGCCGGTCGGCGCTCTCGCGGAGATGCGCTGCGACTGCCTCACCGTAGTCCGTCCGCTTGAGCAACTCGAGGCGGGCGGCCAGCCCCGGCTCCGCCAGGAGCGCGGCGATCCCCGCGCGGCCCAGCAAACGGCTGCGCATCGCGCGGACGCGCGCGTTCGCGTAGTCACACCCGGTCGCCACCGGTCACCTCTCCGAACAGCTCCGCGGCCAGCTCACCCTCGAGCTGCTGCCACGCCTTGTCCAGCCTCGACGGGAGCGAGTTGTCGAGAAGCTGCCGCCCGCCGTCGAGCGCCGCGACGACGCCCCCCGCCATGCCCTCCACCGCCATGACGCTCGCGCGGCGAGCCAGCTCGGGATGGCGTCGCGCGAGCGCCTCGATGAACGCCGCCTGCCGTTTCGGGCTGACACGGAACTCCACTGGTCCCTCTCCCAGCTCGGCGACGATGTCGTCCACGAGCCTCGCGGCGAGCGCCGCAGCGTCCAGCGCCGGCAGACAGCGTTCGGCCTCCTGCCGTACCTCGGCGAGCAGCCGCCGCTCCTCGGTGAGCAGCGTCCGCGCCTGCTCGAAGCGGGCGCGGCTCGACGCGCGCTCGGCCTCCTCCTCGAGGCGGCGCTCCTCTGCGGCGAGCGCGGCGTCGCACCGGGCCGTCAGCTCGCGCCGGATCGTGATGTCGAGGCGCCGGCAGGTCTCATCGGCGTCCGCCTCGATCTGACGGATCTGCCGCTCGACCTCGTCCTCGAGCGCCTCGAGCAGTTCGTGATAGCCCACGGCTTACCACCCGCCGAAGAGCAGGAGCATCGCCACCACGAAGCCGAGGATCACGAGCGTTTCCGGAATCGCGAGCATCAGGATCACGATGCCGCGCAGCTCCGGCTTTTCGGCGATGGCGCCGGTTCCCGCCGATCCGATCCGGGATTGCACCCAGGCGGTGGCCAGGGCGGAGAGACCGATGGCCAACGCCGCAGCCACCGCG
The DNA here is from genome assembly GCA_964526235.1 of uncultured Bifidobacteriaceae bacterium. Taxonomy (GTDB): domain Bacteria; phylum Acidobacteriota; class Vicinamibacteria; order Vicinamibacterales; family UBA2999; genus MELF01. Next base: position 15,120 of record CAZGLC010000022.1, read on the forward strand.
GTCAGGGCTCGTTCCATAGCGTTCTCCCTCTCACGTTGTCAGTGCGAACGGCTCGTACGGCTTGCCGCCGCCCTCGAAGAACTTGTCGAAGAACTCCACGTAGTGAAGCCGCAGCGCCTGAATCGTCGGACTGAAGAGTCCCATGGCGAAATTCACGGCGTGGAGCGTGACCGCCGCCGTCACCCCCACCACGGGAGAGCCGAAGATCTCCACCATGCGATTGGCGACCTCGGCGAGCATCACCGACGCGGTCCCCAGCGCCATCAGTCGTGCGTAGGACAGGATGTTGCCGAGCGTGCTGATCAGTTCGATCACGGCCAGCGCACCACCGAGGAACACGGTGGCGGCGACCAGGAGCGCCAGCGCCACGAGCGCCGGCCGCTCGATCGTCGACGGGACATATCCGACGTGCGCCAGTCCGGCGCCGATGGCGGCCGCGATGAGACCGAGCGTGACGGCCCTGGCCAGCGCCTCCCCGCCGTGGCTGTGTCGAAGCGCGTTCCACAGCGACAGGCCGATGCCGAGAACGACGTGACACAGGCCGAGGACCAGCGCCAGCGCCAGGAACGACACCGCGGCCGTCCGCCGATCGAACAGCACGGGGTGGAGGCCGAGCGGCTCACCAAGCGCGCCGAACAGCTCGCCGAACAGGACCCCGAACGCGATGGCACTCATCGAGCTGGCCAGCGCGATGGTGGTCAGCTGCCGTCCGATCTCGCCGCCCCACCCCTTGAGGCGCGCCAGCAGCGTGAGCGCCAGCGCGAGCGCGCCGAAGCCGATGTCGCCGAGCATCAATCCGAAGAAGAGCGGAAAGAAGCCCGCCATGAACGGCGTCGGATCGATCGAGCCGTAGCGCGGCCACGCGAAGAACCCGACAAGCGGCTCGAACGCCCGCACGTAGGGCGGATTGCGCAGGACCACCGGCACCTCGTCGTACTCCTCAGGACTGACGGCGTGATCGACCAGCATCACCCGCCCGGCGAACGCGCGGTCGAGCGCGGCGGCCAGTCGTCTCCGCTGCTCCGCCGGCACCCATCCGTAAATGACGAATGCGTGATCCGTCTCCCCGCACGACACAACCACGGCCAGGCGCGCGCGACGGCTGCGGGCGCTCTGCAGGGCCGCCATCAGCGGCCGTCGCCAGCGGCGGGCAATCGCCATCAGCGCCGCTTCGGCCTCGCGAATCTCCGCCGGCAGCTCCTGGCTCCGCCTGGTGAGGAGCAGGAGGGCATCGAGGAGCGATTGACCGGCATAGCGGTCGGGCAGGCGGATTTCGGCAATCCCCCGCTCGAAGAGAAACCGCGACACGGCCGGCGCGGCCTCGCGCGGGACCGTGAGGAGCACGCCGACCTGCTCCCGGTCGACGTCTCCTGAGAGCAGCACGCAGGCACCGCCGGTGATCCGACGCACTTCCTGATCGAGGAACTGGAGCACCTCGGCGCGGTCGCGCCGCAGCAGGATCCCGAGCGTGGTCACGCGCTCGCCGGCGGGAAGCGCGGGCCGTAGCGGCGCCAGCGCGGCGAGCAGCCGTCCGTACCGCAGCGTGAGATCCCGCTCCGCCTGCAGGCCGTCGCGCCGGGTGCTGAGGGCTCTGACCTCCGCCTCGAGCGGCGCCAGCCGCGCGGCGAACGCCGGCGCGGCGACATCGGCCGGAAGCGTATCGACCCCTCCGGTGATCCGATCGGGCGCCGGCAGGAGCACCAGCAGCTCCTGCAGCCGCTCCGCCATGCCGGCGAGGGCGCGCTCGACGGCGCGCTCCGCTTCGACGAGCGGCACGACGCGAAGCGCCCGCCGGCCGCCGGCATCGGGCGCGGCGCAGGGCTCCTCCGGCAGCGCGCGGATCTGCAGCACGCCTTCGGCGTGGAGCACGTGCAGGGTCTGCGGCAGGAGGCGCCGCGGCCCCAGCACCTGGACCTTGCTCATCGAGACGATCATGGCGTCCCGCTTCGCACCCCACCGCGCACAGTCCGCGCGGTGGGGGCCCGGCGTTGACCCGTGACGACGGCCAGCAGGCGAGCTACGACGGTCTCCTGGTTCACCGCCGCGCGGTGCCCCACGGTCGCCATCTGCTGCGCCGTCTCGTCTCTGATGCCGTCGAGCACCGCTCCGAGCTGACTGGCGCGTTCGTGACGCAGCCGGGTGATCTCCTGGCGGCAGTCGGCTTCCGCCAGCGCTTCAGCGCGCGCCGCGGCCTCACGCGCGTCGAACACGCGCGCCGCGGCCGCCCGCCGCGCCTCGTCCAGGCGGCGACTCAGCTCCTGCTCATGGGCCCTGAGCCTTGCCACCGTGGCCAGCTCGTCGTCGACCGGGGGTACCGCCGCCGCCGCGCCACGAACCGTCACACCACGGGATCTCCAATGTTCGTGCCCTTGTGCACAAGCGGCGGCATCCAGGAATTGCGTGCATTTTTCGGAATCGCCACGCGGCTGCGGTCACACTCGCAGAACGCGCTGCGAGAATTCCTTCGCGGGCAGGGAGAAATCCCGCACGACGGGACGGGATCCGGCCGGGGCCCGTAGCCGCTCGAGCCACGCCTGTATCACGAGGTCGTGCGGCGCCAGGCGGATGTGAAGATCTGTCTCCAGTACGGCGGCTGATGAACCTCGAGCGACTCGGGGAAGTCTGGCGGCTGTGCGACCTGCCACGGCGACGCGGGCCGGGGCGACGGGCAGAACGCGGCAGCACGGAGGCCGTACGAAGGCACCGCGTCACGGCTTCGTCCCGGCGCCGCCGGCAGTAAGGCTCATCAGGTCCGAGCCCTCTCGCCCCGCAGCCGCAGCCGCGTGGCTGCGGGGCACCATGGCGCGCCTGCAGGGCTAGTCCAGGTACGTCAATACATACGTATTGACGCTGAACTGTCCTCGATCTAACCTTGCAGCATGGCGCCACGATCCGCGCAGTTGCAGATACGCGTGACCCCCGCTCAGAAAGGGGCCCTGAAGCACTTGGCCCGCCGAGCCGGGCTCGACGTCTCGAGCTACGTGCTCGCCCGCGTGTGCCCCGACTCGCGCGCCCGTTTTGGCGCGATCCTCGACGCGCTCCGGCACCGGCCCGACCATCGCTTCGCGCTTGCTGAGCTTAACGACCTCCTGACCGCGCTGCCGCCCGCCGAGTTCTCGGATGCCGTGGACGATGCCAACGTGCAGGATCTGTCGCTCCTGCTCCAGAACTACGTGGCCGCCATGGTCGAGGAAGCGGCAGGCCGGAACGGCGTGCCGCCGCCGCCGTGGGTGCGCGACGTGGAGCCGATGGATGACCCCTACTTCGCGGTGCCGTTCCGCCGGCTCCGCCCGTACCTGCTGCATGCGGCGCCGGTGGCGTTCAAGCGGCGCAACCTCTTCGTCGATTCGTCCCTCGGCGACCGCGTGTGAGGAATGTCGTGAGCCGGCTGTCGAAGGACGACATGCATCGCCTGTTCGCGCTGCTGAACGCCGAGCTCGCGGGCGAGCGCGTCGAGGCGGAGGTGTACCTCGTCGGCGGCGCCGTCATGTGCCTCGCCCTGGGCGCCCGCGACGCGACCCGCGACGTCGACGCGCTCTTCAAGCCCACCCGGGCCGTTCGCGAGGCGGCCGCGCGCGTCGCGCGAAAGGCAGGGGTCCCCGACACCTGGCTCAATGACGCGGTGAAGGGCTATCTGAGCCCGCGCGGGGAGTTCGACCGCTTCCTCGAGCTGACCCACCTCCGCATCTTCGTGGCACACCCCAGGTACCTGCTGGCCATGAAGTGTGCGGCGATGCGGCTCGGCGAGGAATTCCACGACGTGGACGATGTGCGCTATCTGCTCCGGCACCTCGGCATCTCGACCGTCGACGAGGCGCTGGCCGTGGTGCGCCTGTACTTCGACGATCGGCAGCTGCTGCCGAAGACGCGCCTGGTCCTGGAAGAGCTGCTCGCGGGTGCGTGACGTCGACGCGCGGGGATTTTCGCATCCGCGCGGAATTGTGCACGCCGCCCGTGTCGGCACGTCGCCGATGTGCGCGCGCGGACCCTCTCCGACGCGCGGCGCCCGGAATCGAAGTTGCGGAGCCAGACGCGGAGGTCTTGTCTGGCGATGAACTTGCCCGTCGCCCGCACGTCGGCGAACTGCCGCTGGACGCAACAGGAGCATCCAACGCCCGGGACGCCGGGATGGCCGCAGCCCGACCCGCTCCTCGTGTGCACGCGCGAGCCCGGCCTGCGGCGCCTCGTCAGCGACCGGGAGTGCGCGTCCTGCGATTTCTGGGAGCCGGTCACGAGCGGCGAGGCCGGCGCGATCTGGATCTGACGGTAACCACCGGCCCGCGCAGATCCCGGACATCGGGCGGCGCCGAAACTCAACGCACGGATGCGGCCCATAGCACCTCTTCGAGCTGGTCCACCGCCCAGTCGATCTGCTCGCTCGTGATGACCAGCGGCGGCGACAGCCGGATCACGCGCTCGTGCGTCTCCTTGCACAGCAGGCCCCGGTTCTCGAGCGCCTCGCAGAGCGGCCGGGCCGCCCGATCGAGCTCGATGCCGATCCAGAGGCCGCGGCCCCGCAGGTCGCGCACGATCGGCGCGCGAATGCGTTCGAGGTGCGCGAGGAAGTACTCGCCGAGCTGCTCGGCCCGCCGCGGCAGCTTCTCGTCCTGAATCACCTCGAGCGCGGCGTGCGCAATGGCGCAGGCGAGCGGGTTGCCCCCGAACGTGCTCCCGTGGTCGCCCGGGCCGAAGACGCCGAGTACGTCGCGCGACGCGAGGACGGCCGACACCGGATAGAAGCCGCCCGAGAGCGCCTTGCCGATGATGAGCACATCGGGACGGGCGTCCTCGTCGTGCATGTAGGCGAAGAGCTTGCCCGTGCGCCCGAGGCCCGATTGGATCTCGTCGGCCACGAAGAGCACGTTGTGCCGCCGGCAGATCCGCGCCACCTCGCTGAGGTAGCCCGGCGGTGGGATGATCACCCCCGCGTCGCCCTGAATCGGCTCGACGAGGAACGCGCAGGTGTGGGGCCCGATCGCATCCTCGAGCGCGTCGGCGTCGCCGAAGGGGATCGTGCGAAAGCCGGGGGTGAACGGCGCGAAGCCGTCGCGATACTGCGGCACGGTCGAGAAGCTCACGATGGTGAGTGTCCGTCCGTGAAAGTTGCCGGCGCAGGCGATGACCTCCGCCTGCCCCGGGGGAATCCCCTTCACGCGGTAGCCCCACTTCCGCGCCGCCTTGATCGCCGTTTCGACCGCCTCGGCGCCCGAGTTCATCAGCAGCGCCATCTCCATCCCGGTCAGCTCGTGGAGCTGTTCGTACAGCAGCGGGAGCTGGTCGTTCCTGAAGGCGCGCGAGGTGAGCGTCAGGCGCCGCGCCTGGGTGACGGCCGCGTCGACGATCCGCGGATGGCAATGCCCCTGACTGACCGCCGAGTAGCCCGCCAGGCAATCGAGATACCGGCGGCCGTGGATGTCCCAGACCCAGCACCCCTCACCGCGCTCGAGCACGACGTCGAGCGGCTCGTCGTTGCGGGCGCCGTACTGCTCTTCGAGCTCGACGAAATCTGTGGTGACCATGACACCCTCATGCACCCGGCGCGCTCATCGCGGTGCGCATCCGCCGGTGTGACGCGCAAGCTCGATACCAGCACCCGGCGCACGCGTCCCCCGCAAAGGCAGGCCCCCGGCGCCCGCCGCGCCGGGATATTTCGCGGCGGTGCGAAGAATTTCGACAGGGGGACGACTCAGGCGGCGCGCACCACGCGCGGCCGCACGCCGCGCCGCCGGAGGTCGGCGAGCGCGCGCTTCTCGATCTGCCGGACGCGCTCGCGGCTGACGCCGAGTACCGCGCCGATCTCCCGGAGCGTGTGCTCGTGGCCGCCGAGGCCGAACCGCAGCGCCACGACGAGACGCGGGCGTTCGGCCAGGGAGGCGAGCGCCCGGTTCGCCCGCACCGCCGCGTCGCGCTCGAAGAGCCGCGACTCCGGGGACCGCGCGCCGGTGTCGGCGACGAAGTGGCCGACGACCGCGTTCTCGGCGGCGGGGGCGTCGAGCGACACGAGCGGTGCGACCGACCCGCGCGCGAGCTCGACCTTGGCGGCCGTCATGCCCGTCCGGGCCGCCAGCTCCGCCACGTCGGGCTCGCGGCCCAGTTCGAGCGTGAGCGTCTGCTGTGCCGCCGCAATCCGGACCGACGCGTCGACGATGTGCCAGGGCAGCCGGATCGTGCGGCTCGTCTCGACGAGCCCGCGCGTGATCGCCTGGCGGATCCACCAGGTCGCGTACGTGGAGAACTTGAAGCCGCGGCGGTACTGGAATCGGTCGACCGCCTTGATGAGGCCGAGGTTGCCTTCCTGGACCAGATCGAGCAGCGAGAGACTCCGGGACCGGTACCGCTTCGCCACCGACACCACCAGGCGCAGGTTGGCCTCGACCAGGCGCCGCTTGAGCGCCATCACCGCGTCGCGCCGCGCCCGCACGCGGCGCCGCACCGCGTCGTCGGGGCCGGCGAGCGCGAGACGCGCCAGCCCGTCGACCTGATCCGCGCGCAGCGGCGCGCGGGCGATCGCGGATTCCGCGTGGCGCCGTGCCCGCGCGCTGGACGGCGCGCGCGCGAGCGCCGACAGCGCCTCGTCGACGGCGGCCTCGGAGAGCGGACGGCCGTCCGGAGGCTGGAAGAGCGTCTCGTGACTGACGGCGTCAGATCGTACGGCGTCCGCGAGCGTCCGCAACCGCTCCGCCGCCGCCGGGACGGCCAGGAGCGCGCCCGTAAGGGCGTGCTCCGCCCGTTCGATCCGCCGGCAGAGCGCGCGCTCTTCCTGCGGCTGCAGCATCGGAATGCGCCCGAGGTCGCGGAAGTACGCGCGTACCGCATCGCCGTCGGCCGGCGTCGCCCGATCGGTGCCTGCATCGGCGAACTCGGGGGCGTCCAGGACATCGGAGAGCTCGTCACGCATCATGTCGCGCCTCGGACGGCGGCAGGACGAGGACGGGGCACGCGGCGCCGCGCATGACACGTGCGGTGTTGGACCCGAAGACCATCAAATCGATCGCCCCGCGGCCCTGCACGCCCATCACGATCAGATCCGCGCTGCGTTCGGTGGCCGTCGCGAGGATCTCGCGATAGACGGGGCCCTCCCGCACGACCGGCTTCAGCGTGCAGTTCGGCTGCGGATCGGGCACGAGCCCCTGCAGCTGCCGCGTGGCGTCGGCCACCGCCGCGGAACGGATGCGATCGACGTCGAAGCCCGCGGACATCGGCTGCGCCACGATCTCGGGGGGCACGTCGAGCACGTGCAGCAGAATCAGCTGGGCCCGCGCCTCCTCGGCGACGCTCACCGCGAACCGGACGGCCCGCCTCGACGCGTCGGAGAAATCGATCGGACAGACGATGCGGTGGAACCGCACCGGCTCGTCCGGACCGGTGTCCGCGGCGCGCCGCGGCACGATCATCGTGGGACACGGGGCCGTGCGGACGATCCGCTCGGCCACCGACCCGAGCACGAAGCGCTCGAAGCCCGAGCGGCCGTGCGTGCCGAGCACGAGCAGGTCGGCCGAGACCATCTCGGCCTGCGTGAGGATCTCCCGGTGAATGTCGCTCGCCTCCGTCACGCGCAGATCGAGCAGCACGTCGACCGGCACGTGCGCCGCCATGCGCCGCAGTTCGGCCGTCAGCTGCTGCCGATCGACGTCGGTCATCGGTATCGGCGGCACGTCGGCGCCCGGACGGTTGACGAAGACGTGCAGCAGCGTGAGCCGCGCCCCGTACCAGCGCGCCAGTGCCGCCGCGTGGTCGAGGGCATGGCGCGAGAAGTCCGAGAAGTCGACCGGGCAGAGCACGTGCGCGATGTGGAGCATGCCCGGCGAAGACGCACGCGCCATGCCAGCAGCGCGCCGCGGCGGGCGCGCGCGCCGCGGCCGGGGGACACGAAATTCTTCGCGTACGCTGCTGTATTCTTCGCGGCGCCACGGCGAGCGACCCGCCTGAGCCGTCCTGACGCCGGCGCTCCGTTTGTGCTTCAATGGAGTCGCCCGCCGATGCAGCGCCGCGCCTTCTGGAAAGCCGTGGCTCTCGATCGCGCCGGCTTCCTCGACCAGTTCCTCGCGCTCCTGCGCGACCAGGGTGCCCGCTTCTGCGTCGTGGGTGGACAAGCGGTGAACGCCTACGTGGACCCCGTCGTCAGTCTGGATCTGGATCTCGTCGTAACCCTGTCGGATCTGGCGCGGCTTGAACCTGTGCTCGCTGAGCGCTTCATCGTGGAACACTTCCCCCACAGCATCGATGTGGCGCACGCGGACAGCGACCTTCGCGTCCAGATCCAGACAGACCCGCGCTATGAGGACTTCCTGGCACACGCTGCGCCGCACGACATCCTTGGTGTGCGGCTTCCCGTCGCACGCGTCGAAGACGTCCTGCGGGGGAAGGTGGCTCTGGACTGCACACCCGCCGTGGAACACATTCCATGCCGGGGCGGACGCCGCGCACCGATCGTCGGCGCCCGGGAGCGCCCGCTCGCAGCGCCCGGCCGAGGTACGGGAATCTTCGCGGAGCGCGGAATAGTTCCCGAGGGCGATCCGGTCGGTCAGCGGACGGCGGCGGGCGGGACGGGCTGCGTCGCTTCCTGAATCTCCGGGTCGAGACGAACCGGCGTCGAGAGCGACGCCGACACGAGGCATGCCTTCAGCCACGACCGCCCATCATGCCACGGCCCATCATCTGGCCGTGCATCTGGCCCATGTGTTGATGCATCGCCTTCTGCTGCCGCACCAGCTCGGTGACCACCGCCGCCACGGCGTCGACTCTGGCGGGGCCCGACGCCGCGTTCATCTGCGCGACCAGCGCATCGAGCTTCGCGTCGTTCGCCTTCATCTCCGCCATCATCTGCTCGTGCATCTTCATCATGTCGGGCGCTGCCGGCTGAGGCTGCTGGGCCGCGCCCCACGCCGTCAGCACGGCCACCACGAGTACCGCCGCCGCCATCCATCGCATTCGCATGAGCGCCTCCTCCTGCTTCCCGGTGCAACCGCCGTTCCGTGCCTCGGTCAGAGTGCCTCGGCCTCGTCTTCCATCAGGGTCGATCACGCAGATCGAGTACCCGTGCAGGATGAGTTGCTCGGCCAGCAGCCCGGCGAGCCATGACTTGCCCGAGCGGGCGTCGCCGGCGATCAGCACGTTGCGGCCGCGGACGGCGAGCGAGAGGCGCAGCATGTTCAGGGCGACCTGCAGGCCGGTGGCCTTGCTCATCCCCTGCGGCAGGATCATGAGGCGGCTCCGGTTGAAGAGCAGGACGAGCGGCAGCTCCTGCTGGTGGATCGTGTCGAGGATGCGCTGGGCATCGGCGGCGGCGGCCTCGATGATCGTCTGCCCTGCCGCCGCCCGGATGCCGCGCCGGCGCAGCTCGGCGACGAGCGCGCCCGGCGCGGCGGCGGCCAGCACCGACGTGTATCCGCTCCCGGGAAAGTGAACGACGGCGCCGTTTTCGGCGACGACGCCGTCCACGGAAGTGCAGATCGCCCGCGACCCGACGCAGCTCGTCGAGCAGACGCCCGGTCACCAGCATCACGAGGATGCCGCGCGTCCGCGCCTCGGCAATCGCCTCGCGCACCGCCGGATCCAGCGTGTCGCGCTGCGCAATGGTGCCGTCGTAGTCCAGCGCGATCACCGACAGCTTCATGCTCCGATTACTGAAGCCTGAACGACACGACCACCGTCAGGATGAACTTCTCGGCCCGCCCGTTCAGGATCACCGGCGAATAGCGCCACTGCTTCACCGCCTCGACCGCGGGGGCGTCGAAGATGCCCGCGGACCGGAGCACCTTGAGCCTCTCGACGTTCCCCTCCTGGTCCACGATCGCTTCGAGAATGACGACCCCTTCGATCTGCGACGCGAGTCCGAGCAGCGGATACTCCGGGGTGACGCGGTGGACGAGCTTCGGCTCCTTGATCTGGCCGCCGATGCGCACCGGCGCCCGCGGCGGCGGAGGCGGCGGCGGGGGCGGCGGCGGGGGGGGCGCGTCCGGCACCAGCCCTCCGACCACGCCGCCCGGCACGCCGCCCGCCACGCCTTCGATGACGGGGATCTCCTCACGCGGCGGCGGCTCCGCTGCGATTTCCTTCGGCTCGACCACAGGCGCCACGTCGCCCGACGTGGGCACCGGCTGTTCGACGCGCGGTGCGGCGTCGGGCGGGGGCGGCGCCGGGGGTGGCGGCGGCGGCGGCGGCGGCGGCGCCGCGACGAAGGCCATCATCGTCTGCATCTGCGGCACCGGCGCCGCGATGAACAGCACGGCACTCAGGAACACCGCAGCGACCACTCCCGCATGCGCCACGATCGAGACAAGGAGCGGCGCCGTTTGACGCCGCGGAGCGTGCTTCACATCGCCGGTGATCAGATCGAACATGACCGCCTCCGAAAGAAACGTGCTCGGCGCGCCCGGCCTACACGCGGCCTTCGTGCGGGCGACCCGCAGGAAGATCGCCGGCGCGCCGGCTCTCACGAATCTCGTCGAGCAGGCAGATCCCCGCCAGCCCGGTGACGGCCGGCACCATGCCGACCATCATGAGCACGAGCCCGAGGAGCGACGGGTGCATGCCGCCGTAGACGACGAGCGACAGTCCGGCTGCCACGCGCAGCACGCGACCCGGCACCGACCGCAGGAACTTCGAAGACCACATTTCAGGGCTGCTCCTCGGCCGGGACAGAGTGCAAGGGCGCGGCCACGGCAGACACCGGCGGTCTGCGCAAACTCGAGGAGGCATGACGGCGGCGTTTCCAAGCCCGCCGCGCGCGGGCGGATAGAAATTTCGTGACAGGTGGGAAATTTCCCGCGCGGTGCCTCAGTGCGCGCGTCCGTGCGCGTCGTGGGCTTCGCGGAGCAGGTGTTCGAGCGTGTGCATGTCGAACGGCTTGTCGACGACGCGATAGGCGCCGAGCTCGATCGCGTGCCTGGCGACGTCCGGCGACCCGTACGCCGTCATCATCACGACCGCGCTCTCGGGCCGCAGGCGGCGGATGCGGGCCAGCAGCTCCAGATCGTCCGAATCGGGCAGCCGCAGATCGAGCAGCACGACGTCGAACGGCCGGGACCCCGCATCGAGCGCCTGGACCGCCGTCGCGGCGCTCGCGGCCTCGACGACCGAATGGCCCTGCTGAGCGAGCGTTTCGGCGATCGACCACCGAATCAGCGCCTCGTCTTCGACCACCAGCACGCGAAGCGATTCGGTCGTCATGTGTGGGAGTCCCTGTGCAGGCAATCCTTCAAGAAACGGTCCACCCGTCAGGCGCCCGCCTGCGTCTCGGCCAGCGGTACCTGCACGGTCACCGACGTGCCGCCGGCGGCTGGCGCCTCGCCACGAATGGCGCCCCGATGCGCCTCGACCAGCCGCTTCGCGGTGGCGAGCCCGAGGCCCGTGCCGCGCGACTTCGTGGTGAAAAACGGCGTGAACACCTTGTCGCGGATGTCGGCGGGAATGCCCGGACCCGTATCGACGACCTGGACCTCGCAGGTGGTGTTCACCGTGCCGATCGCGACGCGAATCCGGCCGCGCCCCTGCATCGCCTGCGCGCTGTTGATCAGCAGGTTCTGAAACACGATCTTCAGCAGCTCCGGATCGGCCAGGACCGGGGGGGCCGCGCCCTCGACCGTGATCTCGACCTGGCCGATGACCGGGTCGGCGCGCAGCAGATCGACCGTCATCGCCACCAGCGCGTGCACGTCCACCGGCGCGGGCCGCGGCTGCGGCGGACGCGCGAAGAGCAGCAGATCCTGGATGAGCGTGTTCAGCGCGTCGATCCGCGTGACGATCTCTCCCATGACGGCCAGATCGCGGCTGCCGGGCGCGAGCCGCGTCCCGATCACCTGCACGGCGCCGCGGATGCCTGCCAGCGGGTTCTTGACCTCGTGCGCGATGACGGCCGCCATCTCCCCGAGCCGCACCAGCGCCGCCTGCTCGCGCAGCTGCTCTTCCATGCGCACCCGGGCGCTCAGGTCGTGGATGATGCCGGTGAACTTCCGCGCGCCGCCCACGGTCATCTCGCCGACCGACAGGTGGATCGGAAACGTCGTCCCGTCGCGGCGCTGCGCGGTGACCTCCCGGCCGATGCCGATGATTTTTGCGCGTCCGGTGGCGAGATATGCCGCGAGATAGCCGTCGTGCTCGTCCCGGTAGGGCGCCGGCATCAGCATCGGAGACGTTGCGGCCGACGACGTCCGCCTCGCGGTAGCCGAGGAGGCGCTCGGCGGCCGGATTGAACGTCTCGATGCGCCCGCGGGCGTCGATGACGATGATGGCGTCGACGGCCGACTCGACGATCGCAGCCAGCACCTGCGTGGCGCGGTGTTCCGGATTCAGGGATGTCACGGTGGACACCCTCGGTTACCGCGAAACATTTGCCCGCGGAACCGTCGACGAGCCGCTCAGCGGCGGGTCGCCGCTTTCGAGCCGGCCGCGTACGACGGCGAGCACGGCCGGCGCTTCGTCGCGGATTCGTCCCTCCACCACGCGGCGCGTGAGCCCGCCGAAGAACCCCTGCAGCACGTCGACGTGGGATCGCTGGAGGTAGACGAGGTGCCGGCCCGACGCTGACTCCGACATCGCGGTCAGCGACAGCGAGCCGGTCCGGTAGTGCGACGCGTACACCTGCTTGGAGATGGTGATCGCGGCAGGCCCGGCGCCCGCACCGTTGCGCAGCAGCACCACGTGCGTGACGCTAATGATCGGCTTGCCGCCGAAGATCTCCTTCGCCCAGTACACGAACGAGTCGACCACGTCCGCGTGCTCCGCGTGCGGATACCGCCGGATGTAATCGGCCACGTCGGCAAGCCACGAAGCCGGCAGGTCGAGCTCCGCGATGAGCGCGTCGGTTTCCGCTTCCGGGGCGACCGGCATGGCGTGATCCACATACGGGAGCAGCGCGGCATCGCCGTCGGAGAGGTAGCGCCGCACGCGGTCGACGATCAGACGGCGGTACTCCTGCTGGACGGCGTCCCTCCAGTCCGCCCGCCCCGTCGACACGCGCTGAAGGGCCGCGATCTCGACCTCGGCGAGCTTCAGCCCGCAGTCGCCCGGCCGGCATCGCCGGAGATCGTCCAGGTCGGACGCGTCGAGCGTGAGCGCCTGCAGATCGTCGAGACAGGGCGGGTCCGAGAAGCGCCCGATGAGCGGCGCGTAGCGGCCCCGCCGCAGCGCCGCAATGTCCGTCGTCCACGCAAGCAGCCGATCCGGCGGCGCGGCGGTGCGCACGGCCGCGACGACCCCGACCTCGCGGCCGCGACCGGGCAGCATTTTCACGACGGTCTGCCCGGCGTCGAGCCGCGCACGATCGGCGGCACCGGGGGCGGCGCCGGGCGGCAGAAATGCAAACGGATCGGGGGATGAGGGTGTCGCGTGCGGGGCCCTCGCGACACCGACGGCGAACAGGATGAGGGCGACCGGCAGCGCGCGCTTCAGCATGCTGCCAGGCGTCCTGCAAGAGCCTTGCGCGGCGGCCGACGCAGCACTCAGCCGGCCGCGGTGTCGTCGACCCGTACGCGCCGGCGTTCGATCTCCGCCGCCGCCCGGTCGGCCATGCGGGCCAGAAACGCGCGGCCGGCCCTGGATGCGCCGCGGAACTCCTCCTCGGCGCGCCAGGCAAGCCGGCGCCGCAGCTCCGTGCCCGAGGCCGGCGCCGTCAGCACGCCGTACGCCCATCCCGCTGCGCCTGCCATGACGGCGACGCCCGTCAGTGCGAGCATGAGTCTGGTTCGTGACATGAGCTTCTCCTTCTCCAGTGGCACGGTCATCTCGTGATGAATGCGTCCGGCAGCGCGTCGATGAGAATCTCCGCGTGCTCGTCCCAGAGGACGAGTGCGCCGCAGGCAAGGCGGTACGAGATCCCGGCCGGCACGGCAGGCAGCCGTTCCAGGAGCTTCCGCGGGACCGGGCCGAGCGCCCAGTCGGGCACCGGCTCGTTGACCATCAGGTCGACGGGCGACTCGGCGCCGGCGTCCACGAGCCCTTCGATGTCGATGTCGTCGGTCGCGCGGGTGATGACCTCGTGGAAGAGGCCGTCGACCGGCGGCCCGAAGATGTCGCCGGGCTTCACATAGGCGCGCGCCGTCCGGATCGCCGATGCCAGGTACCGTCGCGTCAGCAGCAGCGACCACGGGTCGCGGCGCGGATCGAACGGTGGCAGCGGCTCTTCGAGCCGTGCGCGTAGCCTTACGTACCGTTCCACTCGCTGAGTGAAGATCCGCGCCGCAGACCCGTGGTCGTCCTGTGCCCGTGCGGGCGCCGCTACACCCGACCATGCGCTGAGGACCGCCATGAACCCAAGCACCCCGATCCCGACGGCTTGAGTCGTCCGCATGGCCCCCTCGCTCCCGACGCATGCGTGCAGCGGCGTCTGGCGCTCGACTGAGCATCAACCGTGCCGCGCGCATCCACCGCAGACTGGCGGCCGGCGCGCGCAGGGCCGCGCGAAGCGCGGACTACTCCGCATGCGGTGCGAGATTGTTCTCGTCTGAATCTGGATCCCGGCGTTGATGCCTGAGTGCGTGCTGGCCTGGAATCTGCAGACGGGCCCGTTCATGTCGAAATCCACTCCCGCACTCGTCGCGGCGGCCGCCGCGATCGTCGCCTCCGCGGCGGTACTGGCCCAACACGACGCCGGACAGTCTCCGCGCACGGTGAAAGACGTCATGACGATGATGACGATCCCGGGCTCCGACGTGATCTTCGCGGCCGCGTCCGAACCGCCGAAGGACGATGCCGGGTGGACCGCCCTCCGCAACGGCGCACAACTGCTCGCCCGGTCCGGACGGCTCCTGGCTACCGCGGCACTGGCCAGGGATACTGGCCCGTGGATCGAGCGCGCGGCGGAGATGGTGCAGGAGGCGGAAGCGACGCAGCGGATTGCGGAGGCGCAGAATCCGGACGGGCTCGGAGAGGCGAGCGACCGGGTGTACGTCGTCTGCGAGGCGTGCCACGCACGGTACCTGGAGCAGCCATGACACGAACACGCCGGGCCACGCTCCTCGGCGCCGCTCTCGGGTCCGGCGCGCTGCTCGCGCAGACGGCGCCCACGTCAGGCACCCCTGTGCTCAGCCCCGAATATCAGGTAGACGGCCGCGTGTACGGGATGCCGGCGGCCGAGGTGTTTCGCGACAGCTATGACGGCCCGCCGGTCGTCGGTGACATTGCGACGCGGCGGCGCCCGTCTTTGCGCAGCTCGCGCACCCGGACGACCACAGGGGCGACGCCGCGGTGCTGCCGATGCCCCACTCGATCGACTTCCATGCGGCGATGATGGCGGCTGGCGACAGCCGCTGGAGGATGCGATGGCTGAACGAACCGAACGAGACGTGCTCCACCACCTGATCGATCTGTGCAGGGACGGAGAGCGCGGATTCC
>CAZGLC010000023.1:0-26351 GCA_964526235.1 uncultured Bifidobacteriaceae bacterium
CGATCATGGGGAAGGATCGCGGGACGCATTTCTGCCCCGCGACCGCCGACGCGCTGTTCGCGGCTGCCGCGAGAGACGCCGTTCAGGCCCGCACGGCCGCGACGATGTGACGCGCGGAGATGCCGTAGCGATCGAGCAGCTGATCCGGCGTGCCGCTGCGGGGAATCTCCTGGACAGCCAGCCGGCGCACCGTGAATCCCTCTCCCGCGACCGCTGACGCCACCGCGTCGCCAATCCCACCACCCGCGTAGTGATCCTCGACCGTGATGAGACGGCCCTTCGTCTCCCGTGCGCAGCGAAGGAGCGCGGCCGCGTCAACCGGCTGCACCGAGTAGAGATCGACGACGCGGATGCTGACGCCGTGCGCCTGCAGCTCGTCGTACGCCTCGAGCGCCTCGAAGACGGTCACGCCGGCGCCGATCACCGTGGCGACGTCGGCGGCGCTCTGGCGCAGGACCTTCAGCCCGCCAACCTCGAAGACCTCGCCGGGCCCGTAGATGACCGGCGTCTTGGGACGCGTCGTCCGCATGTACGACGGTCCGGGGTGGTAGGCCATGCGCTCGACGAGCCGCTCGGTGCTGACCCCGTCGCACGGATAGAGGACCGCGACGTTCGGCTGCGCGCGCATCATGGCGAGATCCTCGAGCGCCATCTGCGACGGACCGTCCTCGCCAATCGACACGCCCGCGTGTGAGCCGGCGATCTTGATGTTGAGGTTGCTGATGGCCGCCATGCGGACGAAGTCGTACGCGCGCGTGAGAAACGCCGCGAACGTCGAGGGAAAGGGAATCGCGCCGCGGCTGGCGAACCCCATCGCCACGCCGAGCATCGCCTGCTCGGCAATGAACATTTGATGGAACCGCTCCGGCACCGCCTGCTCCACCTTCTCGCTGTAGGTGGAGTTCTTCACGTCGGCGTCGATCGCGACGATCCGGTCGTCGCTCGCGGCCAGGCGGGCCAGCGCGGCGCCGTACGCCTCGCGCGTCGCCACGCTGTCGCCCAGCTTGTATGCGGACGGACCGACGCTCCCTTCGCGGGCGGGCGGGCGGCGAACGGCCGGCGGCGCCGGCGGACGCGGCGCCGGGCCGTCTTCAGGGACGAACTGCGACTCCAGCTCGGTCAAGGCCCGGGTGAGCTCTTCGCCCTTCTTGAGCGGCTTGCCGTGCCACCCGCCCAGACCTTCCATGAACGACACGCCCTTTCCCTTGATCGTGCGCGCCACGATCATCGTGGGACGGCCGCGCGTCTGCCGGGCCTTGTCGAAGGCGTCGAGGACATTCGGGAGATCGTGGCCGTTCACGACGATCGCGTGCCACCCGGACGCCCGCCACCGGGCCGCCAGCGCCTCGACATCGTGCTGCCACTGCGTCAGCGCGCTCTGCCCGAGGGCGTTGACGTCGGTGATGGCGCAGAGTGAATCGAGCTTCTCGTGCCCGGCGACGTTGGCCGCTTCCCACACGGCGCCTTCGGCCGATTCGCCGTCGCCCAGCAGCACGTAGGTGCGATGGTCGGAAGCGATGCGCCGCGCGTTGAGCGCGATGCCGACGCCCGCCGCGAGCCCCTGGCCGAGCGACCCGGTCGCGACGTCGACGAACGGCAGCCGCGGCGTCGGGTGCCCTTCCAGGTCCGACTCGAACCGGCGCAGCGACAGGAGGTCGGCGCGCGCGAGGAAGCCCGCCTCCGCCCAGGCGGCGTAGAGAATCGGCGCCGCATGCCCTTTCGACAGGACGAACCGATCGTTGTCGGGATGCTGCGGATCGGCCGGGTCGTACCGCATTTCCGCGAAAAACAGCGCCGCGACCAGCTCGGCCGCCGAGCAGCACGTGCTCGGATGCCCGCTGCCCGCTTCCGACGTGGCGCGCACCGACTCGATGCGCAGGCGTGTGGCGATGTTCATGAGCGCCGGCACGCGCACGGATGTCTGCACCGACAAGCCCTGTCCTCCAGGTATCTGTTCCGAGTGTAGGCGCACGAAATTATAATGCGCGAGTGCTCGCGCTGCGGTACGTGTATGTCCTGGCGCTAGTCGTCTGGCTGGGCGGCATCATCGTGCTCGGGGCGCTCGTCGCGCCGACGACGTTCGGCGTGCTCGAGACGGTGGAGCCGGCAACGGGCCGCGCGCTGGCGGGCGAGGTGTTCGGGCAGACGATCGCCCGCTTCCATTACGTGGAATATGCCGCGGGCGCGCTGCTGGTCGTGACACTGGCCGGGATGCGGCTGCTCGGCCCCCGACCCGCCGCGTTCGGCATCCGCGCCGGGATCATCGCCGTCATGCTGGGCATGACGCTCTACTCGGGCTTCGTCGTGCTCCCGCGCATCGACGCGGTGCAGCAGGACGTCGGCGGCCTCGTCTCGCGCCTTCCCGCCTCCGACGCGCGCCGCGTCCGTTTTGACGCGCTGCATCAGCTCTCGACCCGTCTGATGCTCGTCGCGATGGCCGGGGCGCTCGTGTTGCTCTACTGGGAAGCCAAGGAACCCTAGCGGCAAGTGCAAAGTGCAAAGTGTAAAGTCGAAAATAAGTTCAAAAGTAGGTGAACGACTACTTTGTAAGTCGACGACTACTTTGAACTTACTTTGCACTTTTCACTTTGCACTTTGAACTTATGAATCACCACCGCCGACGATCGGATCGTCGATGCCGCCTGCATGTTTTGATATAGTCCCCTGAGCCGATGCTCGACGAGATCACCGAGGCCGTGCTCGCTCGCGACGAGGTGACGCGCTACCTCGAGGGGCGGCAGGGCGAGAGCGCCCGCGCGGCCCGGGAGCGGATCGAGGGGTATCTCGAGGAGCTGCGGACCACGCAGCGCTATCCGATCTACCGGGCGCTCAAGCACCCGCTCTACCCGATCCTCCGCAAGATCGATCGCGTGGCCGAGCACCTCGACGCGGCGCGCGCGGCGACGCGCACGGGGCGCGTCGTGTACGCCTCGAATCACAAGAGCCACACCGACTACCTCGTCGAGCTGCTGGTGCTCGACGAGAACGGCGTGCGTCCGCCGATCATCGCGGCGGGGATCAACCTCTTCGGCGGCCCGCTCGGCCTGCTGCACCGGCACGTGACGGGCGCGATTCCGATCCGCCGCAACACCAAGGATCCCGCGTACCTGATCACGCTCAAGGCCTACATCGCCGAGCTGCTGCGGAAGCACGACCTGTTCTTCTATCCCGAAGGGGGCCGCAGCTACAGCGGCGAGATCAAGAACCCGAAGACGGGACTCATTCATGCGGCGCTGCAGGCGGAGCACCCGCACCTCGTGGTCCTGCCGACGGCCGTCGCCTACGACCTCGTGCTCGAGGACCACGTGCTCGCCCGCCAGCGCGTCAAGCGCACGCAGCGGCCGTTCAGCCGCGAGCTGGCCGAGATGGTGCGCTACGCGGTGGGCTACCGGTCGCGGGCGTTCGTCACCTTCGGCAAGCCGATCAGCGTCGACATCGACGTGGCGTCGCGGCGCGAGGTGCTCGAGTTCGCGCACACGGTGATGGACGCGATCGGGCGCCTGTACAAGGTGCTGCCGACCGCGGTCGTCGCCAACGCCATGCGGCCGTCCATCACGCGGCGCGAGCTCGAAGCGCGCGCGGATGCCGTCATCGATACGCTGCGGTCGAAGGGCGCCAATCTCGGCGTGACCAGCGGCGCCGAGGCGGTGGCGCTCGGCCTCGAACCCCTCGACGCGCGCGGCATCGTCGTCGTCGAACGCAGCCGCGTCCGCGTCCGCGAGCGCAACGTGCTGCGGTACTACGCCCGGACGCTCGCCCACCTGCTCGCCTCCCCCTCGCACCGCACGCATTGATGTACGGCGGCGCGAAGGCGGTCTTCTACGCGCTGTCCGGCAGCTCGCTGCTGAAGCGCCTGGCCTCGCGGTACGGCATGCCGCGGGGCACGAGCTTCGCGCGCCGCTTCATCGCCGGCGAGACGATCGAAGACGCCATCGCGGCGTCCGAGCGGCTGGAATCGCAGGGCCTTCGGCTGACGCTCGACTACCTGGGCGAAAGCGTCAAGACGCTCGACGAGGCCGTGGCCGCGACCCGCGAGTACGTCAGGCTGATGGATCTCATCGTGGCGGCCGGCATCGAGCGGAACATCTCGCTCAAGCTCACGCAGCTCGGCATCGACGTCGACCGCGCCACGTGCGTCGACAACCTGCGGCGCATCCTGGAGCGCGCAGGGCCGCACGGGTTCTTCGTGCGCATCGACATGGAGCACTCGCGCTACACGGCGCTCACGCTCGAGATTTTCGAGACGCTGTGGGAGCAGCAGTACCGGGATCTCGGCGTCGCGCTCCAGGCGTATCTGGTCCGCACCGAACAGGACGTGCGGCGGATGAACGCCCTCGGCGCGCGCGTGCGGCTCGTCAAGGGCGCGTACAAGGAGCCGCCGTCGATCGCGTACACGCAGAAGGCCGACGTCGATGCCGCCTTCCTCCGCCTCGCGCGGCTGCTGCTCGACGAGGGGACGTATCCGGCGATTGCCACGCACGACGAAGCGCTCCTCGAGGCGGTGCGGGCCTACGCGGACGAGCGCGCGGTCGCGCGCGACCGGTTCGAGTTCCAGATGCTCTACGGCATCCGCCGCGATCTCCAGGCATCGTTCGTGGCGGCCGGCTACCGCGTCCGCGTCTATGTACCATTCGGCCGCGAATGGTTTCCCTACTTCATGCGACGGCTGGGCGAACGCCCGGCCAACCTCGGCTTTGTCGTCCGTGCGCTGATTCGCGAACGCTGAGGTTGCCGCGCGCGGCCCGACTCGGCCGTATGTGACACGACCGTACCACTCGTCACCCTTCGATTGCCCACCGGTGAAACTCAGCTGAATCCGCGCCCACCTGAATTCCTCCCAAGAGTCGGCCGCCACCACCCCGCGCGCCGTGGCACCGCTCTTGAAATGCCTGCGGCTGCCCGGCGACGCGTGACGCGAAACACGACGCGCATCCGCCGGGCACTGAAAGGGGTACGTGGCATGGGCGTGATTGACGGCGCGTCGCGACAGGTGCGGCGGTTCCCGTGTGGCCTGCACGGTCATGACGCGCTGCTGCACTTCGAGCAGGAACGGCTGTCGCTCGTCTGCGCGTCGTGCGGATACGAGACTCCCGGATGGGATCTCACGAGCGCGCCGACACGCACGCCGCAGCCGGCGCCTTCCGCGCGGCGGTTCGTGCGGCTGCGACTCGTCGGCGAGCGGCGCGTCGCCTAGGGCCCTGCTCCTCCGCGTCCCGCGTCCCCGCGCGTGAACGCCCGGGCGAGCGCGACCAGCGCGTCGCGGCAGCGGCGCACGTCGTCAACCCGCACGTATTCCTCCGCGCTGTGGAGCCCGGCTCCGCCCGGGCCGAAGAGCACCGTTGGAATACCGGCGGCGCCCAGGATCGCGGCATCGCTCCAGAAGCTCATCCCGATCCGCTGCGGTGTACATCCGGCCGACGCGGCAGCGTCCGCCAGTTGCGCCGGCAGCGAATGCTCCGGATCGATGGCGTACGGCCCCCGCGTGAGAAGCAGACGCGCTTCGCCCTCGAACTCCTGATCGTCGCGGCGAAGCGCCGTCAGCATGCCCTGCACCTCCTGGAATCCGGCGTCCGGCGCCTCGCCCGGCAGCGTGCGCCGCTCCACCTGCAACGTGCAGCGATCGGGGTAGCTGCTGAGCTCCTGTCCGCCGGCAATGGTCGACGCGTGCAGCGAGGCGGTGCCGAGGAGAGGATGCATCGGTGTGCTCTGCAGCTGCCGATCGAGCGCCTCGAGGCGTGCGAGGACGCGGCCCATCCGGAGGATCGCATCGCGTCCCTCGCGCGGACGGCTGCCGTGCGCGGCCCGGCCGCGCGTCTCCACCTCGATCCACTCGAACCCCTTGTGCGCCACGGCGATGTCCAGGTCGGTCGGTTCGGTCACGACCGCGGCGTCGGCCCGCCAGCGGGCGGCGAGCGCCTCGGCCCCGATGCTCGCGTGCTCCTCGTCGACGACGGCGGCAACAATGACCCGGCCGCGCGACAGTCCGCCCGTCTCCACCAGCTCGCGCGCCGCGCCCAGCATGGCGGCCACGCCGCCCTTCATGTCCTGCGCGCCGCGGCCGTAGAGCCGGCCGTCGCGCTGCGTCGGCTCGAACGGATGCGTCATCCCGGACACGCCCACGGTATCGAGGTGCCCGCAGAACATGAGCGCCGGCCCCGGCGTCCGCCCCTCGAGCACCGCCACGACGTTCGGGCGGCCGGGCGCGACCTCGGTGACGTCGACTGCCAGGCCGAGCGCCATGCACTCCACGACGATGCGGCGCGCAATCTCGCTTTCGCCGCGCGCGCCGGGCACGAGCGACGGGTTGACCGAGTCGATCGCCACCAGTTCCTCGAGAAGCGCGATGGTTGGGTCCATAAGCCAAGTGCAAAGTGCAAACTCAAAAGTGCAAAGTAAGTTTAAAGTTACTTTGCACTTTGCACTCTGTACTTTTTACTTCTGATATGTCCCTCGACCTGGCCCGCGCCATCGCAGCGGCCGTGCGCGATGCCGGCGGACGCGCGCTGGTCGTCGGCGGCTGGGTGCGCGACCGGCTGAGAGGCCATCCGTCGAAGGACATCGACGTCGAGGTGTTCGGCGCGCCAGAGGAGCGGCTGGCCGCGCTCCTTCGTCCGTTTGGCCGCGTCGAAGCGGTCGGCCAGAGTTTCCCGGTCTACAAGGTGATCGCGCCGGGCGGTGGCGGCGACGCCGCGATCGACGTGGCCCTCCCCCGCCGCGAGTCGAAGGCAGGGCGCGGCCACAAGGGTTTTCAGGTGGTCGGCGACCCGTCGATGTCGATCGCCGAGGCGGCCCGGCGCCGTGATTTCACGATCAACGCGATCGCGTGGGACCCGCTGACGGAGGCGTATGAGGACCCCTTCGACGGACGCGCCGACCTCGATCGGCGGCTGCTGCGCGCCGTCGATCCCGCCACCTTCGGTGACGACAGTCTTCGCGTGCTGCGCGCCATGCAGTTTGCAGCCCGGTTCGAGTTCGCGCTGGAGGAGCGGACGGCGGCGATCTGCCGCCGCATTCCGCTCGACGACCTGCCGGCCGAGCGCGTGTGGGCCGAGCTCGAGAAGCTCCTGCTCGCCGCCGCGCGCCCGTCGATCGGCCTGGCGCTCGCGCTCGATCTCGGCGTGGTCGATGCGCTGCTCCAGGAACTGCGCCCGCTCGTCGGCTGCGAGCAGGAGCCAGACTGGCACCCGGAAGGCGACGTCTGGACGCACACGCTGATGGTCGTCGACACCGCGCACCGCCTCAACGGCGATCTCGATCGGCCACGGCTCGCGACGATCATGCTCGGCGCGCTCTGCCACGACCTCGGGAAGCCGGCCGCGACCGAGGTGATCGACGGCCGCATCCGGTCGTTGAACCACGAGGAGGCGGGGGTCGCGCCCACCGTGGCGCTCCTCGACCGCCTCAACATCCACACGATCGACGGCTTCGACGTGCGGACGCAGGTCCTCGGCCTCGTGGCGCATCATCTCAAGCCGGGAATGTTCCACAAGGCGCCGCAGGTCGGCGACGGCGCGTTCCGGCGGCTGGCACAGAAAGTCGACCTGGAACTGCTGGCACGCCTCGCGCGGGCCGACTGCCTGGGGCGGACCGGCCATTTCGACTGCACCGCCATGGACTGGTTTCTCGACCGCGCCCGCACGCTCGGCGTCGAGCATCGTCCGCCGGCGGCGCTGCTGCTCGGACGCCATCTATTGGCGCTCGGGCTCTCGCCGGGACCGAAGGTTGGCGAGATCCTGAAGGAGGTTTACGAGAAGCAGCTCGACGGACAAGTGACGAGCGTCGAGGAAGGCATCGAGGAGGCGAAGCGCCTCCTCGCGAGGTAGATCACCAGATCACGCGGACGGGGTACTGCGTGATCACAGGGTCGGAAGTCACGATCGCGAGGCCATGCGCAATGGCCTGCGAGATCAGCATGCGGTCGAATGGGTCGCGATGGAGCGGTGGCAGCTTCCGCGATTGCAGCGCCGACTCCTCATCGAATCCGAGCGAGACAATACCCCGCAGGTGGCGTTCGATCGGGATCAACCGCTCGGGCGGTTCGGGCAGCGTCAGCCTACCGTCACGATATTTGTTTGTAATCTCCCACACGGAAACCGCGCTGAGCAGCACGTCGTTCGACGCCGTCTGAATAGCGGCGGCGGCTGCAGCAGAGAGCGAGCGTCCCCCGCCGGCGAGCCACAGGAACGTGCACGTATCGAGCAGGAGCCTCACGAACGGCGACTGCGCTGCCGCTTACGGCCGCCGCGCGCGCCGTAGCGCCCCTTTTCCTCTGCGACCTTCGAGGGCTGCCCGGCCACTTTCGGCGGCCCAGGCCAGCTCAATGGATCGTCCGGGCCCATTCCCTCCCACAGAGCCAGTTCCTCGTCCGACATCGGCTCGAAGAACGAGGGCGGCACCTCGAACGTCGGACGGCCCGGCAGCGGCCCGATCGGGCGCGGTTCCGTCCGGACGGACTGCACGGGTCCAAGCTCCGCCACCGGTGTGTTGTGGCGATAGATGACGATGCGCTCGCCCTGCGCAGCACGCTCGAGGTACTCGGAGAGCTTTGCTTTCACCTCGACGACGTTGGCCTTAAACATGACCATATTGTAGACCATATTACGGTACTTACTCAACCGCCGAAATGTAGCGCCCGAAATCGGACGGCGAGATGTTGCCGCCCGACACGATGGCGGCCACGCCTGCCCGGCCCGATCCGCCGTCTGCCAGTGCAGCGGCCACCGCCGCCGCGCCGCTCGGTTCGGCGACCACACGAGCCTCACGAAAGACCCAGCCGACCGCGGCGGCGATTGCCACATCGTCGACGGCGACGAGATCGTCGACGAACGCCTGCACGTGGGCGAACGTGAGCTCGCCCGGCTGCAGCGGCAGCAGGCCGTCGGCGATGCTCGAGGTTCGATCGAGCCGGACCGGCCGGCCGGCCGCCCGCGACGCAGCCATCTTGGCCGCACCCGCCGGCTCGACGCCGACGACGCGCGCGCCGGGGCGGCGGCGTTTGACGGCCGCGGCCACACCCGCGATGAGCCCGCCGCCTCCCACCGGGACGTACACCGTCTGCACATCGGGGCACTGCTCCATGAGCTCCAGGCCGCACGTGCCGGCCCCCGCCACAATCCACGGGTGATCGAAGGGCGGCACGATCGTGAGGCCGCGCGCCGCGGCCTCCTGCTCGGCCCGGGTCCGGCGGTCGATCGACGTCGTACCGGCGATGATGACTTCGCCGCCGTAGCGACGGACGCCGTCGACCTTCACCTGCGGCGCCGTCTCTGGCATCACCACGACCGCAGGTACGCCAAGCCGCGCCGCCGCGAGGGCCACCGCCTGACCGTGGTTGCCCGACGAGTAGGTAATCACGCCGGCTCGTCGTGCGTCGGATGGGAGCTGCGCGAGAAAGTTGTACGCGCCGCGGATCTTGAAGGCGCCCATCGGCTGCAGGTTTTCGCACTTGAGCGCGATCGTGCGCCCGCTCCGATCGGCCGCCTCGACGACTGGGGTGCGAGCCGCGACGTCGCGGATCCGCTCGGCGGCCGCTTCAATCTCCTCGAGCGTGACGTGTGTCACTGCCTCGCTTTCAGGCGGGGGCGCGCGAACTGCTCGTTCGGGTGATAGGCCGGCATCTCGGCCAGATTGGCGGCACGCCATCCCAGTTCCGCCAGGAACCGCATGTCGTTGAGCCCGCCGGTGTAATCCCATGACGGCAGGATTTCGTCGTCGGGCTGGTGATAGCGCTTGGCCTGATACTCCTCGTGCAGGCGCTTCGACGCCGCCGGGTCGGGACCGATGAATTGGACCGGCTCGCTCAGCGACAGGGCCGGTATGCCGATCTTCGCGAGCGGGAAATGATCGGAGCGGAAAAAATAGCCGCGCCCCGGTTCCGGATCGGGTCCGACGACCCGTTCCTGTTCGGAGGCGAGCTGTGCGGCAAGTGCGCCGAGCGTCGAACGCTCGGCGCCGAGCAGCACGATATCGCGGCTCGGCCCCGCCATGTTGAACGAGTCGATGTTGATGTTGGCCGCCCACGCCTCCGGCGGAAGCACGGGACGTCCGGCGAAATACTCTGCGCCGAGCAGTCCAGACTCCTCCGCCGTCGTGAAGAGCACGTAGATCGATCGGGCGGGACGCGTGCCCGCGCGGGCGAGCGCCTGCGCAATTTCGAGCGTGCCGGCAAGCCCCGACGCGTTATCGATGGCGCCGTTGTAGATCCGATCGGCATCCGCCGGTTCGCCTGGCTGCGGATCGCGCATGCCGAGATGGTCGTAGTGCGCGGTGTAGATGACCGCCTGATCGGCATTGGCGCCACGAAGCACCCCGATCACGTTGGGCGAGGACTTCTGCTGCACCTGCTGCACGATCGTCGCTGAACCCTCAATGCCGAGCGGCACCGGCTTCGCGCCCCGCCTGACCGCCGCGGCGCGCAGCGCGTCGAGGTCGCGCCCGGCCCGCTTCACGATCTCGCGCGCCGCCCTATCGGTCACCCAGGCCTTGAGGCCGAGCCGCGGCGCGCCGGGGGCGGCCGGAATCGAGTACTGCGTCCCGCTCCACGACGACTGCACGACCTGCCATCCATAGGTGGCCGATTCATCGGTGTGAATGAGAATCGCGCCCGCTGCCCCCTGCCGTGCCGCCTCCTCGAACTTGTACGTCCAGCGTCCGTAGTAGGTGAGCGCCGGGCCGCCGAAGAGCTGTGGCTCCTCGGGCGTGGCCGGGGGATCGTTGACCATGACGAGCGCGATCCTGCCGCGTATGTCGGCGCCCGCATAGTCGTTCCAGTCGAATTCCGGCGCGACGATGCCGTGCCCCACGAAGACGATCTCGCCGGACGTCCGCACTGCCGGCTCCTGGACGTCGGTGAACGCGACGACGTCCTGCAGATAGGTGAAGGGGGGCCCGGAGCCGACCGCCAGCCGGAACGAGGAGTTCACCTCGGACTCGACGATCGGCACCTGCTGGAAGTACGTGCCGTCGGCGGCGCCCGGCTCGAAGCCGGCGAGCGCCAGCTGCGCCGCGAGGTACTGGGCGGCAAGCTGCCCGCCCCGGGTGGAGGGCGCGCGCCCCTCGAGGAGATCGTCGGAAAGGAATTGCAGGTGTGCGGCAATCTGTTCGCCGCCAATCTCATCCAGAGCCGGGCCGCCGCCCGCGCCGGACACCTCCGAACGCGCCGATCCGAAGCCACGCTGGGCGAGGAGAACCCCGGCGATCACGAGGGCGGACGCGGCGACGACCCAGAGCGTTCTCCGCATGCGGCCAGTATACGGCGGCCGAACGGCGGGTTCCCCGCCTGCGCGCTGGGGTGCATCGAGAAGGAACTTCGTTTGCAGTCGCCACGGCCGTGCCCGACTCGACCATTCCAACCACAGCAGAGCGTATTCCGCCCGCGCCGGATGAGGCGCCCCCCACGGCTGAGCCGCCGGAAGAACGCGCGCAGATGGTCGGCTACGCGCCGCACCGCGACCTGAATGAGCGGCTGATCTGGGATCTCGTCGATGCGGTGAAGGCGGTTCTGCGCAAGGAGGCGTCGGACCGGCTGCGCGACGTCTACATGGTGGGCGACATCGAGAAGGATCCGGCCCGCGCCGTCATCGAGCGCGTGCGGGAGCTGGCGAACGACAGCACGCGTCCCATCACGGTCTACATCAACAGCGCCGGCGGGAACGTGACCGACGGCCTCGCCATTCACGACACCATCCGCCAGATCGTCCGACGCGGGATCGAGGTGACGATCGTCGAGTGGGCCGGCTGGCAGTCGACCTCCGCCGCCGCGCCGCACCTCGATCGGCTGAAGCAGATGCAGGCGCAGATCGATCGGATCCTGGCGGCGCGATCCGGCAAGCCGCTGCAGAAGATCATCCGCGACACCAAGCGGACCGATTTCTACCTCGACGCGCAGAAGGCGCTCGCGTACGGGCTGATCGACGCGATCGTCGAAGGATAGACGGCGGTCAGTTCACCGGGACGAGCCGCTTCAGCTCTTCGAACCAGTTCTGCACCAGAATCAGGTTGGATGACGTGCTGCCGTCCGCGTCCGCCTGGCCACTCCGGATGATGACGAACCGCCCATCCGGGGCGAGGTCCCAGGGTCGAGTTCCCCCGACAACCGGGGCCATGGCAAATTCGAACAACACCTGCGGACGGCCGGCGACCAGCGTCGTCCCAGGCTGCACCGGGACCGCAAGCATCTGACGACTGCTGCTGAACACCAGTTCCCGGCCGTTCCGCGACCAGACCGGGCGCGCGCCGCCGCTGGTCGAAATCTGTTGCCGACTGCGGTCCGCCAGCGTCTCGCCTTCGACCAGCTCCATGACGAGGAACTGGGATCCCTGTGCCTCTTCAAGGCCGTAGATCGTCGCGATGTGCGGGTGATTCAGCGCGGCCAGGAGCTGCGCCTCGCGATGGAAGCGCGCCACGCGATCGGGATCGTGCGTGAAGCTTTCGGCGACGACCTTGAGGGCGACCTCGCGCCCGAGCTTCGTGTCGCGCGCGCGAGACACTTCGCCCATACCGCCCGCCCCAAGAGGAGCGGCGATTGCGTACGGCCCGAGCCGGGTGCCGGCGCTCAGCGACATGCGGTACGGAAGCTGCGCGGGATTATGTCCGCGGCGTGAGGTGTTCAGAAATTGCCGCGCGAATCGCGGTCCACGGTGGCAGAAATTGCGTACGTCGATCGGCGGAGTGGCGATTCTCCTGGGAATTCGTGCGGCACGTCCCTCGCTTCAGCTCCAGGCTGGAGGGACGATGATACGATTCAACTCAGGACAGCGCGCAGCGCTCGGAGACACGCTGCGGGAGCTCGCGAACTACGGAGTCGCCGCCCTGGTATTTGGGCAGCTGGTTGGGGACGTCACGGTATCGTGGTGGCGGTTTCTCGCAGGCGCTGCGATCTGGTTCGTGCTGGTGTCGTTTGCCCTGGGCCTGGAAGGAGAGTAGCCGTGGACAATGCCTTGCTGATGTTCGGATCGGTTGCTCTGGCGGCCGGGCTCCTGGTGCTGCTCGACTGGCTGGGCCGGCGGAAGGACCGCAAATCGCCCAATCGCGCGGCGTAGGCTGGAAGTGGCTGGACCCGAGACGAGCTGCACGACCGGGGCCCCGCTCGTTGACCTCGAGAAGTCCTTAAGACACGGATCTACCGCAGAATGTCGAACTGCCGCACGTACTTGACGATGAACGCGCGGTTGATCGGGCCCATCCCGTTCAGGCTCTCGGTGTCGTTGTAGACGAGAAACAGTCCCGTTCCCGCGGTCTGCAGCCAGTGGAACCGCAGGTTGGTCGACCACCGGTCGGTGCGGTCGTTGTCCTGCAGCAGGCTACAGCGCCAGCAGGTAGGTGAACTTCGCGATGAGGGCGCGGTCGAGCCGCGCGTTCGTGCGCTCGTCGCGCCGCTCGTTGTAGACGAGGAAGAAGTCGCTCAGCGGACGATGAATGATGTTGAACCGCACGTTCGAGCTGAGCTGCCCCGTGTCGGTGTTGTACTGCACGAGCGCGTTCAGGAAGACGCTGGTGCTGACGCTGTAGTTGACGCGCGCCGTGGCCAGCGTCGACACGTAGGAGACACCGGGCAGATCGATGTCGTTGATCTGCAGGCTCAGCGACGCATTCAGCCTCTCGTTGGCCCGCATCGACGGTCCGATAGAATACGAACGCTTGTAGCCGTCGTAGAAGGTGCCGAACGAGTACCGGAGGGCGGGCGTGACCGGCGCGGCGGGATCGCCGTTGAACAGCGCGAAATACTCCGTGAACGTGTGGCGTCCCGTCGAGACGACCGCGCGGCGGGGGCCGTTCAGCGTGAACGGCACCTCGATCGCCTCCGCGTAGGTGTTCACGCCGACCTCCAGGAAGCCGCCGTTCGAGAACTCCAGCGGCAGGTGGTACCCGCTGAACCGCTGGTCGAGCGAGCCGTCGTCCTGCCGGGTATACAGCTCGAACTCCCAGTGCGGCCGGATCTCCCGCGCCCAGCCCGGCAGCCGGGCGGACCTGAAGGCGTGGGCGACATTGCCCGTCTGCGAGTTCACCCCCCGCTGCGGCACGAAGCCGAGCTCGTTCTCGAACTGGCCGCCAATGGCGTCGAGACCCCAGCGGAACTGCCACGTCCGATCCTGGTACTGCGCGAACGCGCGCGCCGAGTACTCGTTCCCGGCGCCGGGCACCGCCGGCTCGTCCGACATCGACCGCGCGGCGACGCCGTTGAACGTCAGGAAGCCGAATCGGAAGTTCGCGTCGACGCCCGCCATCCGGTTGTACCCGGCGCCGGCTTCGTCCTTGTTGAGCAGTACCGCGCCGACGTCGGAGTTCGTCAGGATGTCGCGGCGCAGGCGCAGCGCGGTGACGTTCGTCGCGGGCACGCTGGCCGCCTCGCCCTGCTGGATGTTGAGCGCGCCGACCGAATAGGCGCCCGAGCGGCCCGACAGGCGCGTTCCCCCCACGATCGGAATCGCCTGCCCGTCCTCCGACAGGCCGATGCGCCGGCTGAAGAAGAGCCGCATCTGGGGAACCCGGGAGAGGCGGCTCCCGTAGCGGAGGGCGCCGGTGCCGAGGCCGAAAAAGCCGCCGCCGGTCGACCCGAAGTCGAACATGCCGGCGTTCTCCAGGAAGAAGTCGCGCTTCTCCGGAAAGAACAGGCTGAACCGGGTCAGGTTCACCTGCTGCTCGTCGGCTTCCACCTGCGAGAAGTCGGTGTTGACGGTGAAATCCCAGGCCAATCCCGTCGTGAGGCCGTACTTCACGTCGAGGCCGCCGTCGAAGTCGCCGCGCGTCGGCAGCCGCCCCACGGTGCTGCCGCTCGTCGAGACGTACGGCTTGATCCGCAGATTCCGCCCCGCGCGGATGCCCTGCAGTCCGTCGAGCGTGCCCGCCATCGAGACGCGCTCGAGGCCGTAGATCCGCGGCAACGGCGACCAGAAGCTGTCTTCGTTCAGCCGCCGCACCTTCCGCCGGAAATTGATCCCCCACGTCTGCGGATCGGCGTCGGAGAACTTCAGCGTGCGGAACGGGATGACGATTTCAGCGACCCACCCGGTTTCGGTAATGCGGGTCTCCACCGCCCAGATGCCATCCCAGTTCACGTTGAAGTCGCGCCCCTCGTTGGCGAGCTGCGCGTCCCACTTGGCGCCGGCAGGGTTGGTCGCGAACTGGTAGCCGTTGCGGCCGTCGTGAAAGGTGTCGAGCAGGATGACGAACGCGTCGCTGCCGTCGACCGCGTAGTCCTTTTTCAGATCCGCGACGACGATTCGCGACGGCTCCGGGTCCGCCGCGACGACGGCGAAGTAGATCGCCTCCTCGTCGTAGACGATGCGCACCTCGGTATCGAAGCTGGCCGGCTCGCCTTCCCGCGGCTCGTTCTGGATGAAGCCGCGCGTGGCCGGCGCCGCCTGCCAGGCTGCCTCGTCGAGGCGGCCGTCAACCGCGATCGGGCCCGCCGCGCGGGTGGCCGTCGTCGTGCGTTCGTCGGAAGACGATGCCTGCGGCGCCTGCGCCGGCGCCGTGCCCGCGGCACACGTCACGAAGAGAACTGTCAGAACGGTATGAGAGCGCATCGATAATCCAGTCCCGGGTCATATGGCTAGCACCCCAACGCGCAAAAACCGCGCGTTGGGGACCCCGCGATAAGGTCGTGATAGAAGACTCTATCAGATGAGAGCCGTCGTGCTGCGCGCCCTCGGGGCGCCGGAGGTGCTGCGAGTCGAGGAGGTCGCCGATCCGCGGCCCGCGACGGGCGAGGTGGTGGTGCGCCTGCGCGCGGCGGCGCTCAACCATCGCGACGTCTGGATCCGGACCGGGCGCTACGCGGGGATCACGCTTCCCATCATCCTCGGCTCCGACGGCGCGGGTGACGTCGTCGAGACCGGCGCCGGCGTCGATGGCGCCTGGCGCGGCCGCGAGGTCGTCATCGACCCGACGCTCAATTGGGGCGACGACGAGCGCGTGCAGGGACCGGCGTTTCAGATCCTCGGTCTGCCGCGCGACGGCACGTACGCGGAGCTCGTCACGGTGCCGGCCGACTCGCTGCACGACCGGCCGCGGCATCTGTCGTGGGAAGAAGCCGCAGCCGTGCCCCTCGCCTCGGTCACCGCGTATCGGGCCCTTGTCACGCGCGCGCAGATTCAAGCCGGCGAGGACGTGGTCGTCACCGGCATCGGCGGCGGCGTGGCCACGTGCGCGCTGCTGATCGCCCGCCAGCTGGGCGCGTCGGTCTACGTGACGTCCGGCAGCGGCGCCAAGCTCGAGGCCGCACGGCGGCACGGGGCCGCCGGGGGCGTCAATCACGGCGACCCCGCATGGCCGAAGACGCTCATCGACCTGATCGGCAAGCGGCCGGACGTCGTCATCGACGGGGCGGGCGGCGAGACCTTCAACCAGGCGCTCGATCTGGTGAAACCGGGCGGCCGCGTCGTCTCGTACGGCGCCACGCTCGGACCGGCGCAGCATCTCGAGGTCCGGCGGATCTTCTGGAAGCAGCTGAACGTGCTGGGAGCCACGATGGGAAGCCGCCGCGACTTCGCGGCGATGCTTCGGCTCTACGCGGCCGGCATGCGGCCAATCGTCGATATGGTGCTGCCGCTGGAATCAGCCCCAGAGGCACACCAACGGATGGAAGAGGGAAAACAGTTCGGGAAGATCGTGCTGAGGATCTGAGAAAAACGCTCGTCACGTACCACCGAGACACCGAGGCACCGAGAAACTTTTTCTAGTCTCGGTGTCTCGGTGCCTCGGTGTTTCGTGGCTGCCTCGACGTTCTCGGCGGCCGTTCGCCTAGAACTGCGTCCGGAAGCCGAGCTGCAGCACCCGCGGCGCGTAGGCGATGTTCGAGTGCGCGTTCGGCCGGCCGAATCGCGCGTTCTGTTCGTTGCGCACGTACGACTCGAAATTGGCTCGGTCGAACAGGTTGAACACCTCGGCGATGCCGTCGATGCTCACCCGTCCACCCAGCCGAAAACGCCGCTGCACGCGGAGGTCGATCCGATGCATCGACTTCCGATCGAAGCTTCTGCGGGCGATCAACGTCCCATCCCGGCGCAGCCGGCTCTCTGCCTCCTGCAAACCGACCTTTCCGCGCACGTCCACGCCAGCCTGCGGCGTCTCCCAACCCTCATCGCCGTACACGTAGAGACCGCTCAACTGAAACCCGTACCCGGCGTCCCAGATGCTATTGAAGGTGGCGCGGTGGCGCTGGCTGGAATCGAGGTCGTCGGCGAGGTACCAGGCGTTCTCGGCGATATCGGCCGCCAGAGTTACCGGAACATCACACCGGAAACCGGCGGCGGCCGTCCAAATCATTGGATTCTCGCACCCGGGATTGAGCGGCAGCTGATCGAAGTTCCACTGCGCGCCGAGCGAGTAGGTCGCCGCCGCCTGCCAGCGGTTGCTCATGCGTTTGGTGAGCCCCACCTGGAGCGCGTGGTACCGCTGGTCGCGGTCGGGCCGGTTGAGGCTGAGGTTTCCAAAATCCGGGTACGGCCGCCGGGCGATGTCGGTGAAGGCATAGTTCGCACCCGTGTCGGGATTGAACGACAGATTGATGTTCCGGGCGTTCAGGATGTCCTGGTTCCCGGTGTAGGCCCAGTCGGCTTCGACGGCCATCGACTGGGTCAACTGGCGCTGGAACCCGAGCGACGCCTGGTGACTGAACGGCGACTTGAGATCCGGCGCCACGAAGTTGCCCACGCTCGGCCGCAGACACGTCGCCGAGCGGTTGACCGAGCAGAGGAGCCGCGAGGCCTGATCGTGATTCGGCGCCGGCCCATTGAACGGATTCGACGCGAAATCGGGGCGCCCGTCATTCAGGATCTGCGGCGTGATCTGCTGTACGTTGCGCAGCGTGAAGACCGCAGGCTGCCCGGTGACTTCGGCGTAGTACACGCCGTACCCACCCCGGACGACAGTCCGATCCGTCAGCTGGTACGCGAAGCCCAGCCGGGGAGCCCAGTTGTTCGTGTCGTTCGGCCGGTTTGCCTCGATGAGGGGCGCGAATCCGACCCAGTTGACGAACTCGCCTATCGAGAGGTCGTAGCGGAGGCCGAGATTGAGCGTCAGGCGGGGCGTCACCGACCAGTTGTCCTGGAACCACGCCGCGTACACGTGCCGCGGCGCGTATTCCGTGAATCCTGAATTACCGCTCGGCCGTGAAAACGGCGAGCTGTCCATCCCAATGGCGCGCTGATAGAAGCGCGCAATCGGCGAGAGCGGCGCCAGGTTCCACGTCGACACGTCGTGGACGTCGACGATGAGGTCCTCGATATTGCGCGGCACGGGGCCGCCGCGCAGATCGAGCTGCCCCATGCACTGGTTGCAGACCGTCTCGAACGTGAAGTGATACATGTACTCGCCGCCGAGCCGCAGGTCGTGGCGGCCGCCGCGGTTGAACGACAGCGTCAGATCGTCGCGGACCGTGTAGAAGTCCTCGCCGATGTCCTGCGGCGTGATGGCGTGGCTCTGGCCGAGCGTGAAGCCGGTCATCAGGATGTTCGGCGCGCCGAACCCGGCCGTCATTCCCGGCAGCGAATTCGGATTTTTCACGTGGGCGAACTGGTTCCAGTGGAACATGCTGTGGCCGCCCTTGATTTCGTTGACCGCCCGGTTGCCGAGCACCTGCGTCCAGGTGCCCTGCACCTGTTCGCTGCGCCGGTTCGTCCCGATGGCGGACGCCATCGTGCGATCCGACCCGCCGGTGTAGCGCGAGTCGTACGGAATCCTGTTGTCGTAGCGTGACACGCGTACCGACAATCGGTTCTGCGGCGAGAACTGGTAATCCGCGCGGCCGAGCTGCTTGTACTCCTTGCGCGTGCCGGTCAGGCTGCCGTTGAACTTCGGATACGGCGTCGTATAGCTGAACGTCTGCGGCTCGCGCTCGTACTCGAAGCTGGCGAAGAAGTGGAATCGATCGCGCCGGATCGGGCCGCCGAACGTCGTGCTGATCTGCTGGTTGGAGTACGGCAGGACGCGTCCGACCACGTGATCCGCGGCATTGATGTCGTCGTCGCGGAAATATCCTGAGAACGTCCCCGCGTACTGGTTGGTGCCCGACTTCGTGACCGCGTTCACCTGGACGCCCATCGAGCGTCCCTGGGTCGCATCGAAGCGGTTGGCGACGAACTCGAACTCGCCGATGGCGTCGCGGCTGTAGCGCGGCTGCCCGAACCCGAGCGCGACCATGTTGGTCACCTGCTGCCCGTCGAGGTTCATCTGCACGCCGACGCTCGACGCCTCCGTCGTGATCGGCACTTCGCGCACCGCGTTCACGCGGCTCCCGGGCGCGAGCATCGTCAGGTTCATCCAGTTGCGCCCCTGCACCGGGAGCTCCTGCATCTGCCGCGGGTCGATGTTGCCGGAGACCCGCGACCGGGTCACGTCGACGAGCGGCGCCTCCGCGGTGACGGTCACCGATTCCTGCAGCGTCGCCGGCCGCATCTGAACGTTGACGACCACCTGCTGCCCGATGAGCACCTCGACGCCCGTGCGCGTCGGTGACGAGAATCCGGACAGCTCGGCGGAGATCCGGTAGAGGCCGACGCGAACGGGCAGGAGGTATCCGCCGGCCTCGTCGGTCACCGCCTCGAAGCTGTTGCCCGTGGCCTCGTGGATGGCGCGGACGATGACGCCCGGAAGGACGCCGCCCGTCGTGTCGCTGACAGTGCCGCTCAAGACGGCTTCCTGCTGCGCCGAGGCTACAACAGGGACGACGAGAAGCGCAGCGAAGACGACGAGGGAACGAACAATACGTTGTGTCATAGCCGTTGAATCCTACTCCTGTTCGCCGAAGCGCTTCAGGTCTTCGGGACCTTCCTGCAGCTCCACCGGGCCTTCACCCTGCACTTGCTTGCGGATCTGCTCGACGATCTCGGGGTTGGCGAGCGTCGTCACATCTCCCGTATCCATGCGGTTTGAGATCGCGGCGAGAATCCGCCTCATGATCTTGCCGGACCGCGTCTTCGGCAGGTCGGGCACGATGTGGACCGATTTCGGACGCGCGATCTTGCCGATGATCGTCTCGACCGCCGCGACGATCTGCTCGGTCGCCTGCTTCGCGTCGGCGACGCCCGGTTTGAGCGACGCGTAAATCGCCGGCATCCGTCCCTTGATTTCATCCACCTCGGGAACGACGGCGGCCTCGGCCACCGAGGCGACCGTCAGGCACGCCGACTCGACTTCCTTGGTGCCGAGGCGGTGGCCGGCGACGTTGATCACGTCGTCGACGCGGCCGAGAATCCGGTAGTACCCGTCGGCGGCGAGCACCGCGCCGTCGGCCGCGAAGTACGGCCAGTCGCGCCAGTCCTTGCTCTTCGGGTCCTTGCAGTACTTCGCATAGTACTGGCGGACGAACCGGTCGTCGTCATTGAGGATCGTCTGCATGATGCTCGGCCACGGGTTGCGGATGCCGAGGTTGCCGGCGCGGCCCGAGCCCATCGGGAGCTCCTTCCCGTTTTCGTCGAAGATGACCGGGAAGATCCCGAGCGCGGGCGGCCCGGCGCTGCCCGGCTTCATCGGATCGAGCGCCGGCGTCGTCGTGATCAGGAAGCCGCCGGTCTCGGTCTGCCACCAGGTGTCGACGATCACCGCCTGCCCCTTGCCGACGACCTCGTGATACCAGCGCCACGTCTCCGGCTCGATCGGCTCGCCCACCGTCGTCATGTGCTTGAAGCGGTAGTTGTACTTGAGCGGCTCGTTCGGTCCCGCCTTGCGCAGCATCCGGATCGCGGTCGGCGACGTGTGGAAGATGTTGACGTCGAGCTGCTCGGCGATGCGCCAGGGACGGCCGGCGTCGGGATAGTTCGGCACGCCCTCGTAGATCACCGAGGTCGCCGCCAGCGACAGCGGCCCATAGACGATGTAGGAGTGGCCGGTGATCCAGCCGATGTCGGCCATGCACCAGTAGACGTCCTCGGGATGGAGGTCCTGGTAATACTTGGCCGTGCCGGTCACGTAGGCGAGATACCCGCCCGTGCGGTGCTGGCACCCCTTCGGCTTGCCGGTGGACCCGCTCGTGTACATCAGGAACAGCGGGTGCTCGGCGTCGAGCGACACCGGCGCCACCTTCGCGCGCCGGACGCTCTTGAGCAGGTCCTCCATGTAGTAGTCGCGCCCCTGGACCATCGGCGTGTTCGAGAGGTCCTGCCCGTCGCGGCGCCGCCACACGAGCACCTTGTCGACCGTGAGCCCCTCGGCCGCCGCGACCTGCACCGCGATGTCGGCGCTCGCCTTGTGATCGATCAGCTTGCCGTTGCGGTAGTAGGCATCGGCGTAGATCATGACGCGACTGCCCGAGTCGGCCGCCCGCAGCCCGGCCGCCTCGCCGCTGAAGCCGCCGAACACGACCGAGTGCGTCACGCCGAGCCGCGCGCACGCCAGCATCGTGACCGGCAGCTCGAGGATCATCGGCATGTGGATCGTGACGCGGTCGCCCGCCTTGAGCCCGCAGAAGTCGCGCAGCACCGCCGCGGTTTCGTTCACGCGGACGTACAGGTCCTGATACGTGAGCGTCGACGTCGGCTCCGTCTCCGCCTCGGGCACGAAGATGAGCGCCGCCTTGTTCTTGTATCTGGGCAGGTGCCGGTCCACGCAGTTGTAACAGGCGTTGAGCATGCCGCCGACGAACCACTTCCAGAACGGCGGGTTGCTCGTGTCGAGCGTCGTGTGCCAGTAGCGGTCCCACACCAGCAGGTCCGCGTACTCCCTGAAGCACTCGGGAAAGTGCTCTTCCGTGAACCGGTCGAGGATCGCCGGATCGACAAGGTTCGCCTGCCCGATGAACCGGGCGGACGGGTGGACGTACTCCTCTTCTTTCCAGTGAACGGCAATCTCGCCCGCGTCGGTTCTCGCAATAGTGCTCATGATTCCAGGTCTCCTACAGATGCATTTATCGCGCGCCCGCGGGGGACGCGTTGACCGCGGCCGCCGATGCGGCGATGTGCGGAGGGCGGGCCGCCAGGAGCGACGCCAGCGAAACGAGCGCCAGCGCGCCCGCCGTATAGAACGCGTACCGATAGTCGCCGAAGGCGTCGAAGACCTGCGCGCCGATCATCGGCCCGATGATGCCGGCCACGCCCCAGGCGCTGAACAGCAGGCCGTAGTTCATGCCGAGATGGCGCGTGCCGTAGAAATCGGCGGTCGTCGAGGCAAACACCGACAGCTGCGTGCCGTAGCACCAGTAGACCACCACGGCGAGCAGATAGAACAGGGCGAGATCCTCGCGCACGACAAACCAGATCGGCATCGCGACGGCCGAGAGCAGCACCATCACGCGCAGCGTGGCCAGCCGGCCGAGCGTGTCCGAGAGCCACCCGGACAGGATGCGGCCGCCGGCATTGCCGACCGCGCCAATCGTAATCGCGAAGGTCGCCGCGGCAGCCGTCAAGCCCGCCGCCCGCGCGAACGGCACGAGCTGGCTGATCACCATGAGGCCGGCGGTGGCGCCCAGGCAGTAGGCCACCCAGAGGGCATAGAAGGTCGGCGTCCGCACCATGTCCGCGGTCGTGTAGTCGCGGCTGGTGCGTTGCGCCGCCGCGCCGGTCGTCGACGGCGTCCATCCAGGCGGCCGATAGCCGGCGGGCGGATTCTGCAGCAGCCACACGCCGATCATCCCCATCACGAAGAACAGCGCGCCGAGGATCTGGAACGTCGGCCGCCAGCCGACGCTGCCGACGAGCGAGGTCGCGACCGGTCCGAAGATCGCGGACCCGGCGCCGTAGCCGCCCACCATGAGGCCGACGACGAGCCCGCGCTTGTCGGGAAACCATTTCGACGCCACCGGCACCGGCGTGGCGTAGCCGAACCCGTTCCCGAGGCCGACGATGACGCCGAAGATCAGATAGAGATAGGTGAGCGAGCTCGTGAAGCTCGACAGGATGAAGCCGGCGCCGACGAGCGTCCCGCCGATGGCGGCGCAGATCCGCGGCCCGCGCAGGTCCTGGAGTCGTCCAGCGACGATGAACGACGCGGCAAACGTCACGATCGCGATCGTGAACGTCCACGACGTCTGAGCGCGCGTCCACCCGAATTCCTGCTCGAGCGGCAGCACGAACACGCTCCAGGCGTAGAGCGAGCCGAGCGCCAGGTTCATGCAGACGCCGCCGACGACGGGCAGCCATCGATTCATCGGTCTCGCTCCTCGCAACGTGGTGGTCGGTGATAATAGTATTGTTCCGCCAATGCCGACAACTCTCGACGCGCGCGTCCTGCGCGAGCTGGAACGCATCTGCGGCCACGGCGGCATCGTGCGCGAGCCGCTGGAGCTCCTGACGTACGAGTGCGACGCGCTCCCGTACCTGCGCGAGGAGCCGGCGGCGGTCGTCCTGCCGAGCTCAGCCGCTCAGGTGCAGGCCGTCGTGCGCGTCTGCCATCAGGCCGGCGTGCCGTTCGTCGCCCGCGGACACGGCACGGGCCTCTCCGGCGGCGCGCTCCCGGTGCCCGGCGGCGTCGTCATCGGGCTGTCGCGCCTCAATCGCGTCCTCGACGTCGATATTCCCAATCGGCGCGTGACGGTGGAGCCGGGCGTCACCAATCTCGAGATCACCAGGCGCGTGGCCCCGCACGGCTACTACTACGCGCCCGATCCGTCGAGCCAGCAGGTGTGCTCGATCGGCGGCAACGTGGCCGAAAACTCCGGCGGCGCCCACTGCCTGAAATACGGGTTCACCACGCATCACGTGCTGGCGCTCGACGTCGTCATGCCGGACGGCGAGCTGATGCGGCTCGACGGCGCGATTGCCGGCGCGACCGGCCCCGATCTCGTGGGCCTCATCATCGGCTCCGAAGGGACCCTGGCCGTCGTCACGCGCGCGGTCGTGCGCATTCTGCGGCGCCCCGAAAGCGTGCGAACGCTGCTGGCCGCCTTCGACACGATCGGCGGCGCCGGCGCGGCGGTCTCCGAGATCATCGCGGCCGGCATCATCCCGGCGGCCGTCGAGATGATGGACGCGCTCGCGATCGAGGCAGCCGAAGCGGCCGTGCAGCCCGGATTCCCCGCGGCCGAGGCCGTGCTGATCGTGGAACTCGACGGCCCTGCGTCTGAAGTTGCCGAGCTATTTCCGCTGGCGGAACAGATCTGCCGCCGCGCCGGCGCCACGAGCATCGAGATTGCCACCGACGACGAGCAGCGCGCCCGGATCTGGCGAGGCCGGAAAGCCGCGTTTGCCGCCATGGGGCGCGTCGCGCCGAGCTATTACGTGCAGGACGGGGTGGTGCCCCGCACGAAACTCCCGGAGGTGCTCGAGCGGATCCGGCAGCTCGAGATCCGCCGCGGCCTCCGCATCGCCAACGTGTTTCACGCCGGCGACGGCAATCTGCATCCGCTCATCTGCTACGACGACAAGATCCCCGGCCAGGCGGAAGAGGCCGTCGAGGCCGCCGCCGAGATTCTCTCCTACTGCCTCGAAGCGGGCGGGTCGATCACGGGCGAGCACGGCGTCGGTATGGACAAGCGCGAGTTCATGCCGCGGATGTTCACCGACGAGGATCTCGATCTGATGGAGCGGGTGCGCGACGCGATCGATCCGCGGCACCTGTGCAACCCCGGCAAGATTTTTCCCACCCCGCGGCTCTGCGGCGAAGTCCCCGGCCCGTACCGGCAGCATCCGATTGAGAAAGCCGGCCTAGCCGACCGTTTCTAATGACGGCTTCCACCGAGACCCTGCTGCAGGCGCCCGTTCTGTCCGCCGCGCTCGTGCGCGCGGGCAAGGACGCCGACCGGATCGACGGCGTGCGGCCGCGCCTCGTCGTGGAGCCGCGGACCGCGGAGGAAGTGGCCGCGCTGCTCGCCTGGGCCTCGCGCGAGCGGCTCACGTCCGTCGTGCGCGGCGGCGGCACCAAGCTCGGCTGGGGACGCGTGCCGACACCGATTGATCTGGTGATTGGCATGCGCCAGCTGAACCGGGTGCTCGCCCACGCGCATGCCGACCTCACGGCCACGGTCGAGGCGGGCGCCACGCTCGACGAGCTGAACGCCGCGCTCGGCCAGCATCGGCAGTGGCTGCCGGTCGATGCGGCCGGCGGCGAGTCGACGGTTGGCGGCGCCGTCGCGACCAACGACGCCGGACCGCTGCGGCACCGCTACGGCACGCCGCGCGACCTCCTCATCGGGATCCGCCTGGCGACGACCGATGGGCGGCTCGTGAAAGCCGGCGGCAACGTCGTCAAGAACGTCGCCGGGTACGACCTCGGGAAGATCGTCAGTGGATCGTTCGGCAGCCTCGCGGTGATCGTCAGCGCCACGTTCAAGCTCCTGCCCGTGCCGGCCGCGTCACAGACGCTCAGCGTGACGTTCGCGGATCGCGACGGCATCGCGGCCGCGGTGACGCGGCTCGCCGACAGTCAACTGGAACCAGCGGCGGTGGAACTGCGGACGCCGCCCTACATCCTGTTGGTACGGTTTGCCACGTCGCCTGCAGCCGCCGCCGCGCAGGTGGAACAGGCGCGCGCGCTCGTGGGCGACGGGGAAGTCGTCGCCGGCGACCCGGAACAGGCGCTGTGGCGGCGCTATCGCGTACGGGCCGCGGCGTCAGCGGGCACCGTGGTTCGCATGAGCTGGTTGCCCGCCGCGCTGTCCGACGTGCTCGCGCTCGTCGAGGAGATTGGCGATTCGCGTGGATCACTCGAGCTGGTGGCGCGCGCGGCGGTCGGCACCGGGCTCGTCCGGCTCGACGGCGGCGTCGACTGGCAGGCCTCGACCGTCGAACGGCTGCGCGAGCGGACAGCACTCCTCAGGCACGTGACGATTCAGGACGCGCCGCCTGACGTGAAGGCGCAGGTCGATGCGTGGGGGCCGGCCGGTCCGGCCGCGCCCGTACTCTCGGCGATCAAGCGCGCGCTGGATCCCGCGGGGATTCTCAACGCCGGCCGGGGGCCGGTCTGATGCCCGCCGGATCCACCTTCGACGGAGTCGACGCGCCGTCGCGCGCACTGATCGATGCGTGCGTCCACTGCGGGTTCTGCCTGCCGACCTGCCCCACGTATCTGCTGTGGGGCGAGGAGATGGACTCGCCCCGCGGGCGCATCTACCTGATGAAGGCGGCGCTCGAGGGACGCGCGGCCATGACCCCGTCGTTCGTCCGCCATTTCGACGCCTGCCTCGGCTGCATGGCCTGCGTGACGGCGTGCCCCTCCGGCGTGCAGTACGGACCGCTCATCGAGCGCACCCGCGCGCAGATCGAGCGGCACTACCCGCGCGGCTTCGGCGATCGTGCGTTCCGCGCACTGCTGTTCGCCCTGCTCCCCTATCCTGCCCGGCTGCGGATCGTCCTCGCGCCGCTCGCGCTCGGCGGATGGCTGCTCAGAGCGGCCGACCGCGCAGGGGTGCTCCGGCTGCTGCCGGCGCGTCTGCGGGCGCTGCTGACGCTGGCGCCGCCGGTCTCGTGGCGGTCGCTGAC
>CAZGLC010000023.1:26451-30023 GCA_964526235.1 uncultured Bifidobacteriaceae bacterium
CGCGTCTGCGGGCGCTGCTGACGCTGGCGCCGCCGGTCTCGTGGCGGTCGCTGACGACGAGCGTGGCGGAGGAGACGCCGGCGGCGGGACCGGCGCGGATGTCAGTGGGCCTGCTGACCGGGTGCGTGCAGCGCCTCGCGTTTCCGCACGTCAATCAGGCGACGGTCGACGTGCTGGCGGCCGAAGGCTGCCGCGTCGCAGCGCCCGCCGCGCAGGGATGCTGCGGCGCGCTGGCGCTCCACGCGGGACGGATCGATCAGGCGCGCGCGCTCGCGCGCGAGACGATTGCGGTGTTCGAGCGCGCCGGCGTCGACCGCGTGGCCGTCAACGCCGCCGGCTGCGGATCGTGCATGAAGGAATACGGGGATCTGTTCGCCGACGACCCGGCTTGGGCGGCGCGGGCGAAGGCCTTCGGCGCGCGCGTGCGCGACGTCTCCGAGGTGCTCATCGAGCTTGGCGAGAGCCGCGCGCCGCGCCACCCGATCCGCGCGCGGGTGGCGTACCACGACGCCTGCCACCTGGCGCACGCGCAAGGGGTGCACGGCGAGCCGCGCGCGCTGCTCGCGGCGATTCCCGGCCTGGAGGTGCAGACCCCGGCCGAAAGCGACATCTGCTGCGGGAGCGCCGGCATCTACAACCTCGTGGAGCCCGATGCCGCGGCCGACCTCGGCGCCAGAAAGGCGCGGCACATCGCCGCGCTCGAGCCGGACGTGATCGCCACGGCCAATCCCGGCTGCATCCTGCAGATCGCCGCCGCGGGCCGGCGCCTCGGGTTCAACTGGCGGATCGTCCACCCGATCGAGCTGATCGATCAGTCGATTCGCGGCGGCTAACCGCGCTCGCGCGTGACCATGTGCTCCAGGTCACGCTCCACGCACGGCAGCGTTTCCTCGATCTCCGCCTGCGGGTCCGTATTGAACTGCCGCGTCAGCGGCCCGGCCTTCCACGGCTGCATCAGGATCGAATCGGTGACCTCGGCCTCCCACGTGAGCGTGTTGCCCGTGCGCCGCATCCGCTCGATCACACGTTTGTCGGGACTCGTGATCCAGCCGGGCCAGCCGAGCCACTCGAGCCCGTTGAAGTCGACGGTCGAGATCACGAGCGTGTCCCCTTCCCATCGGCCGACCGAGTGGCCGAACCACGTGCCCAGCCACTGATCCTCCGGTGGGTGAGGCCGGCCGTCGAGGTAGATCCGGCGGATGAGGTGACCGTACACGAAGACCATGTGCCGGTCGGACTGGACGATCTCCTCGGGCATGCCGGCGCGCGGCACGCCGGGGGGCATGCACTGGAACTCCGGATCGGGCGCCTTGACGCTGTGGCCGTGCACGTCGCTGAACTGCACCCGTTCCCACTGCTGCGGTTTGTACCAGGGCCGCCGCTCCCGCGGGATGGCCCGGGCCGCCACGCCGAAGTCCCGCTCGAAGTCGACCGGATTGTTGGTCCGGCTCGGCAGCGTCAACGTGTTGGTCTCAGCGTTGAAGCGCACGAAGCCACCCACGATCGGCGCGCCGCGCCGACGCGTCGGCACCCAGATCCCGCTGAAATCCGGCGCGCCGTTCGCGCGGCGCGGGGTCTCGACCGACGCGCCCGATTGAGCCGCGGGGGCGGCCGGGCCTTGTCCGGCCATCCCCGCGGAAGACGTCCACGCCGCCGCCGCGAGCGCCATGACGCCGCTCAGCACCCAGCGGCACGTGGACGATGACATCACGACCTCCTACCAACTACCAACCACCAACTACCGACTACCACCTACCGACTAGAAAGCCAGCCGGATGCCGAGCTGCAGCACCCGCGGCCAGTACGCGATGTTGCTGTTGAAGGACGGCCGTCCGAACAGCGCGTTGCTCTCGTTGGTCACGTACGAGCCGTAGTTCACGTGATTGAACAGGTTGAACACCTCGAACATGCCGTCCAGCCGCATCGTGCCGGCGATCGGGATCCGCTGCTGGAGCCGCATGTCCACCCGGTGAATCGGATCGCCGACGAGGCTGTTGCGCGCGACGATCGAGCCGTCGGCGCGGAGCCGCTGCTCACTCGAGCCGGCGACCTGGCTGCCGGAGGCCGTCTGTCCGCCCTCGCCCCGCCGGTCGACGCCGGTCGACACGAGGTTCCGCTCGCCGGAGCCGTAGAAGTAGATCCCGCTCACCTGGAAGCCCCGGCCGACGTCCCAGATGCCATTGGCCGTCACGCGGTGGCGTTGATCGCCGAGCGCGTAGGTGTATTCGCCCCCCATATCCGGAGCCAGCGCAAACGGGATCGGCGCGTACGTCGCGAGGCCGTCAGCCCCGATGAACCACTGCGCCCGCCGCGGAGACGCGTCCCTGAAGTAGGCCAGCGTGTAGCTCGTCGAGAGCTGCCAGTTGTCGCTGTACCGCTTCGTGAACGTGAAATCGGTGCCGTAGTAATTGGACCACCCCGCCAGCCACTCGAAGTTCACCGTGCCCCAGTCGGGGAACGGGCGCCGGCTGACGTCGCTGAAGAGGTAGTTGGCGCCGGTTGCGGGGTTGTACGACAGATTCCCGTTCATCGCGATTTCCTCGCGCCGGCCGCCGGTGAAGTTGAAGTTCACCTCGGCCACCGCGACGTTCCCGATCTGCCGCTGCACGCCCGCGCCCGCCTGATGGCTGTACTGCGGTGGGCGGCCTGCGTAATTGATCTCCTGCACAAGCGACCGGTACGAGCAGCGGGGCGC
Source organism: uncultured Bifidobacteriaceae bacterium (assembly GCA_964526235.1). Taxonomy (GTDB): domain Bacteria; phylum Acidobacteriota; class Vicinamibacteria; order Vicinamibacterales; family UBA2999; genus MELF01. The sequence goes on from CAZGLC010000023.1 coordinate 29,147, forward strand.
CGATCGGTTGACGTCGCAGGCGTTCCGCAGCGCCTGCTCCCAGGTCGGCTTCGGTCCGCCCCATTCACCTTCCGGACTCGGGCCCGTACCGTGCCAGTTCGGCACGAAGTCCGCCCGGCCGTCCGGGAAGATCTGCTCTTCGAACCGCGGACAGTCGTTCGCCTCGAACGCGCACCGGTAACCGATCGACTGCTGCACGCCGTCGTTGGGCTGAAAGGCGAAGAAGATCCCGTAGCCGCCCCGCAGGACGGTCCGGTCGTCGACGCGCAGGTTCATCCCGAGCCGCGGCGCGAAGTTGGCCTTGTCACGCGGGAGATTGCCGGGCAGCCACGGCCGGAACTCGAGCTTCTCCGAATTCCCGTTGCTGTCGAAATCGTAGCGGACCCCGAGGTTGAGCGTCAGGCGGTCGTTCACACGCCAGTCGTCCTGCGCCCACCCCGCAAAGAGGTGGCGCGTCACATCGTAGGTGTGCTCCGTGCTCGACTTCGAGTGGAAGACCCACCGCGTAATCGGGGTCAACGGCTGGAGATTCCACGTCGACGGGTCGTTCCACACGGGGAACAGCGCTTCCAGATTGGCGGGCACCGGCCCGCCCGTGGCGTCCACCTCTCCCATGCACCGCAGGCACCAGCGGAAGTCGTTGTAGAACCGGAAATACTCGCCGCCCATTTTCACGTCGTGGCGGCCGCCCCAGTCGTAGGAGGTGGTGAAGTCGTCGCGGATGCTGGCCGTGTTCTGGATGATGTTCAGCGGGCTGGTGCCGATGCTGAAGCCGCGCACGTTGACGAGCACCGATCCGCCGTCGAGCACCGGGGAATAGGGCACGGGGCTCTGCCCCTTCCAGGTCAGGACGGCCGAGCTGTCGCGCCGATCGTAG